>CAXTEX010000041.1:0-18016 GCA_964243445.1 uncultured Caulobacteraceae bacterium | reverse complement strand
GGCCTGGGGCTGGGCTTGGGCGATGGTCGCCTGGGTGACCGCCGTTCTCGCGGCGGAACAGAAGACGCCGACGTTCTGCTCAAGCACCGTGCCCGGCCGCGAATAGGCCCACTGCGGCGCTTGGGCGTCCATGTGCCGGGCTGCGCCTTGCAAGTTGTTATAGGCGTAGAGATCGACGGCCAGCATGCGGGCGCGATCGTTCACGCAATCGACCTCCAATAATTGGGAGAAGGAGCGGGTCACGCCGTCTTCGTCCTTGGTCGGCGTAAAGCGCTCCCACCGCACCCAGCCGCGCAACGTACCGGTCGGGGTCACGCCGAAGCTTCCCGCCACGCCATATTCGATCGCCGAGTCGGTCGCACCGATCGGCAGGGCGCCCTTCTCGTCGACATAGCTGGCGCGCCACAGGGCGATGTCCACGCTCGAAGCGCCGGTCGGAGGCGGGGGCGTCAAGGCGACGCTCTGAGCGGCGGAAGTCTGGGTCTGGGACCAAGCCGGCGCCGACGCCGCTCCAAAGGTGCACGCCGCACTGACCAAGCAGATCGCAAAATGTTTCATGGGAGAAACCCGGCGGATCGGGTGCATGCGTTGCACTCGAGGGTCATAACCCCCGACCGACCAAGTTGGCTCCAAAGCTAGGCCAACTTTACGTCCGCTCTTTTCGCCCTGTCACGCGGGCGTCTTGAGGGTCAGGGCCTGCAGGCTTCCCACGCACCGCGGGCGATCGCCCTGGCCAGGCAGTCGGCCGCAGCCGACCCGATGCGCGCCACGTCGGCGGCACGGTTCTGGCCCAGTTCCGCGTCGCCCCGCGCCGTCACGAAGACGATGTCGCCATCGAAGGGGGTGTGGGCAGGGCGGATCGCCCTAGCCATGCCGTCGTGGGCCATGATGGCGACGCGCTTGCAGTCGGCCGCGCTCAGGCCTGCGGAGACGGCGATCACGCCCAAGGTGGTGTTGGCGCCCGGTCGCGCCCGGGTGTGCAGCCGTGAGAAGTCCGGCAGCGGGTCGGGGTCGGTGACGAAGCCATGCGGGCGACGCCCGCCGAACTCGCCGTCGATCTCGAACGGCCAGGCCCAGGGCGTCTCCCCGTCGGCCATCATCACCGAGCCGAGGGGATTGACCGCCGCCAGGGCGCCGACCGTCAGCCCGCCGCCCAGCTCGATCGACGCCGATCCCAGGCCCCCGGCACGCGATCCGGCTCTGGCGCCGCGGCCGGCGCCGACGCGGCCCAGGGCGAAGTCCCGACCCGCTGCGCCGGCGGCTTCCACCCCTAGGCGCCGGTAGGGCGGCTCCAGGCCCCAGGCCTTGTCGCCGCCGCTGTCCAGGTCGTAGAGGATCGCCGCGGGCGTGATCGGGACGACATTGACGCCCATCCGCAGTCCCTCGCCGACCTGGGCCAGGGCTGCGGTGACCCCGTCCGCCGCCGCCAGGCCGAAGACCGAACCGCCGCTCAGTACGATGGCGTGGGCCCGCCCGACCAGGTTCTCCAGGCCAAGCACGCTGACGTCGCGCTCGCCCGGCCCACCGCCGCGCACGTCCGCCGCCGCCGTCCAGCCGCCGGGCAGGGCGACCACGGTGACGCCGGTCTGGGCCGCCTCGTCGGTGGCGTGACCAACGAGAAGGCCGGGCACGTCGGTGATCAGGTTCAGGGGGCCGGGGCGGATCATGGCGGACTTTCGAGGACGGGCCCGAGATGGCGCGCAGGCGCGGTCGAGCGGACGGGCGCAGGACCGGAACGTCTGTCCAGTCGCCCCGTTGGTCGATCATGCGCCTCCACCTCAGACACGCCCTGCCGCTCCTCCTCCTTGCGGCGGCTCCGCTGGCGGGATGCGCCGGTTACGGGCCCCTGGGCGAGCCGGCGTCGGGCGTGGCGGGGCTCAAGGCCGCCGAGGAGCAGCATGAGACCGCCAAGATCGGCCAGCCGGGGCTGACGCCGCGGGGCGGCGGCTCGACGATCGCGCCTTCGGGGCCGGACGGCAATCCCACGGTCGGCCAGACGGACACCATCGGCCCGCACTGACCGCCGTCATTCGCTGGCGGACGCGTTATTCCGCCGCGAGCAGGACGCCGTCCGGCTCGTGCGCGCCGCGGGCGAGGTTGCGCAGGACATAGGGCATCACCCCGCCGGCCCTGAAATATTCCAGCTCCGTCTCCGTATCGATGCGGCAGGTGACCGGGAAGCGGGCGACCTTGTGGTCAGAAGGGCGGAACAGCTCCACCATCAGCGTCTTGCGGGGGCTGAGCTGGTCCAGGCCGCGGATGGTGATGATCTCCTCGCCCGTCAAGCCCATGCGGCTCCAGCCTTCGACCTGGAACTGCAGGGGCAGGACGCCCATGCCGACGAGGTTGGAGCGGTGGATGCGCTCGTAGGTCTCGGCGATCACCGCGCGCACGCCCAAGAGCTTGGTGCCCTTGGCCGCCCAGTCGCGTGAGGAGCCGGTGCCGTATTCCTTGCCTGCGAACACCACCAGCGGCCGGCCCTCCGACTGATACTGCATGGCCGCGTCGTAGATCGCCATGACCTGGCCCGACGGATGGTGCTTGGTCACGCCGCCTTCGATGTCCGGGGTCATCTTGTTGCGGATGCGGATGTTGGCGAAGGTGCCGCGCATCATGACTTCATGGTTGCCTCGGCGCGCGCCGTAGCTGTTGAACTCCGCCACGTCGACGCCATGGTGGATCAGATACTGGCCAGCCGGAGAAGTCTTGCGGATGTTGCCGGCGGGCGAGATGTGGTCGGTGGTGATGCTGTCGCCGAAGATGCCCAGGATGCGCGCCTCCTGGATGTCAACGACGGGTTTGGGCGTCATCGACAGGCCCTCGAAATAAGGCGGGTTCTGCACATAGGTGCTGTCGCCCTCCCAGCCGTAGGTCTCGCCGCCGGAAACCTGGATGCCCTGCCAGTGCTCGTCGCCCTTGAACACGTCGGCGTAGCGGGTGGCGAACAGGGCGTGGGTCACCACTTCGCGCTGGATCGTGGCGATCTCCTCTGAGGTCGGCCAAATGTCGCGCAGGTGCACGGGCTGGCCGTCGGAGCCGGTCCCGAGTGGATCGCGGGTGATGTCGTGCAGCATGGAGCCGGCCAGGGCGTAGGCCACCACCAGCGGCGGGGAGGCCAGATAGTTGGCGCGCACGTCCGGGTTCACCCGGCCCTCGAAGTTGCGGTTGCCGGAGAGCACGCTGACCGCCACCAGGTCGTCGGCGTTCACCGCGTCGCTGATATTCTGCGGCAGGGGGCCTGAGTTGCCGATGCAGGTGGTGCAGCCGTAGCCCACCAGATTGAAGCCCAGCGCATCCAGGTCCGCCTGCAGCCCTGCGTTGGTTAGATAATCGGTGACCACCTTGGAGCCGGGCGCCAGGGACGTCTTCACCCAGGGTTTCACCTTCAGCCCCTTCTCATGCGCCTTGCGTGCGACCAGGCCCGCGGCGATCAGCACGCTGGGGTTGGAGGTGTTGGTGCAGGAGGTGATGGCGGCGATGACCACGTCGCCATGGCCGACGTCGAAGGCCTCCTGGCCCTCGTCCGGCTTCACCGGGATGCGGTGGTGCTCGTGGCCGGCCTTGCCGAAGTCGGTGGCCAGGTGTCCGGCGAAGGCGCTGCAGGCCTCGCTCAGCAGCACGCGATCCTGGGGCCGCTTGGGGCCGGCCAGGGAGGGCAGGACGGTGGAGAGGTCGAGCTCCAGCGTGTCGGAGAAGACCGGCTCAGGGGTGTCGGCGTCCACCCACAGGCCCTGCTCCTTGGCGTAGGCCTCCACCAGGGCGACGCGGTCCGGGGTGCGGCCTGTCTCGGTCAGATACTTGATGGTCGCCTGGCTGACGGGGAAGAAGCCGCAGGTGGCGCCGTACTCCGGGGCCATGTTGCCGATGGTGGCCTGGTCCTCGATGGTCAGGTGGGCGAGGCCGTCGCCGTAGTACTCGACGAACTTGCCGACGACGCCCTTCTTGCGCAGCATCTGGGTGACGGTGAGCACCAGGTCGGTGGCGGTCGCGCCCTCCGGCAGCTGGCCGATGAGCTTGAAGCCGATCACCTCGGGGATAAGCATGGGGATGGGCTGGCCGAGCATGGCGGCCTCCGCCTCGATGCCGCCCACGCCCCAGCCGAGTACGGAGAGGCCGTTGACCATGGTGGTGTGGCTGTCGGTGCCCACGCAGGTGTCCGGATAGGCGAACACCTGGCATTTGACCTCCATGGGCTCGCCGGTCTCGCTGTCGGCGAACTCGCCGTCCTCGATCTTCAGCGACTCGCCCTTCTCGGTTGCGGTCCACACCGTCTGGGCGAGGTATTCCAGGTTCACCTGATGGCAGATGCCGGTGCCGGGCGGCACCACGCGGAAGTCGTCGAAGGCCGAGGAGCCCCAGCGCAGGAAGCGGTAGCGCTCGCCGTTGCGCTCGTACTCCCGGTCGACGTTCTCGCCGAAAGCCTGCGGCGTGCCGAAATGGTCCACCATCACCGAGTGATCGATGACCAGGTCGACGGGGTTTAGCGGGTTGATCTTGTCCGGATCGGCGCCGAGCTTGCGCATGGCGTCGCGCATGGCGGCGAGGTCGACTACGGCGGGCACGCCGGTGAAGTCCTGCATCAGCACCCGGGCGGGGCGATAGGCGATCTCATGCTCCACCTTGCCCTTGGTCTCCACCCAGTCGGCCATGGCGTGGAGGTCGGCTTCGGAGACAGTGGGCCCCTCGTGGCGCAGCAGGTTCTCCAGCAGGACCTTCATGGAGACGGGCAGGCGCGATACGCCCGCGAGCCCCGCCTCCTCGGCCGCCTTGAGGCTGTAGATGACATAGGTCTTGTCGCCCACCACCAGGTCGCGGCGGGTGTTGAGGCTGTCCTTGGACGGCATGGTCTCTTCTCTCCTCTAGCGGGCTCGCGCGCTCAGGGGGCGGGACGCACAGGTTCCCGCCGAGCGCCGCGGGGGCTCCCGCAAGCTTGGGCTTCATAGCCCCGGCGGGCCTGCGCGTCCATGCGGGGCCGCGGTAAAGTCTGCGGCTCTACTTGCGAACCGCTTGCAAGTGCTTGGCTCTTTCGGTCCGCGCCGCGTCTCGTAAGGCGCAAGCCCGTTCGGACCAGTCGATCAGGACCTCGCGCCGCCAGTACATTCCATAGCAGACCGGCTGATAGGCGCCGCTCTCGACCAGCCTGCGACGCGCGGGCGAGCGGGCGACGGCGTAGGCCGTCTGCACCGGGTCGGCGTGCAGCCGCAGCAACCGCCCGCTGCCGTCCTCGGCCGTGCGCCGCACGAAGGCCAGGCCTGGACTGACGTGGGCGACCTGCGGGTCGTACAGCCAGCTCGCGCCATAGACGCCGGCGAGGTCCGGCCTGGCGCGCATCAGGGCGGCCAGCCGATGGTGGCAGCGCACGAAGCCCTCGGCGCTGAAGTCCTCCAAGTCGCGCACGTCGACATGCAGTTCCGCCCAGGCCCCGACGCCCACCTGCGCCAGCCAGGCGCGGGCCGGCTCGGCGCCATATTGCAGCACCTGGCGGCAGAAGGCCCCCGCCGCCCGGCGGGTTCGCGGGGCCAGGCTGTCGACCTGCGCCGGCTCGGGGATGGCGACGCTCAAGGCGCCGGCCGGGCTGGCCAAGCCCACGGCGAAGGCGACGTCGCGGGTGAAGCCGTCGTCGCCATACGGCCGTCTGGCGATCAGGAAGGCGGCCAGGCGGGCGTGGGCGGCCGCATGCAAGGCCGTCAGCTCCGTCGGCCAACCCGCCGTACGCCCATCATGGCCGAGCGCCAAGGCGGCCATCGCCGCCCGGCGAAGCGCCTCGTCATCCTGGCGGAACGTGGCCTTCAACCAGCTCAACGCGGCGCGACCCGGCGCATCGACGTGGGCGCTGCGGGCGGCGGCCCGGCGCACGACGGCCGCCAAGGCCTCCGCGCGGGTCTGCAGCAGGACGCCTCGGTGAGAGCCGGCCCCGGCCAGCACAGCCTCGTAGATCAGCCTGCAGGCCAGGGGCGAGGCGTGCGGGCGTTCGTGGACGATCCCGATCTGGGACATGAGCTTCTCCTTCCCGAAGGACGGGAGAGGAGAAGCAAGAACTCTACCTAAACGAGTATTCATACTTCCTGATTGTACCTGCCCACTTCAGGGTGGCGGCCGAGGCGGGGCTTCACCTCGTCGCGGAACAGGGCGCGCATGTCGTCGGCGGATGTCGCAGACTCCACCACGACCACGAGTTCGGGCTTGTTGGAGGAGGCGCGCACCAGCACCCAGCTACCATCCTCCAGAGCCACCCGCACGCCGTTGACGGTGATCACCTCGGCGATGCGCCGCCCGAGGATGGAGCCGCCGCCCTGCGCCAAGGCCTGGTACTCCGCCACCACCTGTTCGACGATGGCGTACTTGGTCTCGTCGGCGCAATGCGGGCTCATGGTCAGCGAGGTGTAGGCGACCGGCAGCTCGGCCTTAAGCTGGCTCAGCGTCTTGGTCGGGTTGCGCTCCAGCATGTTGAGCACGTTGGCCGCCGCCACCAGGGCGTCGTCGTAGCCGCGCCCAAGCGGCGGATTGAAGAAGAAGTGGCCGGACTTCTCGAACCCCGCCAGGGCGCCGAGCTCGGCGGTCTTGCGCTTGATGTAGCTGTGGCCGGTCTTCCAGTAGACGGTGGTCGCCCCGTTGGCCTTCAGCACCTCGTCGGTGGCGTAGAGGCCCGTCGACTTCACGTCCACGACGAAGGTGGCGTCCTTGTGCAGAGCCGACAGATCGCGCGCCAGCATCAACCCGATCTTGTCGGCGAAGATCTCCTCGCCCGTGTCGTCCACCACGCCGCAGCGGTCGCCGTCGCCGTCGAAACCGACCGCAAGGTCGGCGCCTTCGGCCTTCACCCGCTCGGCCATCAGCTGCAGCATCTGGTGATCTTCGGGATTGGGGTTGTACTTGGGGAAGGTGAAGTCGAGGTCGGCGTCCATGGGGATCACCTCGGCCCCCATGCGACGCAGCGCCTCCGGTGCGAAGGCGCCGGCGGTGCCGTTACCGCAGGCGGCGACCACGCGCAGTTTGCGCGTCAGGGTGCAGCGCGCGGCGCAGTCGGCGATGTAGCGCTCCATCACGTCTTGCACCGGCGTCAGCCGCCCGCCGGCGCGCTCAACGCCCTGGCCGTCCATGACGATCTCCTTCAGCCGGCCGATCTCCACGGGGCCGAAGGTCAGCGGCCGCTGGGCGCCCATCTTCACCCCCGTCCAGCCGTTCTCGTTGTGGCTGGCGGTGACCATGGCCACGCAAGGCGCGTCCAGATCGAACTGGGCGAAATAGGCCATGGGCGAGAGCGCCAGGCCGATGTCCAGCACCTCGCACCCCGAAGCGATCAGACCCAGGCTCAGCGCCTGTTTGACGTTGACGGAGTAGGAGCGGAAGTCGTGGCCGACCACCACCCGCGGCTGCACGCCGATCTCGTGGATGTAGGTCCCTATGCCGAGACCCAGCGCCTGGACGCCCAGGTAGTTGATCTCCTGGCCCAGGATCCAGCGCGCGTCGTACTCGCGAAAGCCCTGCGGCTTCACCAGAGGCGTCGTCTCATAGGCCAGAGTGTTCTGGACGAGATCGGTGCGGGGCGCGGGCAGGGGCATGGCGGTCCTTCTGGCTTGGTCTTGGCGGACGGGAGCGGCTGAGGTCAGATGACGCCGGCGCGCAGCAGGTCGTGGATGTGCAGCACGCCGATCGGGCGCCCGTCGTGCACCACGAACAGCACCGTGATGCGACGGTCGTTCATGGTCTTCAGCGCCTCGGCCGCCAGCAGCCCCGGGGCGATCGCGCTGGGGTCCGGCGTCATGATCTCGGCGGCGGCGTGGCCCATCAGCCCGGCCATGTGGCGGCGGAGGTCGCCGTCGGTGATCACGCCGCACAACCGACCCTCTGCATCCACCACGCCCGCGCAGCCGAAGCGCTTCTCGGTCATGGTCAGCAGGGTCTCGGCCATGGAGGCGTCGCCGCCGACCAGCGGCAGCTCCGCGCCCGAGTGCATCAGCTCGCCGACCGTGCGCAGCGCCGCGCCGAGCTTGCCGCCCGGATGGAGGTTGCCGAAGTCGGTGCGGGTGAAGCCGCGGCCTTCCAGCAGCGCCACGGCGAGCGCGTCGCCCAGCGCCATCTGCAGGGTGGTGGAGGTGGTGGGCGCATCCACCGCGTCGCAAGCCTCGGCGACGTCGGGCAGCAGCAGCACCACGTCGGCGGCCCGGCCGAGCGCGCTCTCCGCCCTGCCGGTGATCGCCAGCAGGGGAATGGCGAAGCGGCGGCTGTAGGCGACCACGTCGGCCAGCTCCTTCGTCTCGCCGGAGAGCGACAGCGCCAGCACCGCGTCCTCCGCGCCGATCATGCCGAGATCGCCGTGGCTGGCCTCGGACGCATGGACGAACAGGGCGGGCGTGCCGGTGGAGGCCAGGGTGGAGGCGATCTTGCGCGCCACATGGCCCGACTTGCCGACGCCGGTGCACACCAGCCGGCCCTTGAGGCCGCGCACCAGTTCGGCCGCGCGGGTGAACGGGCCGTCCAGCATCTGGGCCATCTGCAGCAGGGCGTCGGCCTCCGTCCTCAGCACCCGGCGCGCGACCTCCAGCGCCGGGGCCGGCGTCTGCGTCGCGGCGGCGCTCACAGCACGCCGGCCTTCTTGTGCGGCGTGATGACAGGGCGCAGCTTCGGCTGGCGGGCGAGGGCGTCGGCCGTGGTCTCGTGGCCGAACGTCGCTGGAGAGCGGCGGCCCTGGCCTTGCGGATAGACCAGCGCCAGGGCCAGCATGGCCGCAATGGCCACGCCCGTCAGCGAGAAGAAGACGCGATCCGACATGGGCGCGCTCTTTAAGCCGCAACGCCCGCGAGAGGAAATCGCTTTCCGCTTCCCTTAACCTGCCAGAGGCGAGACTGGCGGCGCGCGACGGGGGACGGCATGGACGACGCACTGGAGGTCGCGGGCCTGCGCAAGGCCTATGCGAAGGTCGCCGTCGACGACCTGGACCTGCGCATCCGGGCGGGAGAACTCTACGCCCTGCTCGGCCCCAACGGCGCGGGCAAGACCACGACGCTTCGCATGGTGGCGGGCCTGCTGACCCCCGACGCCGGTCGGATATCGGTCTTCGGGGTCGATGTGCGGGCCGATCCGCGCGGGGCCAAGCGGCTGATGGCCTGGGTCCCCGACGAGCCGATGATCTACGACAAGCTGTCGGCGCTGGAGTATCTGGAGTTCGTCGCCGGGCTTTGGGAGGTCGACGCCCGGACCGCCGCCGCCCGGGCCGAGGCGCTGCTGCGCGATTTCGACCTGTGGGACCGGCGCGCCCAGCGCTGCGAGGGCTTCTCGCGCGGCATGAAGCAGAAGGTGGCCCTGGCCGGCGCCCTGATCCACGAGCCCCGCCTGCTGATCCTGGATGAACCGTTGACGGGCCTGGACGCAGGCGCCGCCCGCCAGGTCAAGGACATGCTGCAGGCGCGGGTGCAGGCGGGCGCCACGGTGATCCTGACCACCCACATCCTGGAGGTGGCCGAGCGGCTGGCCGACCGCATCGGCATCATCACCGCGGGCAAGCTGGTGGCCCAGGGCACGATGGAGGAGCTGCGCACCCGCTTCGACTCGCAGGGGCGCACGCTTGAGGACGTCTTCCTGCACATCGTGGGCGCCGAGGCGTGACCCTGTTCAAGCCCGGCGGCATGGCCTGGCTGCTCCGCCACGAACTGCGCCTGAGCTATCGCACGATGCGCGCGGCCCGGGGCGGGCGGGCGTTGGTCATCATGGTGGTGGGCTTCGGGGTGCTAGCGCTGTTCGTGGGCCTGCCGCTCGCCGCCGCCTCGAGGCTGCACATGGAGGCCACGCCCCTGTTCTCGCTGGCGGTAGACGCCGCCTGCGCCGCGCTCTTCACCCTCATGCTGTCCCAGACGCTCGCCGGGGCGACCAGCGCCCTCTACGAGCGGGGCGATCTGGACCTGCTGCTCTCCTCGCCGCTGTCGGGGCGCAAGGTGCTGGCGGTGCGCGGCGTCGGCATCGCCATGAACCCCTTCCTCGTCTACGGCGCCTTCGCCGTGCCCGCCGTCGTGCCGGCGGCGCTGGTGGGCCGGCCGGCGTGGCTGTCGGTGCTGCCGCTGATGGCGACGCTGGCCATGCTGGCGGCGGCGGCGGGTCTAGCCATCGCCATGTCGCTCTTCGCCGTGATCGGACCGCGGGCGACCCGCACCGCGGGCCAGGTCATCGCCGGGGTGATAGGAGCCTCGGCCTTCCTGTTGGTGCAGGCGCGCCGCTTCGCGCCCGGCCTGAGCGCCTCGGTCTATGGCGCGGCTGTCCAGTGGGCGACGCCGGAGCGTTTCTCACCCTGGTCGCCCCTGTCCTGGCCGGCGCGGGCTCTGCTGGGCGCGCCGCTGCCGCTGCTGGCGATCGTGGCTGCCTCCACCCTGGTGTTCGGCTCGGTGCTGGCGGGGCTTGGACGCCGCTTCGTGGCCGACTCCACGCTCAGCAGCGGGGTGGATCAAGCGCCGCGGCGGAACGCATCCCGGGCCGCCAGGGCGCACTTCACCGCCTCGCCCTTCCGGGCGATCATGCACAAGGAGCTGCGCCTGATCCGGCGCGACCCGACGCTGCTGTCCCAGGTGGGCCTGCGGGTGCTCTTCCTGATCCCGCTGTGCTTCGTGCTCCTGCGTAACGCCCATGGCGGACAGCGCTTCGCCCTCGCCTACAGCGTCGGCCTGATCAGCGTGGTGGCGGCGCAGGTGGCGGGCAGCCTGGCCTGGATCACCATCTCGGCCGAGGACGCGCCCGAGCTGATCGCCGCCTCGCCTGCGGCGGGGGCCATGGCGCGGCGGGGGAAGCTGGCGGCCGCGCTGGCGCCCGTCGCCGTCATCCTGGCGGTCCCGCTCACGCTGCTGCTGTTCCTGGCGCCTTGGGCGGCGTTCACCGCGGCGATCGGCGTCGCCCTCGCGGCGTCGTCGTCGGCGCTGGTCAACCTGTGGTTCGAGAAGCCGGCTTCGCGCAGCGGCTTTCGAAAGCGCGGGGGCGCTGTGGTCACTGGCCTTGCCGAGTTCATCGTCGGGGCCGGCTGGGGCGTCGCCACCGGGCTCGCCGCCGCGGGACAGCTCTGGGCCCTGGCGCCCGCCCTGCTGACGGCGGCCATGATGGGGGGCCTCTACTGGGTGCGCAATCCGACCCGGGCCTACTGAGGCCGCGCTCCAGCCTCCCTTGACCTCCCGGCGGCGGGCCTGCACCAACGCGGCCCCTCCCGAGCGCCCGCCTGCAAGGACCGCCCATGCCCACCCTCGTCCTGCTGCGTCACGGCCAGAGCGCCTGGAACCTGGAGAACCGCTTCACCGGATGGGTCGACGTGGACCTGACCGAGCAGGGGGTGGCGGAGGCCGAGCGCGGCGGCGCGCTGATCCAGGCGGCGGGCGTCGAATTCGAGCGCGCCTACACCTCGGTCCTCACCCGCGCGATCCGCACCTGCAGCATGGCGCTGCGCCTGTCCGACCAGCTGTGGATTCCCGTGGTCAAGGACTGGCGGCTGAACGAGCGGCACTACGGCGGCCTGACGGGACTGAACAAGGCCGAGACCGCCGCCGAGCATGGGGAGGCCCAGGTGCATGTCTGGCGGCGCTCCTACGACGTCCCGCCGCCGCCGCTCGCTCCGGGCGGCGCCTACGACTTCCAGGCCGACCGCCGCTACGCCGGCGTTGCCATCCCTGACACCGAGAGTCTCAAGACCACGCTGGAGCGGACGCTGCCCTACTGGCAGGCGGAGATCGCGCCCGAGCTTAAGGAGGGGCGGACGCTGCTGGTCGCCGCCCACGGCAACTCGCTGCGGGCCATCGTCAAACACCTGTTCGCCGTGCCGGACGCCCAGATCGTCGACGTAGAGATACCCACGGGCAATCCGCTGCTGATTGAGTTGGATACCGCATTGAGGCCGACGTCGGCGCGATATCTGGACGAGGCTCGGGCCAAGCCGCTGCCGACGCTCGCCTGATCGCCCGTCAGCGAGCGGTCAGCTCAGGCTCATCAGGGCTTCGCGGGTGAAGTCGGTCAGCTCTTCGGTGCGGCCGTGGCGGACCTTCTCCACCCAGGCGGGGTCCTGCAGCAGGGCGCGGCCGACCCCCACCAGGTCGAACTCGCCGCGGTCGAGGCGGCGGAGCAGCTCGTCCAGCGACGCGGGCTTGGAAGACTCGCCCGAAAAGGTGGCGATGAACTCCCCGGCAAGGCCGATGGAGCCCACGGTGATTGTGGGAAGTCCGGTCAGCTTCTTGGCCCAGCCGGCGAAGTTCAGCTCCGAACCGTCCACATCGGGGAACTCTGGCTCCCAGAAGCGCCGCTGGGAGCAGTGGAAACAATCCGCCCCGGCGTCGGCAAGCAGGCCCAGCCACCGGCCCATCTCGTCGGGCGTATGGGCCAGGCGCGCCTCGAAAGCCTGCTGTTTCCACTGCGACAGGCGGATGATGACGGGATAGTCCGGGCTGACCGCCTTGCGAACGGCGCGCAGGATGTCGGCGGCGAAGCGGCCGCGCTCGACCACCGAAGCGCCGCCGTAGGCGTCGCTGCGCAGGTTCACCTCGTGCCAGAAGAACTGGTCGATCAGATATCCATGGGCCCCGTGCAGCTCGACCGCATCGAAGCCCAGCCGCTGGGCGTCGGCCGCTCCCCGGGCGAAGGCGTCGATGGTGTCGGCCACGTCCTCGTCGCTCATCGCCTCGCCGAACTGCTTGCCGGGCGAGGAGAAGCCCGACGGGCTGTCGTAGGGACCGGGCGGGGTCCAGTCCTTCTCGCGTGAGCGCACCGCGCCGACATGCCAGAGTTGGGGCGCGATCAGGCCGCCTCCGGCATGAACTTCCTCGACCACGCGCTTCCAGGCGGCCAGTTCCGGCTCTCCGTGGAAGCGGGGGATGTTGGGATCGTTCAGCGAAGCGGGGCGCGCGATGCCCGTGCCTTCGGTGATGATCAGGCCGACGCCCTTCTCGGCCCGCCGGCGATAGTAGGCTGCGACCTCCGGCGTCGCCACGCCGCCCGGCGAGAAGGAGCGGGTCATGGGCGCCATGACGATGCGGTTCGGCAAGGTCAGGGATTTCAGCCGATAGGGGCTGAACAGGACGTCGAGACTGGGCATGGCGAGCTTCCGTTGGGCGGAGACGTCGGGCCGCCTCTGGTCAGACGGCCCGTCCACTCGGCTATTTGGCGTCGGAGTCGTCCTGGGAAAGCGTCTCGTCAAGGTGCTCGACGATGACGTCGAGTTGGTCGCGCGTGGCGGTGAACTCGATGGTCTCGCCCGCGTCGTCCTCGATGTGCAGCTGGAAGGACTCGCCTGAGCCTTCGATGCGGAACTGGCTGAGGGTCTTGGATTTGCTGGCCATGGGGCGGCGTCCTTCACTGGGGCATGGCGGAACGCCCGCCGCCGGCAAAGGCGCCGCGGTCGCGCCGACTAACTTTCAGCCTTGCGCAGATTGGTGGCCGACAACCGGTTGTTGCGGTCCTTCTCCAGGTCGTAGCTGATCCGGTCGCCCTCATAGGGGTCGCCGTGGCCGGCCGTCTCCACTGCACTCACATGCAGGAACACGTCTGCGCCGCCGTCGACCGGGGCGATGAAACCAAACCCCTTGTCGGGGTTGTACCACTTGACCGTGCCGGTGGGCATTCGGGAGTCTCCATCGGAGCGCGGAAGGTCGCGTCGCCACCACAACGCGCGAACCGCGTCAGATATGCATGCCGATCTCCACGACCGCAAAGAATATCCCGCTCAAGGGTGCAAGCGGCGCTATGGCCTTCCCATGAAGCAAGGCGAAGCCAGCCTGGACGAGGTGGAGGTTGCGGCGGCGCGCCCGCCCCGCAGCACCGCCGCCCGCTTGGTGCTCGCCCTGGTCGCTGTGGCCATGCTTGCGGGCTTCCTGGCGCTGGGAAGCTGGCAGCTGCAGCGCCGGGTCTGGAAGCTGGCCCTCATCGCCGCCGTCGACGACCGGGCCCATGCCGCGCCCGCGCCTGCTCCAGGACCCGCGCTATGGCCCTCGATCTCCGCAGGGCGTGACGCCTACCGGCGCATCGGGTTGCAAGGGCGCTGGGTGGCGGGACGCGAGACCTTGGTGCGCGCGGTCACCGCCTATGGGGCGGGCTACTGGGTCATGGCGCCGCTGCGCACCGACGCGGGCTTCACCGTGCTGGTGAACCGCGGCTTCGTCCCGCAGGACCGCAGCGACGCCTCAGCGCAGCGCGCCGGCGAAGGGCCGGGCCCGGCGAGGGTGACCGGTTTGCTCCGGGTCAGCGAGCCTCGTGGCGGCTTCCTGCAGTCGAACGCCCCCGCTCAGGACCTCTGGGTGTCCCGTGACGTCGCCCAGATCGCTGCAGCCAGGGGCCTGAAGGACGTAGCACCCTATTTCGTGGACGCGAACGACGCGCCCAATCCTGGCGGGCTACCCATCGGCGGTCTCACGGTGATCCGCTTTCCCAACAGCCACCTCGTCTATGCGATCACCTGGTTCGCCCTCGCCGGGCTGGTGATCATCGCCTCCGTCATCGTGGTGCGCGAGGAGCGGCGGAAGGGCGGACCTGGCGATCGCGAGCCTCAGCCGCCCAGGACGGGCTTGAGCGCATAGAGGGTCGGATAGAGCGACCTCAGGGCGACGACCTTGTCGATGTCGTAGGCCCGTATGTACGGGTAGCTGGGGTGGAGGGCCATGAAGTCCTGGTGTTCGTGCTCCGCCGGATAGAAGCCGTGCAGCGACTGGACCTGGGTGGCGATCGCGGCGGGGAAGGCGTGTCCGCCGTTCAACTGGCGGATGTAGCCCTCGGCCATCTTGCGATGGACGGCGTCGGCGACCCAGAGCACCGAACGGTACTGCGACCCTTCGTCGGGTCCCTGGCGGTTTACCTGGGTGGGATCGAGGGTGACGGAGAAGAACACCCGCATCAGCTCGCCGTAGGACACGACCCTGGGATCGTAGGTGACCTGGACCGACTCCGCATGGCCCGTCCCACCGGTGCTCACGGTCTCGTAGTTGGCGGTCGACGCCTGGCCGCCCGCGTAGCCGGACACGGCATGAGCGACGCCGCGGACGTGGCTGAACACGCCCTGGACGCCCCAGAAACAGCCGCCGGAGAAGACCGCCGTGCGCAGGCCGACGGGAGCCCCGGCGCGGCCGCCGTCGACCGCCGGGGCCGGCAGCCTGCGGGCCTGGGTTTCGGTCTGCGCGCGGGCGACGCAGGCTGTCAGGGCGAAGGGCAGGATGGCCAGGAGCGAGAGCTTACGCGACATCGGACAAGGCTACTCAGGCCTGATGGAAGCTGAGCGCGACGCCGTTCATGCAGTAGCGTAGGCCGGTGGGCTTGGGACCGTCGTCGAAGACATGGCCCAGATGGCCGCCGCAGCGACGGCAATGCACCTCGGTCCGGTCGACGCCCAGGCTGGTGTCGTCGGAGGTGGCCACCGCATGGGGCAGGGGGGCGTAGAAGCTGGGCCAGCCCGTGCCGCTGTCGAACTTGGTGGTGGAGGAGAAGGCCTCCAGCTTGCAGCCGGCGCAGGCGAAGACGCCGTGGCGGTGCTCGTTCAAAAGCGGACTTGAGGCTGGCGCCTCGGTGCCGGCCTCTCGCAGGACGTCGAACTGCGCGGGCGTCAGCAACCGCTTCCATTCGGCGGGCGTGTGGCGGACGGCGAAGCTTTGCGGGGCCGCCGTGGCTTTGGACCGGCCGGACACCAGCGCTGCAGCGCCAAATGCGACGCCGGCGCCCGCGCCGCAGGAGAGCAGGGTTCTACGATCCATGGGTATCCTCGCTTTCAGAGGGAGTTACGTGTTGAGCGAGGTTTCGGTTACGGCCGCGTCTGCAAGACCTCACCACCGCAGGGCCTTGGGCCCGAGCAGCCAGCCGAAGCCGGCGCATGCCGCCAGCCCCAGGGTGTACCAGACCATCAGGAACGGCGCGGTGTTCTCGGCGCAATGCAGGGCGTAGACCGACGCTCCGGTTCCGCCCGCCGCCAGCCCCAGCATCGCGCCGGTCAGACGCAGGCGGGTGGGGGCCAGCCCCCGCACGGCCCAGACCAACCCGACCAGGGGCGCCACCGAGAAGGCCAGGATGCACCAGGGGCAGACGCCGGCGGTGAGGCCCATCACCATGGGCAGGCGCATCGGCGCAGGCGCACGGATCAGCTGCCAGCCCGCCAGGACAGCCAGGGCCAGCACCGGGGCGAACAGCCAGGACATGCGGCTGCGCACGCCGCCGCCGCTTGGGCGGGTCAGCCGTTCGCAGGCCCACAGCGCCAGGCCGCCCAACGCCAGAGTGTAGGCGAACTTGACCCAGAACATGGCCTCTCCCGCCGCCTGGGCCATGTCGGGCCGGAAGCCGATGGTCATGGCCGTGAGCACGGCCGAGACGGCTGCGCCGGAGCCCACGCCCAAGGCCAGACGCCGCGCCACTGCGAGCTTAGGAACGGGTCGAAGGTCCCTCGCCAGATAGTCGATCAGGCCTTCGCTCACGACCTGTCCTTCTTACGGCTCAGGCGTGCGGCGAGGCCGAGGGTGCCTCCGTGGGAGAGGCGTCTGATTGCGCCTGCAAACGTCGTGGTCCGGGCGGACGTTGTCGCGACGTGACGAGGGGCGAGCGTGGCGCAGCGCGCGATGGCCGCCATCAAGCTTTCCTGCACCTTGTCCTCCTTGTGCGCCGGTCGGTGCGTGAACGCCGGGTCGAGCGGCTTTCGCCCGCTCGCTTCGACGGCCGCGGCGAGAGGGGCTCCCGGTCGGGTCCGGAAGGGCTCACGTCTGGAAGGAGTACGACGCAGGCGGTCAAGGGTTACAGCCTTGATCCCGTTAGGCCTGGCCGGTCGGGACCCGTCGCCGGCGAGGAGCGATCGCTGCTGTAACCCGCCGCGACGGCGGGGCGAACCTCCTGTCGATCAGCCGACCGTCCGCGGGCGGGGCGACAGGATGGACATGAGCATGAGCCCGATCTTCACCGCGCTCCGCCTCGGCGACGCCGTCTTGGGAGCCGTCGCAAGCTTGGCCTTCCTCACCTTGGCCGGGGCGCCCGCCATGGCGGCTGACGCCGCCCATCCGACCGTTGTGGAGCTGTTCCAGAGCCAGGGCTGCTCAGACTGCCCGCCCGCCAACGCCAACGTGTTGGCCATCGCCGGCCGCCCCGACATCTTGGCCCTATCCTGGCAGGTGACCTACTGGGACGACCTTGGCTGGAAGGACACCTTCGACAACCCCGCCTTCACCTCCCGTCAGTGGGATTACGCCCACGCCTTCCACCGCAGCGAGGTCGCCACGCCCGAGGTGATCGTAAACGGCCGCGAAGACGTGGTCGGCAGCAACCAGCGCGAGCTCGCCGCCCTGATCCAGCGTCAAGACCGCGGCGATGGCGGCCCAAGGGTCGACTTCTCCGGCGGCCGGGTGACCGTCGCGGGCGCTGGCCACGGCGTGGTCATGCTCGTCCGCTACGATCCCAACATCCTCCAGGTGCCGATCGAGCGCGGCGAGAACGGCGGCCGCACCCTGCCGCACCGCAACGTGGTGCGCGAAGTCGTGCGCCTGGGCGATTGGAGCGGCGGCTCCCGGAGCTACGCCTTGCCGGCGCCCCATCGCGGGGGGCTGAGAACGGCCGTGCTGGTGGAAGCCTCCGTCGGCGGTCCGATCCTCGCCGCCGGGCGCGCCTGACGCCTTTCGCGAGGATTACAGGGGCGGGGGCGGCGGAGCCAGGATCTCGCGCTTGCCGGAGTGGTTGGCCGCACTGACCACGCCTTCCTTCTCCATGCGCTCGATCAGGGACGCGGCGCGGTTGTAGCCGATCTGCAGCCGGCGCTGGACGTAGGAGGTGGACGCCTTCTTGTCCCGCGTGACCACCGCCACGGCTTGGTCGTAGAGGTCGTTGGACGACAGGCTCTCGCCGTCCACGCCGCCGGGGCCGCCCCCGCCCTCATCGTCGTCCGGCGCCTCGGTGACCTCGTCGAGATAGTTCGGCGTACCCTGGTCGCGCAGGAAGCGGGCCACGTCCTCGACCTCCTGGTCGGAGACGAAGGGCCCGTGCAGGCGGGTCACCCGCCCGCCGCCGGCCATGTAGAGCATGTCGCCCTGGCCCAGCAGCTGCT
>CAXTEX010000040.1:0-18056 GCA_964243445.1 uncultured Caulobacteraceae bacterium | reverse complement strand
ACAACGCCATCGTCTGCAACATCGGCCACTTCGACAGCGAGATCCAGGTGGCGGGGCTCAAGAACTTCAAGTGGGACGAGATCAAGCCCCAGGTGCACCACATCGAGTTCCCCGACGGCAAGAAGATCATTCTGCTCTCGGAAGGCCGGCTGGTGAACCTCGGCAACGCCACAGGCCACCCGAGCTTTGTGATGAGCGCGTCCTTCACCAACCAGACGCTGGCCCAGATCGAGCTTTGGACGAACAAGGACACGGGCCGGTACCAGCACCAGGTCTACACCCTGCCCAAGCACCTGGACGAGAAGGTGGCCATGCTCCACTTGGCCAAACTCGGCGCCAAGCTGACCCAGCTCTCAGCAGCTCAGGCCGACTACATCAGCGTCCCGGCGCAAGGCCCGTTCAAACCGGATCACTACCGGTACTAAGTAGGCAAACAGTCAATTTGGGGCTTCAGCTTGGCAGGGCCATCGACCTGCCTGAAGGCTGATGTCGAGCCGCGGAACGCCACGACGCTATCGTAGCACCAACAACACAGCCAAGTATAAGCTGGCTGATTATGTCGTTCATAATCATCCAATAATAGGCGCTAAGACCATCCTCGCCGAGGACGAGCGCATGTGCAAACAATACGAAGCTCTGCAATAGCATAGCGATGCCAAGCCACACGCTGCTGAACTTGAAAGCGAGTACAAGCAGGCCTAGAGCGAGCAAAAAATCAAAAGCAAACAAAACTAGCTCTGGCGTGTGTGGATAGGTGAGCGCCATAGCGAGATCTGAGGCTAGGTCGATCCCGAGAACCCATGCTGCACCAAGGCGTTCAGGCAGAGCGCCTTTCGTCCAGCTGAACGCGCATGTCAGCGCCAGCATCACCCATCCAAAGATAGAAATCCAACTGTGACCCATGAAAGACAACGCCCTCGCAGAGGTCTGCAAGGGCGCATCTATTCACATAAGCCTTAAGAGGATGCGAAGTCAGCTCACCCCACTTGGCGCAGGTGTTCCGGCTGGGCGCTCTGGTTTTGCGGGGGCTTGTCGCCCGTACCAGCCAGCTTGGTGCGGATGCCGAGGCGGAGCTTGGCTTCCGCCAGTTCGTGGTGGCAGGCGACCATGGCGCTACGGGCCTGGGCCATGGCGGCCAGAGACTGCGCCAGCTTGGCGGTCGCTTCGTCGCCGAACACGGCCGAGGTGTTGAGCTCCTGGCGCACGGTCTGGAACTCCATCATCAGAGTCGACGCATCGGCCATGGCCTTGTCGATCGAGCTTTCAGCCGCGAAGAGCTTATTCGCGACCCGTTGAGCTACCAGCGCACGTTCCATGAGAACCCCTCCAGCCTCTCCTGAGGCCTGATGAAGAGAGGTAAACACAAGGTTAAGCTTGACGCCAGGATAAACCTGTCGGTTAACCACGTTTTATTCGTGTATCAGGCGAGTGTGGCCGCGTTCGCACGTCTGAGGTCGGCTCTAAGCGAAGCGTTAGGACAACCCGGCTACAGTCGCAGCCGATGAGCCTTGCCGAACCCGCGTTCGAAGCCTGCCATCCCGCGGCGTCTGAGCCGAGCGGGCTTTCCAACTCTGTGGCGGGCGGGCGGGACGGGCGGCCGCAGTCGCTTCAGGCGCGCATATCCGCAGCCATCCTCATGACGGTGGTGGCCGTCCTGTTCGTAGGCTGCACCCTGTTCATGCTCGAGAAGCATCGAGACGAGCAGGTGGGTGAGCGACGCTATGGCGAGCGGCTCGCCCAGGTGCTCGGGCGCGATGTCGGGTCGGCGCTCGCGGCGGGCGACCGGACCCAGGCCGTGCGCGATCTTAGCCTGTTCAGCGACTTCGGCCGGGTGACCTCGGGCGATATGCGCGCGCCGGACGGTCGGGTGGAGCTGGGCTGGGTCAAGCGCTCGCCGGTCGGTCACGCAACCTACTACACGGCGACGATCCGCAGTGCGGGCCGCCCTGTCGGCCAGTTCCGGCTGGGCGTCACCGCGCGTCCGGCGACGGCGGCCATCGGCCAGTATCTGGCCATGGGCGGCGCCCTCTTCTTCGCCGCCACCGCGCTCGCCCTGTTCCTGGGGCGGTGGCTGGCCGCCCGGATCACCACGCCCGTCGCGCGGCTCGCCGAGGCGATGGAGGCGGTGGGGCAGGATGGCGGCTTTCATGTCCGCGTGGAGTCCGACGCGCCGGACGAGATCGGCCGGCTGACCCAGCAGTTCAACCTGCTCATGTCGCGACTACAGGTGAAGGACCTCGCCCTGCGCCGCACGCTCGTCGCCCTGGTGGAGGCGCGAGACGCGGCGGAGGCGGCCAACCTCGCCAAGTCCCAGTTCCTCGCCAACATGAGCCACGAGATCCGCACGCCGTTGAACGGCGTTCTAGCCATGGCGCAGATTCTGGCGCGCAGCCCGCTCGAGGCGGCCCAGCGCGAGCAGGTGGACGTAATCCATCAATCCGGGGAGACCCTGCTGTCGTTGCTCAACGACATTCTGGACGTGTCCAAGATCGAAGCGGGCAAGCTGGAGCTTGAGGTGGCGTGTTTCGATGTGGCGGCGGTGGTCAACGCCGCCGCCGCGGGCTTCGCCGCCGTGGCCTCGCGCAAGGGCGTGAGCCTGGCGGTCGAGGTCGCCGCCGATGTGCGGGATCTGCGCATGGGCGATGCGGCGCGCCTGCGCCAGATCCTCAACAACTTCCTCTCCAACGCCCTGAAGTTCACCGAGACGGGCGAAGTGCGGCTGAGCGTGAGCGCCGAAACCGTCGATGGCGCCGAAGGACTGAAGCTGACCGTGCGGGACACGGGCATCGGCATCGCGCCCGAGAAGCTGGCCATGCTGTTCCAGAAGTTCACCCAGCTGGACGCTTCCACCACCCGCCGCTTCGGCGGCACCGGGCTCGGGCTGGCCATCTGCCGCGAGCTCGCCGAGTTGATGGGCGGCGCGGTGCTCGTGGAGAGCGAGCCGGACCGGGGCTCCGCCTTCTCCGCCGTCCTGCCGCTGCCGCGTGCAGCGGCCGATGCAGTGGCGGAGCCCGCGCTTGTAACGGCGTCATCCGGTCTGGAGGGCGTCTCGCCGTCGACAGCCGCTGTCGCCGAGTCGTCGTGCGACGAGGCGCAGCCTCGTCCTCCTTTGCGTGTGCTCGCGGCCGAAGACAATCCGACCAACCAGCTTGTGCTGACCACCATCATGCAGATTTTCGGCGTGGACCTGACGCTCGCCAACGACGGCATCGAGGCGGTGGACGCCTGGCGCGACGGCGACTTCGACTTGGTGCTGATGGACATTCAGATGCCGCGCCAGGACGGGGTGACCGCCACGCGCCGCATCCGCGCAGAGGAGGCGGAACTCGGGCGCGTCCGCACGCCCATACTGGCCCTCTCCGCCAACGCCTTGACCCATCAGGTCGAGGCCTATCTCGCTGCCGGCATGGATGGCCATGTGGCCAAGCCGATCGAGCTGGCCAAGCTGCAGGCGGCCCTGGAAGAGGTGCTGGAGCCGGCGCCCGCGGCGCAGGCGGCGGCCTAGCGGCCTTCGTTCAGCGGCACTGGGCGGCGGGATCGACGCCCCAGACCTCGCCCGCCTTCGCCCAACCCGCGGCGCGGCCGACCGCGATTCGGCACCAGCCGCCCTGGCATTGCTTCAGCTCCGCGATCGCCCGGCCGACCAGGGTGGCGGTCTCCGGTGCGGCGTCTTCCGGTCGGGCGTGGAGCGCCAGCGGCTGCGACTGGATGCGCATGACGGTGCGGCGCGCGTCGGTGGTGCGGCGGTGGACCCAGGACAGGGAGCCGTCCGCATCGCATACACGGCGCCACTCCTCGGTCTCGGCCACCACCTGCAGCGGAAGGCCTTTGACGCGGTAAACCCATTTCAGGTCGTAGTCGTCGCCGGGGCCGCCGCGGGCGTTGACCTTGTCGAACTTCAACGAGACGTAGCGGGGCACCGGCAGGCCGGACGGAGTCTGGCGGCCGCCTGTTTGCGCGGCGTTCGCATCGGCCGCAGCTCCGCCGTGCCGCGAACACGCGCAAGGAGTCAGGGCGGCCACGACGAGCAGGGCCGCCGCCCATTGGCCGACGCCGGACGCTTTGCTACAGACCCTGGCCCCGAGCGATCCCACGCGCTCTTTTCCTTCGCCCCCATGGCCGATCGCAAGCTCAAAGTCGTCGTCACGCGCAAACTGCCCGATGCGGTGGAGGGGCGCATGCGCGAGCTGTTCGACGTGGAGCTCAACGCCGACGACCGCGCGATGAGCCCCGACGCCCTCGCCGCCGCCGTCGCCCGGGCCGAGGTCCTGACCCCCACCGTCACCGATCGGATCGATGCGGCCGTTCTGGCCCAGGCGGGCGCCCAGCTGAAGTTGATCGCCAACTTCGGCGCGGGCTTCGACCACATCGACGTGGCCGCCGCCAATGCGCGCGGGATCACCGTCACCAACACACCGGGCGTCCTGACCGAAGACACCGCCGACATGGCCATGGCGCTTATCCTGGCCGTCTCGCGACGGGTGGTCGAGGGCGCCCGCGCGCTGGAAGCCGGACGGTTCGAGGGCTGGACGCCGACGTGGATGATGGGGCGTCGCATCCGCGGCAAGGCGCTCGGCATCGTCGGCATGGGCCGCATCGGCCAGGCGCTCGCCAAGCGGGCCAAGGCGTTCGGCCTGTCGATCCATTATCACAACCGACGCCCCATCCCGGGCCACATCGCCGACGCGCTGGAGGCCACCCGCTGGGAGAGCCTGGACCAGATGCTGGCGCGGATGGACATGGTGTCGCTGAACTGTCCGCACACGCCGGGGACTTACCATCTTCTATCCGCCCGCCGGCTGAAGCTGATGCCCGCCCACGCCATCCTGGTGAACACCGCGCGCGGCAGCGTGGTCGATGAGGCGGCGTTGGCCAACCAGCTGTGCGAAGGCCTGCTGGCGGGTGCGGGGCTGGACGTCTATGAGCACGAACCGGCGGTCGACCCGCGACTGCTGAAGCTGCCCAACGTCGTCCTGCTCCCCCACCTCGGCTCAGCCACCATCGAGGGCCGTGCGGAGATGGGCGACAAGGTGGTGATCAACATCAAGGCCTTCCAGGACGGCCACCGGCCGCCCGACCGGGTGCTGCCTTCGATGCTATAACGGCAGACGTCAACTTGGGTCCTCGCGTTCGCGGCGACGAGCAGGCCGGGAGACTCAGCCGCGCGAGTACATCGACAGGCGTTGGGCCCGGCGGGACTGGGCGTCCATCTTCTGCAGCTGCTTGCGTTCCTTGCGCTCGGTCCGCTTGGCTTCCAGGATCGCCTGTTCATCGTGCAGCAAGGCCACTCGGGCGGCCTCTTCGGCGGCGATCCGCTCGACGCGGAGACGCTCCTTCTCCTCCACCCGCGCTTGGCGGACGGTCTCGCGTTCCTGCTCGCGCAGCGAGGCGCGATCCACCAGCGTCTCGGCGACGACGGTGGGCTTGGGCTTGAAGCGGGCGAGCATCGCCTTCTTGGATTCCGCGGCGGCGGTGAGGCGATCGTTAAAACCAGGATTAGCCAGTTGCTTCATAAAAGGTCCGAGATGTTTACGGGGCGGACCACGTCCAGCCCGAAGCCGTCTCCCGATCCGAGCGGGCATATAGGCTGTTTCGTCGCCCGCGGGAAGACGGCGGACAGCTTTGATACCGTGGAAAAGGCTCGCGCGCGCGAGCGCGTCTAGGGCAGGTGCGGTCAGGCCGCTCCCGCCTCCAGGCGCCGCGATATGGCCTCGCTCGTCTCCCGGAACATCGGCGAGGCGCGGAAGCCGACCGGGCGCGGCTGGAGGCTCGCCATCCTTGTGTCCGACGTGATCTGTCCGGGGCTGCGGCTCAGCACCACGATGCGCGAGGCCATGTAGACGGCTTCCTCCACGCTGTGGGTGACGAACACCGTGGCGATCGCGCCCTCGGCCGCCAGGGCGAGCACATCGTCGGCGAGGCGGCGGCGGGTGATCTCGTCCAGGGCGGCGAAGGGCTCATCCAGCAGGAGCAACCGGGGCGCGGTGACCAGGGCGCGCGCCAGCGACACCCGCATGGCCATGCCGCCGGAGAGCTGCGCCGGCCGCAATCGCGCCGCATCGGCCAAGCCCACGCGCGCCAACGCCGCCTCGGCCCTCGCCAGCGCTTCGGAGCGGCCGACGCCGGCGAGTTGGAGCGGCAGGGCCACGTTGGCGCGGGCGTCGGCCCATGGCGCCAGGGTGGGCGCCTGGAACACCACCGCCGTCTCGCCGCGCGCCGGCGTGCGGCGCACCCGTCCGCGGGTCGGCGTTTCCAGTCCTGCGAACAGTCGCAGGGCCGTGGACTTGCCGCACCCCGACGGTCCAACCAGGGACACGACGTCGCCTGCGCCGATCTCCAGGCTCAACGGTCCAAGCGCCGCGCGACCGCCATATTCGACCTCCACGCCGTCTAGCGATGCGACCGGTGGCTGTTCGCGCCGCTCCGTCAAGGCTTCAGAGCCGCTCCAGCAAGGCTTTGGCGGCGGCGGGCGCACGCACCTTGGCCCCGTTGATCATGAACATGAAGACGTCGCGCTCAGCCCCCTTCGCCGCGGGTGGCGCGACGTAGTTCAGGTCCGAAGGAGCTCCGCCGCGGGCCCAGGTCTTGGCCGTCGTCGCCCAGCGGTCCAAGGCTCGGGGCGTGTAGCCCGTCTCCACCTCAGCGGCGGCGTCCTGCAGTCGGGCGTAGATGAAGTCCGCCGTCGGATCGGCGAGGCTGGGGTGCTTGTCGCCGTCGGCGAAGACGATAGCCGCGCCCCGCTTGCGTGCGAGTTCGACGAAGGCTTCGTCGCAAAAGCTGTCGTGGCGGACTTCCACCGCATGTCGCAGCGCCCGTCCGCCGATCTCGTGCGGCAGCAGGTCGAGAAAGGCGGCGAAATCGTCACGTTGGAATCGCTTGGTAGGCATGAACTGCCACAGGATCGGCCCCAGCTTGTCGCCGAGTTCGCTGAGCCCGCTGGCCAGGAACTTGCCGACCGAGTCGCCCGCATCGGCCAACACCTTGCGATTGGTGCAGTAGCGGAGCGCCTTGATCGCGAAGACGAAGTTATCCGGCGTCTGCTCCGCCCATTTGGCGAAGCTGGCTGGCGACTGGGTGCGATAGTAGGTGCCGTTGACCTCGATCGCGCTCACCTGCCGCGAAGCGTATTCCAGCTCGCGTGCGTGGGGCAGCTTGTCCGGAAAGAAGCTGCCGCGCCAGGGCTCGAAGGTCCAACCGCCGATGCCGACCCTGATCATGTGACGACCTCCCGCCGCTTCCCTCTATACGGAATGCGGCGGGAGGAGGCCATTAGCCTCAGCCGACCGCTTCGGAGCCGCCGGTGGCGCTATAGATTTCGCCGGTCGTGTAGCTGGACTCCTGCGACGCCAGCAGCACGTAGACGGGGGCGAGTTCGACCGGCTGGCCGGGACGGCCGAAGGCGGATTGAGCGCCGAACTTGGAGACCTTCTCCTGGGTCTGACCGCCGCTGGGCTGCAGGGCGGTCCAGAACGGGCCGGGCGCCACCACGTTCACACGCACGCCCTTCTCGATCATCTGGCCGGACAAGGCCTTGGAGAAGGCCACGATGGTCGCCTTTGTGCTGGCGTAGTCGAGCAGCGCCTCGGACGGCTTGTAGGCCTGGACCGAGGCGGTGTTGATGATGGAGGCGCCCGGCGGCAGGTGCGGCGCGGCCGCCTTGGTGATCCAGAACATGGCGTAGACGTTGGTCTTGAAGGTCGCGTCGAACTGTTCGCTGGTGATGTCGGCGATGTCCGGCTGGGTGGTCTGCTTGCCGGCGTTGTTGACCAGGATGTCCAGGCCGCCGAAGGCCTTGACCGTGTCCTCCACGATCTTGCTGCAGAAGGCCTCGTCCTTGATGTCGCCGGGCAAGGCCAGCGCCTTGCGGCCGTCCGCCTCGATCAGCTTGATGACCTCCTGCGCGTCGGCCTCTTCGCTGGGCTCGTAGACGATGGCCACGTCGGCGCCTTCGCGGGCGAAGGCGATGGCGGCGGCGCGCCCGATCCCGGAGTCCGCACCGGTCACCAGCGCCCGACGGCCTTCAAGCCGGCCGTAACCCTTGTAGCTCGTCTCGCCGTGGTCGGGCTTGGGGTCCATGGCCTTGGCCAAGCCCGGCGCCGCCTGCGGCTGCTCGGGGAAGGGCGGCTGAGGATACTGGTGGCGGGGATCCTGCATGCGCAGGCGAGCGTCGACGTCGGGGAAGCTGGAAGGATGGGCGTCCATATCGGGTCCTCGGCGGACGCGCCTATGCGTCCGTTGTAACCCGCTCAACCGCCCGAACCGCCGAAAGTTCACGCCGTCCGCGGGAACAGAGTGGCAACGCGTCAGCTCGACCCCTAATGGGAGAGCCGGTAGGTCCGATGTCGATCTTTGACAGGTCGGCCCGTTCCCTCGGGTCGCCAACGAGCCGGCCGGCGCCGCCCAGGCGTCGGCTGATACCCAACTTCCCCGCTCTCAGGGCTGGGGGAGCGGCGTCTCATCACGTCCGGCCCTTGACCAAGTCATCCACCACCGCCGGGTCGGCCAGGGTGGAGGTGTCGCCGAGGTCCTCGGTCGCGCCCTCGGCGATCTTGCGCAGGATGCGGCGCATGATCTTGCCCGAGCGGGTCTTGGGCAGGCCCGGCGCCCACTGGATCACGTCCGGCGCGGCGAAGCGGCCGATGTCGCGGCGCACGCCGTCGGCCAGTTCGGCCTTCAGCGCGTCTGAGGGCTCCCGGCCGTGCTTCAGGGTGACGTAGGCGTAGAGGCCCTGGCCCTTGATCTCATGGGGGAAGCCGACCACGGCGGCTTCCGCCACTGCGGCGTTGCCGACCAGCGCCGACTCGACCTCGGCGGTGCCGATGCGATGGCCGGAGACGTTGATGACGTCGTCCACCCGCCCGGTGATCCAGTAGTCGCCGCCCGCGTCCCTCCGCGCTCCGTCGCCCGCCGCATACTTGCCGGGGTAGGTCTTGAAGTAGGTCTCGATGAAGCGGTCGTGATCGCCGTAGACCGTGCGCATCTGCCCTGGCCAGCTTCTGGCGATGACCAGATCGCCCGCGGCTTCGCCCTCCAGCACCTTGCCCCCGGCGTCCACCAGCTCGACCATGACGCCGGGCAGGGGCAGGGTGGCGGCGCCCGGTTTCTGCGACACGGCGTCGGGCGTCGGCGAGATCAGGACGCCGCCGGTCTCTGTCTGCCACCAGGTGTCGACGATGGGGCAGCGGCCCTCGCCGACCACGTCGTGGTACCAGCGCCAGGCCTCGGGATTGATCGGCTCGCCAACCGAGCCCAAAACCCGCAGCGACTGGCGCGAGGTCGCGCGCACCGGCCCATCGCCCTCGCGCATCAGGGCGCGGATGGCGGTGGGCGCGGTGTAGAAGACGGCCACCTTGTGTTTGTCTACCACCTGCCAGCAGCGCGAGGCGTCGGGATAGGTCGGCACGCCCTCGAACATCAGGCTGGTCGCCCCGTTGGCGAGCGGGCCGTAGACGATGTAGCTGTGGCCGGTCACCCAGCCCACGTCGGCGGTGCACCAGAACACCTCGGCCTGACCCGGCGGGTCGGCGCGGTAGCCGAACACTGTCTGGTGGGTGTAGGCGGCCCAGAACAGATAGCCGCCCGTGGTGTGCAGCACGCCCTTGGGCTTGCCCGTCGAGCCGGAGGTGTAGAGGATGAACAGCGGGTCCTCCGCCCCCATCGGTTCGGGATCGCAGTCGTCGGAGACCTGGGCGGCCTCGTCCTCATAGGCGAAGTCGCGGCCCTCTGTCATGGCTACCGCCTTGCCGGTGCGGCGCACCACCAGCACGGTCTTCACGCCGCCGGCCTGCTCCAGCGCCTGATCGACGGTGGCCTTCAGGGCGAAGCGCTTGCCCCCGCGCACGCCCTCGTCGGCCGTGATCACGACGGTGGAGCCGCAATCGGTGATCCGGTTGGCCAGGCTCTCGGCCGAGAAGCCGCCGAACACCACCGAGTGCACAGCCCCGATCCGCGCGCAGGCCAGCATGGCGTAGGCGGCCTGCGGGATCATGGGCATGTAGATCGTGACCCGGTCGCCCTTCTTCACGCCGCGGGCCTTCAGCACATTGGCGAAGCGGCAGACCTCCGTGTGCAGCTCGCGATAGCTGACGGTGCGGCTGTCGCCCGGTTCGTCGCCTTCCCAGATCAGCGCCGCCTGGTCGCCGCGGGTCGCGAGATGGCGGTCGATGCAGTTGGCCGAAGCGTTCAGCACCCCGTCGTCGAACCAGCGGATGTGCAGGTCCGCGGCGTCGAAGGACCAGTCGCTGACCGTCGTGAACGGCCTGATCCAATCCAGCCGCAGCGCGGCCTCGGCGAAGAAGCCGTCCGGATCGGCCGCCGCCCGCTCCCGTGTTGCGGCGTGGGCTTGCGCGTCGTCCATCGTGACGTCTCCTCTCCTCGTTTTGGATAGCTAGACGCCCGGGACCGCGATCCGCAAGCGGGCGGTCCAGGCCTGAGCCGTCAGCCCGGTTGAGGGGGCGCGCGCCCTCGTGTACCCCTCTGGCCATGCGGCGGCCTCGTGCGGGCGCAACGATTGCAGGATGCCCTAGACGCCATGACCGCCGTAGACCTCGCTGCGCCCGCCTATGCCATGTCCAGCTTCGACCACGAGGACCTGTTGTCGTGCGCCCGCGGCGAGATGTTCGGCCCCGGCAACGCCCAGCTGCCCTCGCCGCCCATGCTGATGATGGATCGGATCGTGGAGATCACCGCGGACGGCGGCAAGTATGGCAAGGGATGGATCCGGGCCGAACTCGACGTCCACCCTGACCTCTGGTTCTTCGGCTGTCACTTCCACGAGGACCCCGTCATGCCGGGCAGCCTGGGCGTGGACGCCATGTGGCAGCTGGTCGGCTTCTTCCTGGGCTGGTCGGGCAAGCCGGGCCGGGGCCGGGCGCTCGGCTCGGGCGAGGTCAAGTTCAGGGGCCAGGTGACGCCCGACGTGCGCAAGGTCACCTATTGCATCGACATGAAGCGGATGATCGACCGCAAGCTGATCATGGGCATCGGCGACGCGGTGATGCTGGCGGACGACAAGCCGATCTATACGGCCGAGGACCTGCGCGTCGGTTTGTTCGACGCCAAGGGTCTCGGGTAACATCGCAGAGAACTCGGGAAGGACCTATGCGCCGCGTTGCGGTCACTGGATTGGGCGTCGTCTCCTCCATCGGCGCGGACGCCGCGGAGGTCGTGGACTCCTTGCGCGAGGCGCGCTCGGGCGTGGTCGCGGCGCCGGAGTACGCCGCGCTCGGCTTCCGCTGCCAGGTGCACGCCCCGCCCCGGATCAAGGGCGGGGACTGGGAGGCGCTGATCGACCGCCGCGCGGCCCGTTTCCTCAGCCCCGGCCTCGGCTACGCGCACATTGCCATGGAGCAGGCCATCGCCGACGCCGGTCTCTCGACGGCCGAAATCCAGCACGAGAAGACCGGCCTGATCGTGGGCGCCGGCGGTCCGTCGACCCGCACCATCGTCGCCGCGGCCGAAACCACCCGCACCAAGGGTCCCAAGCGCGTGGGGCCGTTCGCGGTGCCCAAGGCCATGTGCTCGGGGCCGTCGGCGGTGCTGTCGACCTGGTTCAAGACGCGAGGCGTAAACTATTCCATCGCTTCGGCGTGTGCGACCTCCACCCATTGCATCGGCGCCGGCTATGAGCAGATCGCCATGGGCAAGCAGGACATCGTCTTCGCCGGCGGCTGCGAGGAGCTGGACTGGACGCTGTCGGTGCTGTTCGACGCCATGGGCGCGATGACCAGCGACTTCAACGCCACGCCCCAGACCGCGTCGCGGGCCTATGACGCCGAGCGCGACGGCTTCGTCATCGCCGGCGGCGCGGGCGTGGTCGTGCTGGAAGCGCTGGACCGGGCCGTGGCTCGGGGCGCGACCATCCACGGCGAGGTCGTGGGTTACGCCGCCAACGCCGACGCCCACGACATGGTCGCCCCGTCCGGCGAAGGCGCGGTGCGCTGCATGAGGCTGGCGCTGGAAGGCGTGCACGGCCCGGTCGACTACCTCAACCCGCACGGCACCAGCACCCAGATCGGCGACGCCAAGGAGATGGAGGCGGTGCGCCAAGTGTTCGGCGACCATGTTCCGCTGATCTCTTCGACCAAGTCGCTGACCGGCCACAGCCTGGGCGCCGCCGGGGCGCAGGAGGCGATCTACTGCCTGCTGATGATGCGCGATGGCTTCGTGGCCGAGAGCGCCCATATAGAGCGGCTGGACGCGGCTTTCGCCGACCTGCCCATCGTGCGCGAGCGGCGTGATGGGGTGCGCCTGGATACGGTGATGTCCAACAGCTTCGGCTTCGGCGGCACCAACGGCTGCCTGGTCATGCGGCGCTACGACGGTTAGCCGCGAACCCCTGCGGTCGCCTCAAGATGAGGCTGACTGCAGGCGTGTTAGCCCGGTTCGACGCCGCACCATCCGGGCAGGTAGCGGGCGTCGCCGCTGCGGGCGAGCTCCAGCGCCTTGACCAGCGCGTCGGCGAAGTCGGTCTCCACCTGGTCCGCATCGATCCGGCGGCGGAGGAAGTCCGCCCAGATGAACTCGGAGAAGGGCTTGTCGGTCTTGGCGAAGCCGCCGGAGCGGCGGAGCTGGCCCGCCAGGCTCCGATACGGATCGTCGGCCATGTCGGCCAGCGATTTGGGGATGGCCGAAAGCTCGCAGCGCCGTCCCTTATGGTCATAGGCGTGGCACCAGCCGCTGTTGTCCAGCACGGTCCAGAAGGCCGCCTTTTCCACATGGCCGAGGTCGGCCTGGACATAGACCTGCAGCGTCTTCTCGCCCTCCTCCAGCAGGGCGCGGGCGAGGTGGTGGTGGTCCACGACGTAGAAGCGGCCCTTGGGTCCGATCACCGTGGGTACGGCGTGCATGCCGAGGATCTTCAGCCGCTTGTCGCCCTTGGCGTCGCGCCACTCCCGGCGCTTGGCCGCCACCTCCCGCAGGCCGACGGTCATCTGGGTGGGCCGGAGTTCGGCGATCTCGATTTCGTTGACGGTAGGGTCGCGCATGACCGCCTATTACGCTGTGTACGGAGTAAATGCACGCTCTACGCGCCTCGCCGGCCGCTCAGACGTTCGCCCACTCAATCCCCGGCGTCGCTCGCGTCCTTCCGCAGGCCGGGGCGTCGGCTCGTCAACGGTTTGCGGCGGACAAGGCCGGCGCGCGGCGTGGTCTTGCGTTCCGGGTTCGTCTCGCCCGCCACCTTGGCGACGATCTCCTTCAGCTTGCGCTGCTGCAGTACGGAGACGGCGCTGTCGCGGCCGCCCTTCTCAGGGTCGGCGAAGGCGCGGCCGTAGGTGTCCAGACGGGTCTCAACGCTGGAGAGGAACTCGCCCTCCCAGGCGGAGACCTCCGCCTCCGCCGCCTTGAGCTTGCGGACCAGCCGCAGCGCGCGCTTCGTCTTCATGGCTGGCCGAAGATGCCATGGACCGCCCGTCTCGCCATCCGGCTTTCTTCGCGCCTGACCGTCGAAGCGGCGGCCAGGACGCACTAAGTGGAGCCCATGAGCCCTGAGCCCCCCGATCCCGAGCGCAACCGCCTCAGCGGCCGCGTGCGCCGCTTCGCCCAGGTGGGCGCTGGGCTGGCCGGGGCCGGGGCGGCCTACGGCGGCAACCGCCTGTTCGGGGGCGACACGGCGGACGTGCGAAACGCCCGCGCCCTGAAGGCGGCGCTCGGCGGGCTGAAAGGCCCGCTGATGAAGGCGGCGCAGATGTTCGCCACCGTCCCCGACCTGCTGCCGCCCGAGCTGGCGGCGGAGTTCGCCGAGCTGCAGACCAACGCGCCGGCCATGGGACGGCCGTTCGTGCGCCGCCGCATGGCCGCAGAACTGGGTCCCGACTGGGAGCGGCGCTTCGCTCGCTTCGACCTGGACGCCGCCGCCGCCGCATCCCTGGGCCAGGTGCACCGCGCCATGTCTCTGCAGGGGACCTCGTTGGCGGTGAAGCTGCAATATCCGGAGATGCAGAGCGCGGTGGAGAGCGACCTTGGCCAGCTCGGCGCCCTGTTCAGCCTCTACCGCCGCATGGACCGCACGCTGGATCCGTCCGACATCCTGGTGGAGGTCGGCGACCGCCTGCGCGAGGAGCTGGACTACACCCGCGAGGCCAAGGCCATGCGCCTCTACGCCCGCTTCTTCGCCGGGCGCAGCGACATCGCGGTTCCCGAACCGGAGGAAGCGCTCTCCACCCGCCGGCTGCTCAGCATGAACTGGCTCGACGGGCGGGGTCTGATGAGCTTCAAGACCGCGCCGCTGGAGGTGCGCAACCGCATCGCATCGCTGCTGTTCCAGGCTTGGTGGCGGCCGATGATCCAGCTCGGGGTCATCCATGGCGACCCGCATCTCGGCAACTACACCCTGACCGAGGAGGCCGAGCGGCTGAACCTGCTGGACTTCGGCTGCGTGCGCATCTTCCCGCCGCGGTTCGTCGCCGGCGTGGTGCGGCTGTTCCACGCCCTGTCCAGCGGCGACCGCGTCGAGCAGCGGGCGGCCTACGAGAGCTGGGGCTTCGCCGGCATCCAGGGCGACTTGGTGGATGTGCTGAACCTCTGGGCTCGCTTCATCTACGGCCCGATCCTGGACGACCGGGTGCGCACCGTGGCCGACGGCGTGGCGCCGGGCGAGTATGGCCGCCGCGAGGCCTTCGCCGTGCGCCAGGCCCTCAAGGACAAGGGGCCGGTGAAGATCCCGCGCGAGTTCGTGTTCATGGATCGCGCCGCCATCGGCCTCGGCTCCGCCTTCCTGCACCTGGAGGCGGAGATGAACTGGCGCCAGCTGTTCGAGGCCTCGGTGGAAGGCTTCGAGGAGCAGGCCCTGGCCGAGCGCCAAGCCAAGGCGCTGGCCGACGTGGGGCTTGCGTAATCTCATCCGCTCCCCGCGCATGGCGTTCGGCGGTAAGCCCGCTACGCCGTCTGCAATCCCCTCCGATCGGCGACGCGGAGATAAGCCGGCGCAGGCGATTGAGCGTCTGCGGCGGGACCGCTATGACCCCTGTGAAGTCCTGGAGCATCCATGTCGAAGATCGAGGCGAGGCTGGCTGAACTCGGCGTGACGCTGCCGGCCCCGGTCGCGCCCATCGCCAACTACGTCCCCTTCGTGAGGACGGGCAAGCTGCTGCACATCTCCGGCCAGGTCTCGCTCGGCGCCGACGGCGGCGTCACCGGCGTGGTGGGCCATGAGATCGACCTCGCCGCCGCCCAGCGGGCCGCGCGCCTGTGCGGCGTGAACCTGATCGCCCAGATGCAGGCGGCGTGCGGCGACCTCGACCAGGTGATGCGCATCGTCAAGCTGGGCGGCTTCGTGCAGGCCGGTCCGGAGTTCTTCGACATTCCGGCGGTCATCAACGGCTGTTCGGACCTGATGGTGGAGGTGTTCGGCGAGGCCGGCCGCCATGCGCGCTCGGCGGTGGGGGTCTACCGCCTGCCGCGCAACTTTGCGGTGGAGGTCGATGCGGTGGTGGAGCTGGCGTGAGCGGCGCCGAAGCCGCTTTCCCGCGAGCCGCGTCCCGGTGAGCGGCGCGCCGGATAGCGCCATCCGCGCCGAGGTCCGCGTCCACCCCGCCATCGCCGACATCGGCAGGGCGGCCTGGGACGGCTGCAACGCCGCGCCCGCCTACGCCGACAATCCGTTCACCTGCTTTGACTTCCTGCACATCCTGGAAGAGAGCGGATCGGTCGGCGCGCGCACCGGATGGCTGCCCCGCCACCTCAGCGTCCAGGACGAGGCGGGACAGACGGTCGGCGTCATGCCGCTGTACGTCAAGTCGCACAGCCAGGGCGAATACGTCTTCGATCACGCCTGGGCCCAGGCCTATATGCGCGCCGGCGGCCACTACTATCCCAAGCTGCAGTGCGCGGTGCCCTTCACTCCGGCCACCGGCCCGCGCCTGATCGTGCGCGAGGGCGCGTCTTGCGAGGGCGTGCAGGACATCCTGCTCGCCGGGGCGCGGGCGGTGTGCGAGCAGGCGGGCGCCTCCTCGCTGCACGTCACCTTTCCGCTGGAATCAGAGTGGAAGCGGATGGGCGAGGACGGCCTGCTGCTGCGCCAGGACCAGCAGTATCACTGGCTGAACGAGGGTTACGCCCGCTTCGACGACTTCCTGGCCGCCCTGTCGTCGGGCCGGCGCAAGACCATTCGACGCGAGCGGCGCGACGCCGCCGAAGGCCTGGAGTTTGTGGCGTTGACGGGCTCGGACCTGCGCGAGGAGCACTGGGACGCCTTTTTCGCGTTCTACATGGACACCGGCGCGCGCAAATGGGGACGCCCTTATCTGACCCGCCGCTTCTTCTCCCTGCTGGGCGAGCGCATGGCGGACCGTGTGCTGCTGGTCATGGCGCGCCGCCCGGGCTGCCGCTGGATTGCGGGAGCCCTGAACATGATGGGGCGCGACACGCTGTTCGGCCGCAACTGGGGCGCCATCGAGCAGGTGCCCTTCCTGCATTTCGAGCTCTGCTACTACCAGGCCATCGAGCAGGCCATCCTGCGCGGCTTCAAACGCGTGGAGGCCGGGGCGCAGGGCCAGCACAAGATCGCGCGCGGCTATCTGCCCACGGCTGTCTACTCCGCCCATTGGATCGCCGACCCGGCGCTGCGCGCGCCGGTGGCGCGCTATCTGGAGCAGGAGCGCACGGAGGTGGAAGGCGAGATGGCCTATCTGGAAGCGGAGTTCTCGCCCTTCAAGGAAGGATGAGGCGGGCGCAGGCCGCTCTAGTCGCCTAGCCCGAGCACGTCCTGCATGTCGTAGAGCCCCGGCGGTTTGTCGGCGACCCAGACCGCCGCCTGCAGCGCGCCGCGGGCGAACAGGCTGCGGTCGCGCGCGGAGTGGGACAGGGTGATGATCTCGTCTTCGGCGGCGAACATCACGCTGTGCTCGCCCACGATCCCACCGCCCCGCAGGCTGGCGAAGCCGATGGCCCCCTCCCGCCGGGCGCCGGTCATGCCGTCGCGTACGCGCTCGGACACTGCGGCAAGCTCCACCCCGCGCCCTTGCGCCGCCGCTTCGCCCAGCATCAGGGCGGTGCCGGACGGCGCGTCGACCTTGCGCCGGTGGTGGGCCTCAAGGACCTCCACGTCGTAGTCCTGGGCGAGGAGCGCGCGGGCGGCCTGGCGCACCAGACTTACGAGCAGGTTGACGCCGAGCGAGAAGTTGCCGGCGCGCACGATGGCGACCCGTGAAGCCGCCGCCGCCAGCGCCGCCTCCTGCGCCGCCGTGAAGCCGGTGGAGCCGATCACCAGCGCGGGGCCGCCTCGGTCCGCACAGACTTCGGCCAGCTCGACCGACGCCTGGGCCGAGCTGAAGTCCACCACCACTGCGGCGACCTGAAGCGCCTCGTTGCGCCCGACCAGCCCTTCAGCCTGGGCCTGCGGCCGGTCGAACCGCGCGACCACGTGCAGGTCCGCCCGGGCCTTCGCCGCCTCGGCGACCGTGCGCCCCATCCGCCCGAGCGCGCCGGCGATGGCGAGCGAAACCTTGGAGCTCATCCGCCTCGCTTATCGCTCCGCTCGCCGCAGCGCCAGGGGTTCAGAGGCCGAGCAGCACGCCGGTGAGGGGTTGGAAGATCACCTGGGTAAAGAGGTGGCCGCTTACAGCAACGGTAAAGCCCCGCCGAACATAGAGCCAAGCCCAGACCATCCCTGGAGCAAAAAATCGTAGCAGCTGGTAAAGAAGAAGGGGCGGGGAGGGCGGCGACACCAGCCAGACGTTCACACCCACATTGACAACCTGGGACAAGGCGAACGCACACCAGAGCAGGCTTTCCTTCTCGCGCACGCCTGCAGGCGCAAGAGATCTAAAGAGCCAGGTCAGCGCAGAACCGAGGAAAAGGCGATAGAGAATTTCCTCGTTCAGCGCGTGCGCGATGTAGACGACCACGCGCACCCACCAGGAAGTACGCGTCATGATCTCTATATAGACGTGCGTCAGCACGGGACGGAAGGTCCAGTCCAGGCCGGCGCAGGCCAGCGCGACACCGCAGGCGAGGAGGCCGCACAGCGGGAGCGATCGCCGGATATCCTGCGGCTGGAGGCGCTGGTCTGACCCCCGCGAAGTGATCCACCCACATTGAGGGCTGCGGCCCGAGGA
>CAXTEX010000039.1:0-18129 GCA_964243445.1 uncultured Caulobacteraceae bacterium | reverse complement strand
CGAGCGTCGCCACGACGCCGAGGGATTTCGAGGCGATGTTCCCGGGTACGGGGGGCGCCCTGTATGGACAGGCGATGCATGGCTGGGCGGCGGCCTTCCGGCGGCCGGGCGCACGCTCGCGGACGCCGGGGCTCTATCTGGCGGGGGGGAGCGTGCATCCGGGCGCGGGCGTGCCGATGGCGGCCCTCTCCGGCCGGCTGGCGGCGCAGAGATTGATGCGGGACCGCGGTTCGACGTCGCGGTTCCCAAGGGCGGCTATCGCTGGTGGTATGTCGACGCGCTGAGCGACGACGGCCGTTTCGGCCTGACAATCATCGCCTTCCTCGGCAGCGTCTTCTCGCCCTACTACGCCAAGGCCGGCTGGGCCGACCCGTTGGACCACTGCACCATGAACGTGGCGCTATACGGCCCGCGCGGCCCGGTGTGGCGACCCGGGTGGGCGATGACCGAGCGCGGGAAAGGCTCGCTGCAGCAGGAGGCGCACCATCTCGCCATCGGCCGGAGCCACCTGAGCTGGGAGGGCGACACCCTGGTCGTGCGATTGGACGAGACCACGACGCCCGTCCCCTCGCCCCTGCGCGGCGTGATCCGGCTGCATCCGCAGGCCCTGGTGGCGCGCCAGTTTGAAATCGGCGGCGTGGGCCGTCACGTCTGGCGTCCCATCGCGCCGCGCGCACGTGTCGAGGTCGCGCTCGAGCAGCCCGCCGTGGCCTGGACGGGCAACGGCTATTTCGACACCAACGGCGGCGACAGCCCCCTGGAGACGTCGTTTTCCGACTGGACGTGGTCACGGGCGCACCGCCAGCGCGACACCTTGATCTTCTACGACGTCGGTCCCGACGATGCGCAAGGCGTGCACCTCGCGCTCCGCGTCGGCGAGGACGGGGAGGCGCAGGAGATTGCGTCGCCGCCGTTCCAGACCCTGCGCCCGACGGTCTGGCGCATGCCGCGACGGGTGCGGGGCGACCCCGCCAACCCGCCCCGGCTGGTCAAGACGCTGGAGGACTCGCCCTTCTACAGCCGCTCCGCCCTGGACGGGACCTATGACGGAGAGCCGGCCAAGATCGTGCACGAGAGTCTGTCGGCGTCGCGGCTAAGGTCCCCCATCGTCAAGACTATGCTCCCCTACCGGATGCCCCGGCGGACCGGCTGACGGGGGCGGCGGGGTCTTGGGCTTGGGCGTTCGCAGCTTCCAGATCTCCCATCCGGCGAAGGCGACGACGGCGAGTTCCAGCACGCTTTGCGCCACGAGCGGGGTCATGCTGGGCGCCATGGGTTAGCGCCTGCTCAGGTCAGGGCGCGAACGCCGCGCGACCGTCTTCATGCGTCCGGGCCGGAGAGGGGATCGTGCGGCGCGGGGCCGTCAGGTTTGCGCGTCTTGTCCTTTCGGGTGCGCATGGACCACAGCTCCCAGCCGGCCCAGCCCAGTGCGGCCAGCAGGAACAGGGCGGGCTCATAGATGATCAGCAGCGTCCTGTTCATGCTTGCGCCCTCCGCTCCTGCGTCCCGAACGCCTGCCGGATGATCTCCGCCGCCGCTTCGGGCGCCTCCTCATGGGCGAGGTGGCCTAACCCCGGCAGCCGCACCAGCGTGCTGGATGGGATGAGCGCGTGCACGGCCTCGGCGATGCGCGGGGGTATGGCGATGTCGCGATCGGCCGCGACGAGGGTGAGCGGCGCCGCCAGTCGGCCAAGGTCCGACTGCAGCGGGTGCAGGTCCCATCGCGCCATCATGCCAAGCGCGCCCCCGACGTGTCCGGCGGTGGAGACCAGGGCGGCGTAGGCGGCCAGCCCGCGAGCGTCGATCTTGGAGCCCGTGCCCTCGATCAGCCGCGACACGGCTCCAGGCTGGGACGCCCGGAGTGCAAAGGCCTGTTTGGCCAGCGGGTTCAGGAACAGCAGCTTGGCCATAGCCGGGAACAGCGCGCTTCCCGAGCCGGGGAAGGGCTGCAGCGCGCCGTTGAGGCTCACGATCCCGCAGGGCGCGGTCCCGACGTCGATCGCCATGCGTAGGGCGATCGCCGCCCCCGCGGAGTGGCCCACCATGAAGTCGGGCCTGATCTTGAGCGCTATGAGCAGGTCCGCCACCTCCCGCGCCATGCCGTTCAGCGACAGCCCTTCGCCGTTAGGCGTGCCGGTGAAGCCATGGCCGGGAAGGTCGGGAGCGACGACGGTGAAGTCGCGCGCCAGCAGTGGCGCCACGTCGCGCCAGGAGTGGGTGGCCGCTCCGGTCCCGTGCAGCAGGAGGACGACGGGGCCTGAGCCCATCACCTGCACATGCCACCATAGGCCTGAGGCGAGGACGAAGCGGCTGGCTTCCCGGTTGGGCCAGTCGGCTCCCTGGCGTTTCCAGTCAGGCTTGCCGGCGGAGAACATCAGCTGCGCCCGCTCCGAAGGCCGTCCACCGTGATCGAGACCCGCCCGGCGTCGGCGTACGGCAAGGGAGCGTAGACGGCGCCCATGGCGCGGGCGAAGCGGTCGCCCGCCGGCTGGGGCCGGGCCGAGGTGTCAAGGAAGGCGGCGCCGATACGCGCCTCCGCGATCCGTCGGGCTACGGCCAGGGCGTCCCGTTCCGCCGTGGCGCGGCCGGGCGTCCCGTCGCGCCCGATGTTGGCCCGGCCGTCGGTGAGCACGACCAGGAGAGGCGTGCGGTCCTTCGCCCGCTCGGCCAAGGCCAGGGTCAGGGCGGCGTCGAGACCGTGGGCGAGTGGCGTGCCGCCCCCGCCCGGCAGGTCGGCAAGGCTGCGCTTGGCCCGGGCGAGCGAGCGGGTCGGGGCCAGCAGCACCTCGGCCCCGCCGGCGCGGAAGGCGATCAAGGCGACTTGATCGCGCGAGACGTAGGCCTTGGCCAGCAGCAGCTCCACCGCGCCCTTGGCCTCCGACAGCCGCTGCAGGGCGGCCGAGCCGGAGGCGTCCACGACGAAGATGGTGGTGGACTCCCGCCGCTGCACGAAGCGGCGGATGCGGAAGTCCTCGGGCCGCACGCGCACCGCCATCTCTGCGCGCCCTGTCTGGACGGCGTCGTTTGTGGCGCGAAGCCGCCGCAAGGGTGCGGCGGCTCGCAGCGTGGCGGGCAGGTCCAGCCGGTCGCCCGGCCGCAGCGTTCCCGGTCGGGAGGCGAGGGGGCGTCCCCGGCGGGCGGACTTGGCCGCCTCGCCCGAGCCGCTGCGCCGCGGCGTGCGGGCGGCGCGCTGGTTCGCGACGACGATACGCTCCAGCAGATTGTCCGGCAGCGTGGCCCGGGCGGCGGAGACCAGCGTTTCGGCGTCCATCTGCACGTCCTTCGCCGGGTACTCGCTTGGCGTCGCCGGCTGATTCCCGGCGGTCGGCAGCTCTGGAGCCGGGGGTGTGGGACCGTCGGAAGCGGGGCCAGGGTCCTTCGCGGCGTCTACTGCATCCTCCGAGGGGGCTTCAACGGGAAGCGTCAGCGCCCGGGGCGCAAGCACGAGGCGAACAGCCGCTGCTGCGTCTTCCGCAGTAACCGTCTCGCGGCCTTGCAGGGCCGCGTGAGCGCGCGCGGCGCAGGCGGCCAGGAGCGGCGGCCGAATCGACTCCAGCCCGAAGGCGCTGGCCGCGGCGCACAACGCCTCCAGGATCGCGTCGGAGGTCGGGGCGACGCGGCCGAGCCGGTCGCGCGCCGCCTCCATCTCCTGCGCGTTCGGCGTTGCGTCCATGGCGTCATGCGGGCGTAAGCCGTGCAGGTCCACGCGGAAGGCGAGGCGGTCCAGCAGCGCCGCCGCCGGCCGCTCCGCCGGCTCCATCCCCTCGTCGAGCAGCAGCAGGCCCACCCGCGCCGGCAGCCGGGCGGTCAAGCCCTCCCGCTCGATCGCCACCTCCTGCATGTCGAGCACAGCGCAGACACGCGACGCCGTCCCCTCCTCGATCCGCTCCGCCATGGGAAGTACGACCACGCCGCCGTTGTGGGAGGCCAGCACGCCGCTCTGCATAACCGGACGCCCCGCGGCGAGGCTGGCGGAGAGGTCGAGGCCGCCGAGCAGGCGGTCGTCGGCGATCCCCAGCGGCGCCCGGCCGATCCGCGTTCCAGCCGGCAGTATCGCGCTCGCCGCCGCCATCCAACGGTCGCGCACGGGTCCCGCGCCGCTTCGCACCACCACGCCGCCAAGTCCCGCCGGATCAAGGGCGAAGAGCGCCGCCGCAAGCGCGGCGTCGGCCGCCGCCCGCCCTGCAGGATCGGCGACCATCGCCGTCATGCGGCGACGACACGCATGTCGGGCCGCAGAGCCGACACGCCGGGATCGGGCGCGTCGAACAGTTCGGCGCAGGCGCGCTCGATGCGCACCGTGGAGCCGGCCTCGTCCAGGGGGTTGCGTCGCAGCCGATGGCGGAGCGCCAGCGGGGCCGCCGCGCGCACCTCGCGCAGCGAGACCGCCGCTGCACCGTTCAACGCCGCCAGAGCGCGAGCGGTGCGCAGGATGGTCAGCTCGCCGCGCAGCCCATCCGAGCCGACGGCCATGCAGAGCCGCGATCCGGCCTCCAGCACCGCCTCGGGCGTCCCGATCTCGGGCAGCCGCGCGCGGGCGGCCACGATCTGCGCCCGCACCTCCGCGTCCGCCGCACCCCAGTGCGCCAGGAACGCCTGCGGGTCACGGTCGAAGGCGATGCGGCGCTTCACCACCTCCACCCGATCAGCCAGCTCGGTCGGGGTCTTCACGTCGACCGACAAGCCGAAGCGGTCGAGCAGCTGCGGCCGCAGTTCTCCCTCCTCCGGATTGCCGCTGCCGATCAGCACGAAGCGGGCGGGATGGCGCACCGACAGCCCCTCGCGCTCCACCACGTTCTCGCCCGACGCCGCGACGTCGAGCAGCAGATCCACGAGGTGGTCCTCGAGCAGGTTGATCTCGTCGATGTAGAGGAAGCCCCGGTGCGCCCGGGCCAGCAGTCCCGGCTCGAACCGCTTCTCGCCCTTGGTCAGGGCGTGTTCCAGGTCCAGCGCGCCGACGACCCGGTCCTCGGTGGCGCTCAGCGGCAGGTCGACCACGGGGGTGGGCACAAGCTCGGTGGTCAGGCGGGCGCCGCGCTTGCCGGGAGCCGGCGCGTCCGGCTGGAACCAGGCGTCCGCTTCGGGATCGCGGTGGTAGGCGCAGCCCTTCACCGCCAGCAGCGGAGGCAGCAGCGCCGCCAGGGCGCGCACGGCGGTGGACTTGCCGGTGCCGCGGTCGCCGAACACCATCACTCCGCCTATGCCGGGATCGGTCGCGGCGATCAGCAGCGAAAGCTTCATCTCGTCCTGGCCGACGATGGCCGAAAAGGGGTAGGCCGTGCGCATGTCTCGCCCCATCGCCTCCGCCTGCGGCGGCTCTAAAGCCTAGAGCCTTTCCGCCCTAGGTGGAATCCCGAAGCGCCAGCAGCACCCTAACTCCTTGAATTAGACGGTGGTGCTCTCGGAAGGCTGTTCGCCTCGACCTGCGACTACGTTAGTGCGGGTGGCGGGGTCGAGTCACCCTTCCCCTGAGCCGATATTTGGTGTGCTCTGGGTAGGCGCGGATTTCACGGGCGGGGCCGGCACGACATGACACCCTCGCCACCCGGATGGCGCTTCCATGCCGAGCGGGACCAGCTGCTGGCGGAGGCGCACGCGCGGCCCTCCACCCCTGCCAAGGCCCCGCTCCTGGCTGCGCGCATCGCCACCATCTCGGGGGAGGCGGGCGTGGCGTCGGATCGTGCGCACATGGCGTCCCTTTGCCGCAAGCTCGGCGCTGGCGAGCCGGGGCCGGAGGCGCGCTGGTGCATTGTCGATGGCGGAACCTGGCGGCTGCGCTGGGAGCGCCATGCCGAGGTGTCGACCTGGACGGTGTTCAGGACCGTTTCAGTCGAGGAACCCGCCGCCTTCATCGCCACCGCTCTGGACGTCGTGCCGCAGGACTGGCTTGCGGCGCTTCCGGGCGAGGTGCTGGCGGCCGCCCATGTCGCCTTGGTCGAGACGGCGCCTAAGGCAAGCGTCTTTGCAGAGGCCGACATGGTGTCGTCCGACGTGGCGGGCGGCGCGGTGCAGGTGTTCACCGACTTCCGTCCGGGGCCGGACGGCTTCACCCGTTTCCTGCTGGTGCAGGAGGCGGGCGGCCCGGTGCTCGCCGGCCGCGTCATGCAGCAGCTGTTCGAGATCGAGACCTACCGGCTATTGGCGCTTCTGGCCTTTCCCGTGGCCACCGCCAGCGCCATCGATGTCGCGCGCATGGAGGGCGAGGCCGCCGACGCCGCGGCCCAGGTGGCGCAGGCCGGAGATGTCCAAGCCGACCGCGAGCTCCTGTCGCGCCTGGCGGGATTGGCGGGGCGGGCGGAGTCTCTGGCGGCGGCGACGGGCTTCCGCTTCGCCGCGAGCCGGGCCTACCATGGCCTCGTGCAGGAACGTATCAGGCTGCTCAACGAACACAGCCTGGGCGGCCGTCCCACCATCCGCGAGTTCATGGAGCGTCGCCTCGCCCCGGCCATGCGCACGGTGACTGCGGTCGAGGAGCGTCAGCGCGACGTCATCGCGCGCACCGCTCGCACCACCCAGATGCTCGCCGCGCGGGTCGACATCGCTTCCGAGGCGACCGCCGCCTCCCTGCTCGCATCCATGGATCGAAGGGCGCAGCTGCAGCTGCGTCTGCAGGAGACAGTGGAGGGCCTATCGGCTGCCGCCATCTCCTATTACGCCCTGGCGCTTTTGAAGCTGGCGGTCGAGGGGGTGGCGAGGTTGTGGCGCGGCATAGACCCGACGCTTACGACCGGCTTGGCCGCGCCCTTCGTCGTGCTGCTGGTATGGTTGTTTTTGCGCCGTATCCGCCATCACATCCTCAAGGACCACGAGGCCCCGGCTTGACCACCACGGTATTGGACGTCCTTCGGCCCGCTCGCATGGTGGAGCCTTCTATGATCCGGGTCCTGAAGGGCGAACGGCTCGACCCGCCGCCGGTCTGGATCATGCGCCAGGCTGGTCGCTACCTGCCCGAATACCGCGAGCTGCGGACCCAGGCGAAGGACTTCCTGGCCTTCTGCTATACGCCCGACCTGGCGGTCGAGGCCGTGCTCCAGCCGCTGCGCCGCTTCGACCTGGACGCCGCGATCCTGTTCTCAGACATCCTGGTCCTGCCAGACGCGCTCGGCCGCAAGGTGTGGTTCGTAGAGGGGGAGGGACCGCGGCTGGAGCCGCTGGCGGGCCTGGACCGGTGGGACTTTGGCGACGTGGATCGGGTCGTGCCGTTCCTGGCCCCTGTGTACCAGACGGTGCGCCGGCTTCGCGCTGAGGTCCCGGCGGACAAGGCGCTGATCGGCTTTGCGGGCGCGCCATGGACGGTGGCGACCTACATGATCCAGGGCAAGGGCGGCGACAAGGACTTGGCGCGCCGCACCGCCTACGAACGCCCGCACGACGTCGACGCCCTGCTGGCCGTGCTGGTGGAGGCCACCGCGCGCCATCTCCAGGCCCAGGTGGAGGCGGGCGCGGACTGCCTGCAGATCTTCGAGAGCTGGGCGGAGGGTCTGCCGGAGCCGCTGTTCGAGCGCATGATCCTGAAGCCTACCAAGGCGTTGATGATGCGTCTGCGGGCGCTGGGCGTCACCGTCCCCGTGGTCGGCTTCCCCCGCGGCGCCGGCGCCCTGATCGGCCGCTACGCCAGGGAGACCGGCGTGGACGCGCTGGGCGTCGACACCCAGACCCCGGCCGCCTTCGCCAGGGCGGAAGCGCCGTCCGGCATGACGCTGCAGGGGGCGCTGGACCCCATGCTGCTGGTTTGCGGCGGCGCGGCGCTGGAGGACGGGGCGCGCCAGGTGATCGAGGCCTTCCGCGGCTCGCCGCACGTCTTCAACCTCGGTCACGGCATCACGCCCCAGGCCAAGCCCGAGCACCTCGCCACGCTCGTCGATCTGATCAAGCGCGGGTGAGCGGGATGGCTTCCACCGTCTACATCGGCGCGCGCGGCTCGCCCCTGTCGCTGATCCAGACCGGGTTGGTGCGCGACGCCCTGGCCGCCGCCAACCCCGATCGAAGCTTCGAGATCACCCCCATCGTCACCTCAGGCGACCGGATCCAGGATCGCTCGCTGAGCGAGGCCGGGGGCAAGGGGCTGTTCACCAAGGAGCTGGACGAGGCCATGCTGGCGGGCCGGATCGCGCTCGCCGTCCACTCCATGAAGGACCTGCCGACGCAACTGCCGGCGGGGATCGTGCTGGCGGGGACGCCGAAGCGCGAGGACCCGCGCGACGCCCTGATCTGTCTGGACCAGATCGGGTCGCTGGCCGCTCTGCCGGACGGCGCCCACATCGGCACGGCCAGCCTGCGACGTCAGGCGCAGCTGCTCTCGCGCCATCCAGGCTTCCGCGTCTCCATGCTGCGCGGCAACGTCCAGACGCGGCTGCGCCGGGTGGCCGAGGGGGCGTTCGACGCCACCCTGCTGGCCTATTCCGGTCTGCGGCGGCTCGGGCTGGAGCACCACGCCCGCTGCCTGATCGACCCGTGGGAGACCCCCTCCGCCTGCGGCCAGGGCGCGCTGGCCATCACCGCTCGGACCGATGATGCGGAGGCGCTGGCCCTGGTCGCCCCGATCCAGGACGTGGCCACCTGGCTGGAGATCACTGCGGAGCGCGCCTTCCTCGCAGCGCTCGACGGTTCGTGCCGCACGCCGATCGGGGCGCTCGGCCGCTGGTCGGACGGCGCCATGCGCTTCGTCGGCGAGGCGCTGACCGCCGACGGCGCCACGGTCTGGCGGCGCGAAGGCGAGGCCGCGTGCGCCACGGAGGCCGACGCCGTGGCGCTGGGAGACAGGCTGGGGCAGGCGGTGCGGCTGGAGGCCGGCGACGCGCTCTACCGGGACTGACGCTCCGCCACTCCGGTGGGCGCCCACAACCTGCGCCGGGCTAGGTCGGCGAGGTGGAACGGGAAGGAGACGGCGAGCGGGCCGGCGATCCAGGGCCACGCCGCCCCGGTCAGCGCCGCGCGCAGGGCCAGCAGCATGCAGACCCCAGGCGCAAGGGCGAGCACCCGGTCCATCACGTCGCCTCGCCGTCCCACCCCGCGCAGGTTGAGGATGGCGAACTCCACAACGATCACGAGGAGCACGAGATCGACGGCGTGGCCGCTGGCGAAGAAACCCGCCACGCTCAGCCGAAGGCGCCGTTCAGGTGCACGACCTGGTAATTCAGCAGGGTGGCGACGGAGACCCAGACCAGATAGGGCGCGATCAGCAGACTGGCGGTGCGAGACAGCGGCCAGCTGAAACCGATCAGGCCGGCGACCGAAAGCCACAGCCCCGCGGACTCCACCAGCGCCCAGTCGGGCCGCTGCAGGGCGAAGAACAGCAGGCTCCACAGGATGTTGAGAAAGCCGTTCAGGGCGAACAGGCCGATCAGCCACTCCCGGGTGACGGGCCGCTTCGCCCCGCGCCAGGCGAGCACGCCCGCAATGGCCGTGAGCGAAAAGATGACGGTCCAGATCACGCCGAAGGCGGGGTCCGGCGGCGTCCAGGCGGGCTTGACCAAGGCGTGGTACCAGGGGCCGATGCGCGTCAGCGTGCCGCCGGTCGCCGCCACCGCCAGGGCCGCCCCTGCCGCGACCAGAACAGCGAGCCAAGTCCCCCGGCTTCGCCCGATGCGCCCGCGACTCATCTCACTCATGCGGGGGCGAGGCCGAGCAGGTGGCGCAAGTCCTTGAGGAAGATGCGCAGGTGCGCGGCCGGGTCCTGTCGCACCAGTTCCTTGTTCATATAGGCCTGCCAGGTCAGGCGCTGCACGTCGGGGTCGGCGCACATCTTCACGAACCCCTCGCGCCGCTTGTCGCTGCGATACCAGAAGTGCTGCATGATCCCGAGCACCATGAAGACCTTGCCATGGGTGCGCATGAACACGCGGCGGGCCTGTTTCAGCACCCGGACGTCGCCGGTGGCCAGAAAGCGGTCCACCGCCAGAGCCGCCTGTCGACCGCCCTCCATGGCGTAATAGATGCCCTCGCCGGAGGCGGGCGCCACGACCCCCGCCGCGTCCCCGGCGAGGATGATATCACGCCCGTTGTCCCAGCGCTTCAGCGGCTTGAGCGGGATCGGCGCGCCTTCGGTGCGCACGGTCTCGCAGCCGTCGAGGGCTGTGGAGGCGCGGAGCGCCTTTATGGCGCCGCGTAGCGAGAAGCCCTTGCGGGCGCTGCCGACGCCTATGCTGGCCGTCTCCCCGTGGGGGAAGATCCAGGCATAGAAGTCCGGCGACAGCTTGCCCTGGTAGAAGACGTCGCAGCGCTTGGCGTCGAACCCGCCGCGCCCGTCGGAGGGGGCGCGGATGATCTCGTGATAGGCGAAGACGCACTTGCCGCGATCGCCGCCCTTGATGGTCTGGCGTGCAACCTGGCTGCGAGCGCCGTCCGCCCCGATCACCGAGCGGGCGCGCACGCGGACGAGGTCGACGGCCTTGCCGCCGCCGCCCTTGCCCGGCGCGTAGCAGACGAGCGCCACGCCGTCCTCATCGCGCTCCACGGCCTGGAAGCCGCCGGTGCGACGCTCGACGCCGGCTGAGGCCGCCCGGGCGCGCAGCCACTCGTCGAAGCTGTCCCGGTCCACCATGCCCACGAAACCGCCCTCGATGGGCATGTCCACCTCGCGCGCGGAGGGGGCGATCATGCGGGCCGAACTGGCGCGGGCGACGATCAGGGCGTCGGGGATGTGGAAGTCGCGCATCAGCCGGGGCGGGATGGCCCCGCCACAGGGCTTGATGCGCCCAGCCCGGTCGAGCAGCAACACCTTGCGACCGGCTCGGGCGAGCTCCTCCGCGGCAGTCGCGCCGGACGGGCCGCCGCCGACCACGACGACATCGAAGGTCTCCGCCTCGATGTTGGCTTGGCACGTCATCCGGGTACGCCTTCCAGGGTTAGGGCCGCCGCCGACGTCTTCGCCCGGCGCTGAGGCGCTTCAAGCTGCGCGGCCAGGGCTGCCGCGACCAGGAAGATTGCAGCTTCGCCGACGAACACCGGCAGGAAGGCCAAGCCGTCCCGGTGCAGGGAGGCGCGCATGACGTCGACGCCCAGCGCGCCGACAAAGCCGCCGCAGGCGAAGGCCCCCGCCTGCGCCGCGCCCCAGACGCCCATGCGCACGCCCTCGCGCCCGCCGCCGCCCGCACCCGCCAGGCCCATCATCGAGCCGATGGCCGAGACGGCGAACACGCCATTGGCGAAGCCGAGCACGAACACCGTCGGCGCCAAAGGCCAGCTCGGCCCCACGACGCTCGCCGCCGCCATCCCGCCGAGCGCCATGGCCGAGCCGAGGCAGCCCGCGAGGATGAAGCCACGCATCCACGCCCGCTTGTGGTCCCTGACCCGCGCGCCCAGCCCGCCGACCAGGATCATGCCCAGCAGCACGCCCCCATGCATGAGGCTGGAGAGTTGCGTCGACTGGCCAGGCGTCATCTTGAACACCAGCCCGGCGAAGGGCTCGAGGATCAGCTCCTGGGCGCTGTAGGCCAGCATGGAGACGAAGACGAAGATCGTGAACCGCCGCGCCAGTCCGTCCGCCCACATCTCGGCGAGCGCCTGACGGAAGGGCGGCTTGGCGCGGGCCGGCGTCGCCGGATCGACAGCCTTGCCGGGCGTCGTCCCTTCAAGGCGCCAGACGGCGAGCAGACTGGTCAGGAAGGCGACGCCTGCGACCCCCGACGCCACCGTCGCCAGACGCTGGCCGGAGAAGGGCTGCAGCAGCGCGCCGCTCACGCCCGCCGACACCACGATGCCAAGGATCATCATGATCCAGGTGACTGCAGCGGCGGCGGGCCGACGCTCCGGCGCGACGCGTGCGGCGAGCAGCGCCAGCACCGACGTGCCCGCCGCACCCACGCCCGCGCCGATCAGGCTGTAGGCGAGCAGCGCCAGCAGGACCCCGCCGACGGGGTTGGCCTTAAGCATCAGCGTCGCGTCGGTGGCCATGATGGCGCCCAGGGCCAGCACGCCCACGCCGCCGATGATCCAGGGGGTGCGCCGGGCGCCCATGTCGGAGCCGTGGCCCCAGCGCGGGCGCGACAGCTGCACGACGTAGTGCCAAGCCACCAGGGCGGCGGGCAGCATGGCGGGCATGGCCGCCTCGACCACCATGACCCGGTTGAGCGTCGAGGTGGTCAGCGCCACCACCGCGCCTAGCGCGCCCTGCACCAGTCCTAGGCGGACCACGCCCGCCCAGCCCATTGTGCGGGCGTCGCCTCGGGCCTGGATCATGCGAGGACTCCGGCGTGCAACAAATGGAGGTGAGCTGAGATCCCGAAGCCCGCGGCCAGCATCCCAAGCACATAGAGGGAGGTGCCGGTCGCATTGTACCAGGGCGCGAACTGTGTGGGGTCGCGCATCAGCCGGACCATCAGCCGAAGCTGCACCGCCAGCGACACGGCGACGGCGGCGGCGAACAGGGGTTGGCTCCAGCTCAGCAGCAGGGCGACGACGACCACCTGCGGGGCCGCCATGATCACGCAGGCGAGCCAGGCGGCGGCCTCGACGCCCAGCTCGACCGGGACGGACAGCACGCCCGTGCGCCGGTCGCCGTCCACCGCCTTAAAGTCGTTCAACACCATGATGCCGATGGCGCCGAAGCTGTAGAGGGCGGCCACCGCTGTGATCCGTATGTCCGGCAGGCCGCGCGCCATCACCGCCGCGCCCGTGAACCAAGCCAGCCCCTCGTAGCAAAGGCCCACGCACACCGGGCCCAGCCATCCGCGCCGCTTCAGCCGCAGCGGCGGCGCGCTGTAGATCCAGGCCAGGACGAGCCCCAGCACCGTTGCGCCGACCACCCAGGCGCCCAGCGCCGTGGCCAGGGCGAGGGACAGGACGGTCCAGGCCACGGCGATGTAATGACCCCACCGGCCCGGGATGCGCCCGGACGGAATGGGGCGTCCAGGCTCGTTGATGGCGTCGACGTGGCGGTCAAACCAGTCGTTCACCGCCTGGCTCGCCGCGCACACCGCCGGACCCGCCAGCACCATCCCGCAGATCGCCAGCGACCAGCGCGACCTGAGGGGCGCGCCTGAGGAGACGACGCCGCACATGAAGGCCCACATGGGCGCGAACCAAGTGATCGGCTTCAGCAACTCCAGCACGGCTGACGCCGCTGGAAGCCGCCGTGCCCGAACGCCAACCTCGTGCGTCAAGTGTGCCGTGGTCATGAGACGATGGTTATGGCTGACACCTGGTTGTGTCAATCCAGCCTGACACTCTTCAGGCGGATCAGGCGTCTTCGTCAGCCAAGTTGCCGAGGCCGAAACGGCGCAGCTTGGAGTAGAGGCTCTGACGGCTCAATCCCAGCACCTCCGAGGCGGAGGCGCGGTTGTTCTTGGTCAGCTCCAGCGCGGCCTCGATGCACAGCCGCTCGATCAGATCGGTGGTCTCGCCCACGATCTCCTTCAGCGTCATGCGCCCGACGAGCTCGGTGAGCTGCTCCACGGAGCGGCGCAGCTCGGGGGCGGCGTGCGGGCGATCGTTCAGGCGGCGATCGATGTTGCGGATGGTGAAGCCGAACACCGTGTCATCCCCGTCCGGAGCGGCGGCGGCGGAGACCTCGACATCCTCCGCCTCGCCGTAGTCATTGCGCAGGATCGTGCGAAAATTGCGGACGCTGCCGTGCTCGCGCAGGGCGTCCAGCAGGATGTTGCGCTCCAGGCCCGCACGCCCCAGGAACTCCGCCAGGAGCCGTCCGGTCGCCTGCGCCGGGGTGCCCAGGCCTACCAGATCGAGGAAGGCGGTGTTGCAGGTCAGGATGGTCATGGCCGCGTCGGCGACCAGGAATGCGTCGGGGATTCGTTCCACGACCGCGCGGAGGTCGGGCCCGTCCGCCCGCGCCTCGGCGTCGGACTGGTCGGCGCGGGTGAGGCGGACGAGGCCGTAGGACGAGCGATCCTGACGGAACAAGGAGGCGGAAGCCATGAACGGCCGGCCGCGGCTGGTGAGGGGCGCCTGGGCAGGATGGCTGCGGGCGGTGGACTGAGCCACGCCGATCAGCGCCGCCGCCTCGTCATGGCTGTCGCGATCGAAGAGGCTGACGAAGCCCTCGCCCACGAGCTTGGAGCGGCCTTCGCCCAGCAGGCGTTCAGCCGCGGGATTGGCCTCGACGATGCGACGTGTCTGGGTGTCGATCACCAGCACCGCCTCGCCGGACAGGCGGAACAGCAGCCGGTATCGCCCCTCCGCATCGCGCAGCTTGGAATAGTCGCGCTCCAGCGTCTGCTGCGCCTCCACCAGACGCTGCTGAAGAGCGGCGGAGGCGCGTTCGTCCCTGCCGATGGCGATCACCTTGCCGTCGCCGCCAGCGGCGAGCGCCATGAAGCGGACCATCAGCGAGCCGTTGGCCGCGGTGATCTGGTTGATCTCGCGCCAGCGCGGCTGGACGCCCTTCGCCGCGTCGCGCAACAGGGCGTCGACCTTTGGCCGACTCTCCACCGTGACGGTATCGAGCCAGGGCTGGTCGAGCCACGACTGGGCGCCTTCGCTTGCGAGCTGGTCGCTGCTCAGGGCGAGATCACGGATGACGCCGTTGCGGTCGACGACCATCGCCACATCGCCGCCGGCGGCGGCCATCTTCTCGGCGACATGGGAATCGAGCGGCCCCAGCAGCCCGCGTGGGAAGGCGGCTCTGGCCGAAGATGCTGTGGCGGCCTTTCCGTCCATGTCGTGATGATCACCTGCTCAGGTCTGTTGGACTGACGAGTCGATGTCAGGCGACGGCGAAAGGCCTTATCGCCTTGTCGGCGATAAGCAAGGCGCCGCCCGCGGTTTCCGACACCGCGTCTGCGCCCACCCTCGTGGCGAGTGCGGGGTCTTCCATGAACAGTCGGCCGCCCACCATCACGAAGAGGCCGGGATTTCTGGAGGCCTCGCGCACGCGGCCGATCGTCGAGGTGATCACGTCGATGGGGGTGTCCGCCGTGGCGCTGAGGCCGAAGACGTCGAACCAGTCGTGACTCACCGTGCGCGACGCCTCCTCGCAGGTCGCCAGGGTGTCGAGCCACGTCCGCCATCCAGCGCGTCTGAAGTAATCCTCCAGGATGACGAGGCCGAAAGCATGCTGCTCATTGGGGGCGGCGATGAAGTAGGCCGAGGGCGCCTCTCCGTCTGCGTCGCGCGTCGGAATGCTGTGGCCCAGGGTGCGGACCACCTGCTGCAGGCGGCTCAGGCCTATGGTGACGTCGGTGAAGGAGATGAAGTCTTCGTTCCAGTCGTCGCCGAGACGACGGGCGGTCGGAATGAGGAGGTCGACGTAGATATCCTCCAGCGACAAGCCCCCCTGGATCAGCGTCTCGACGTAAGCTGTCAGCGTGTGGACCTCGGCGGTCAGCGTCATGCGGGCGAACGCGTCCAGGGTGCGCGGACCGACCGAGGCCGCAGGGGGCGGTGCCGCTTCAGGCGCGCCGTGCGCCATCATCAGACGGGGGATGATCTCGCTTTCGATCATCTTCGCCAGGTCGGCGCTGGATCGCTCGCGACGGGGCGGCGCTGGGAAGTCCAGCGGCGTGCTTGACCGGGCGGCCGTTCGCATCGGTCTGGACTCGTTCGTCTCCGAGCTGCGACCCGGATTCAGCGACGACAGTATACTGGCCATTTCCCCCCCTTTTCGGGCGGAAGCCGCAAGCCGAGGCGAGCGGTCCGTCCTTGAGGCTAGCGCGCTCCCAAGGCCAATCCAGCGACCCCGTCTCCGTGTCGCCGGCCCGGCTTCAGGGCGCCTGTTCAGATCGGCGCCCAAGGAATGGCGGCGGCCTGAACAGACGCTGTTAATGCATGCCATCATGATCTCCGCGACCTGGCAACGTCATTTCATCGCCATCCAAACCACCTTTGACGATCCACCAAAAAAATACTATCAAAAACGTCAAAAGTGTCAATCCAGCTAGACGTCTAACGGATTGACAGACGTTCGGACGTGGTCGTAGATCGTGACGTCGGATCGCCGCCAGGGAGTACGGATCATGGACCCCAACCGCCATCCCCTGAGAGATACTGCCTTTGTAGGCTCGCCTTCCCAAGTCGGCAGCGTCCTGCAGGGCGGCTCCAGTCAGGGAGCAAGTATCGGTTATCCTTCCGTTTTTCATCGGACCAACGAGTGGTTGGCGGGCTTGGCCGCCTGTCCATGGGGCGCCCACGCAGGCTTCAGTTCCTGCAGCTATGAAGCGCGCAGGTGGAGCGATCCCGACCTGAGCCAAGGCGCTTTGGCTGCAGCGTCAAAGACTGTCCGCCCTCAGCTCTATACCGTCGCGGAAAGAGCGCGACGTGATGCCTCACCCTGGACCCGGGTCCAGGCGGTGCTCGCACCCCTGCAGTTCGCCGCCTGTGCAGTGAGCCTGCTGCTGATCGTGCGCTACCTGATGACGGGGCACGGCTACGCCCTGGCCACGGGCTCCATCCTGCTCAAGACCTTGGCCCTCTACGCCATCATGATCACCGGTTCGATCTGGGAGAAGGCCGTCTTCGGCAAGTGGCTGTTCGCCCGCGCCTTCTTCTGGGAGGACATGGTGAGCATGCTCGTCCTGGCGCTGCAGACGACCTATGTCGTGGCGCTTCTGCGGGGCTGGGGCTCGCCTGAGGAACAGATGGCCATCGCCATCGCCGCCTACGCCGCCTACGCCGTCAACGCCTCACAGTTCCTGCTGAAGCTGCGGGCCGCCCGACTCGACACCGCCGCCCCCCGCCACGCCTTGGCCGCCTAGGTCGGACGTGACCCGCCTCGCCACAGCCTTCGCCGACCGGGCCGCCACCGCGCCGGCCGCGGCCCTCCAGCGCCCGGTCCTGCGAGAGCGCGGCCAGCGGGAGGTCTTCTGCGGGCTGACGAGCATCGTGTGGCTGCATAGGAAGATCCAGGACGCCTTCTTCCTGGTGGTGGGCAGCCGCACCTGCGCCCACCTGATCCAGTCGGCGGCCGGGGTGATGGTGTTCGCCGAGCCCCGCTTCGCCACCGCCATCATGGAAGAGCGCGACCTGGCCGGCATGGCCGACGCCAACGCCGAGCTGGACCGGGTGGTCGAGGAGCTGCTGGCCCGTCGGCCCGACATCAAGACGCTGTTCCTGGTCGGCTCCTGCCCCTCGGAGGTGATCAAGCTCGACCTCGGCCGCGCCGCCCACCGCCTGTCCGCCCGCCACGCGCCGCGGCTGCGGGTGGTGAACTATTCGGGCAGCGGCATCGAGACGACTTTCACGCAAGGCGAGGACGCCTGCCTGGCCGCCCTGGTCGCCGAGGCGCCGGCAGCGCCCGCCGGCGCGGCGCCGTCGCTCCTCGTCGTCGGCGCCCTGCCCGACATCGTTGAGGACCAGTTCGCGCGGCTGTTCGCGGCCCTGGACATCCCCGTCGCCTTCTTCCCCGCCCGGCGTTCGGACGCCATCCCGGCCATCGGCCCCAACACCCGCGTGCTGCTGGCCCAGCCCTTCCTCGGCGACACGATGGTCAAGCTTGAGGCCCGCGGCGCCACCCGGCTGGCCGCGCCCTTCCCGTTCGGCGCCGAGGGCACCACCGCCTGGCTAAAGGCGGCCGCGGACGCCTGGAGGGTCGACGCGACCCGCTTCGACGCGGTGGTCGCCCCCGGCCGCGAGCGCGCCAAGCGGGCGCTGGCGCGCCATCGGGTGACGCTCGGGGGGAAGACGGTCTTCTTCTTCCCGGACTCCCAGTTGGAGCCCTCGCTGGCCCGGTTCCTCACCTGCGAACTGGGGATGCGCGCCATCGAGGTCGGCACGCCCTACCTGCACCGTGACCTCGTGGCCGAGGAGCTGGCGCAGCTGCCGCCCGAGGTGGTGGTCTCCGAGGGTCAGGACGTGGACCGCCAGCTCGACCGCTGCCGCGCCGCCCGGCCGGACCTGACGGTCTGCGGCCTCGGCCTCGCCAACCCGCTGGAAGCCGAGGGCCTGGCCACCAAGTGGTCCATCGAGCTGGTGTTTTCGCCGGTGCATGGGTTCGATCAGGCTGGCGACCTCGCAGGCTTGTTCGCCCGGCCCCTGGGCCGGCGCGCGATGCTAGGCGTCGCCGCATGAAGCTCGCGGTCTGGACCTATGAGGGGCCGCCGCACGTGGGGGCGCTGCGTATCGCCACGGCGATGGAGGGGCTGCACTACGTCCTGCACGCGCCGCAGGGCGACACCTATGCGGACCTGCTGTTCACCATGATCGAGCGGCGCGACCGCCGCCCCCCGGTGACCTACA
>CAXTEX010000038.1:0-18206 GCA_964243445.1 uncultured Caulobacteraceae bacterium | reverse complement strand
TCGCCGCCGCCGAACCCCCCCCGGCCGTCGCCTCGCCCGCCCGAGGCGCCGCCCATGAACCTCATCGGCAACAACCAGCCGAGCCCGCCGCCGCGCCGGCCGCCGCGGAAGAAGGCCGACGCCACGAAGGCGAACAGCAGGATCGAGAAGATCGTCCCGATCACGTCATGATGACGGGAACCGCCGGGCTGCTCCTGTTGAGCCTGCGCCTGCGCCTGCTCAGCTTGAGCGACGGCCGCCTGCTGGGCCGCGGCCTGGGCGGCCTGCGGATCAAGCCCGAGCTGCTGGACGATGGCGTCCGCTCCGGCGACCACCCCGCCCTGGACGTCGCCGGCGCGGAAACGAGGCAGCACTTGGCCGTTCAGGATGACGCTGGAGACCGCGTCGGTGAGCACCGGCTCCAGGCCGTAGCCCACTTCGATGCGAACCTTCTTCTCGCCGGGCGCGACGATGAACAGGGCGCCGCTGTTCTTACCCTTCTGCCCTACCCCCCAAGCGCGGCCGAGCTGATAACCGTAGTCGGCGATCTCGTCGCCCTGCAGCGACGGCAGGGTGACGACCACCAGCTGGTCCCCCGTCTTGGCCTCCAGCGCGGCGAGCTTGGCGCTCAGGTCGGCCTGGACGTCCGGCGCCAGCACATGGGCGTCGTCCACCACGCGGCCGGTCAGCGGCGGGAACGTCAGGGCTGCGCGAGCGGGCGCGGCGACCAGAAAGACCAACAGAACGAGAAGCAGGAGCGCCGCCAGACCCCTCTCGCCTCGCGAATAAGGGGTGGTCCCGCGTGTCGTCGCCATCGTCACTGGGTCGCGTTGGAGCTCGACGTCTGGGTAGTCGTCATGCTCCCGGCCGCAGGCGCGGAGTCGAAGTTCACGGACGGCGCGCTTTGGGCGGCGTCGGAAGCCTGGAACAGCGCCATGGGCCTTTCGGAGTGATACAGGGTCGAGGCCCAGAGCACGCCCGGGAAGGTGTGTAGTGACAGGTTGTAGTTCTGCACCGCGCTGTTGTAGTCGCGCCGCGCGATCAGGATGCGGTTCTCCGTGCCCTCGAGCTGGGACTGCAGGGCCAGGAAGTTCTGGTCCGACTGGAGCTGGGGATAGCGCTCGCTGGCGACCAGCAAGTGGCTGAGCGCGCCGGACAGGCCGTTCTGGGCGGCGGCGTACTGGCCGACCTTGGCCGGATCGTTGGCCTGGGAGGCGTCGATGTGCACCTGGGTGGCGGAGGCGCGGGCCTGGGTGACCTCCACCAGCACGCTCTTCTCCTGGGCGGCGTAGCCCTTGACGGTCGAGACCAGGTTGGGGATCAGGTCGGCGCGCCGCTGGTAGGCGGCCTGCAGGTCGCCGAACTTGGTCTTGGCCTGCTCCTCCAATGTGGGGATGGTGTTGACGCCGCAACCGCCCAGCAACAGCGGCAGAGCGATCAAGGCGGCGAGATGGACTTGGCGGCGCAATTCGGCCCCTCCGACGAATGACGACCGCTGTCATAGCAGCGCTGAAGCCGCGCTGCACCTGAAGCCTTCACGGGGCGTGTCGCTTCGACGCCGAACCGAATTGCTCTACAGCCGAGGGCGATGATCACCCGTCTGACCGTTGAGGCCCTGACGCTCGCCCGCGGCGAACGCAGGCTTTTCGAGGGGCTCAGCCTCGCTGTCGAGGCCGGTGAAGCGCTGGTTTTGACGGGCGCCAACGGGGCGGGCAAGACCAGCCTGCTGCGCGCCGTCGCCGGACTGCTGCGTCCGCTCGCCGGCGCGGTGCGCTTCTGGGACGGCGAGATCGAGATTGAGGCGGACGCCGCCCGCTCGTCAGACCTGCACTGGATCAGCCATCACGACGGGCTGAAGCCCGCGCGAACCGCTTTGGAAGAGCTGGACTTCTGGAGTCGCTGGCTGGGCGGCGACGATACCGCGCCGGCGATCGCCGCCCTGGAGCTCGCCCCGCTGCTGACGTTGGAGGTGCGCAAGCTCTCCTCCGGCCAGAGGCGTCGTCTGGCGCTGGCGCAGCTGCTGGCGGCGCCCCGGCCGCTTTGGCTGCTGGACGAACCGCTCGCGCCGCTCGACGCCCGGCGGCGCGCCCGCTTCGGCGAGCTGATGCGCGCGCATCTGGCCGGCGGCGGCATGATCCTGGCGGCCGTGCACGACCCTCTGCCCATCCCGGCCCGGACGATGGCGGTAGGGCTCGCGTGAGCGCGTCGTTCTCCCTGTTCCGGCGCGAGCTGGCGCTGGCCTGGGGCCGGGGCGGCGGACCGCTGTTCGCCGGCGCCTTCTACGTCGGCCTCGCCACCCTGCTGCCCCTGGCCGAGGGCCCTTCGCCCGATCGGCTGGCGGCGGTGGCGCCGGGGGCGGCCTTCGCCGCCTTGGCGCTCTCCTCGCTGCTGTCGCTCGAGCGGCTGTTCGAGCGCGACTTCGAGGACGGCGCCCTGGACCTGCTCAGCCTCGGGCGACCAAGCCTTGAACTGGTGGCGGCGATCAAGTGCGCGGCGCAGTGGCTGGCCAACGGCGCGCCGCTGGCGATCCTCGCGCCTGTCGTAGCCATAGCGCTCGGCGCGCCGACGCGCTCGGCTCCCCTGACCTTCGCAACGGCGTTGGCGGCGGGGCTCGGCTTCGCCTTTACCGGCGGCGTCGGGGCGGCGCTGACGCTGGGCGCACGGCGGGGCGGCGTCTTGGTGGCGGTGATCGTGCTGCCGCTGTTCTGTCCGCCCGTGGTGTTCGGCGCCGGCGCGCTCAGCGCCTTCGTCCAAGGGCTGGAGTGGCGCCCAGGCCTGCTCCTGCTCTGCGCCTACAGCCTGGCGGCGGCGGCGCTGTCGCCCTTCGCCATGGCCGCCGCCTGCCGCAACGCCCTGGACTGAGCCCGGCGGGCGTCAGCTCACGCCGTAGAGCGCCATCACGTCGCGCCTCAGGGCCGCCTGACTGTCGGGGCGGGAATAGAACATGTGGCCGCCCGGATAGACCTTGACCTGCAGCCGGCCCGGCGACCCCAGCGTCGGGATCTGGGCGACCACCATCTCGGACTGGAAATAGGGGCAGGACAGGTCGTCGTAGCCGTGGACGATCATGGCCCGCAGCTTGGGATCGATGGCCAGGGCCTGGCGCAGGTCGGAGGCGGACTCGATGCTGGTGAACCAATGCTTCTCCCAGCGTTGATTCACCTCGGGATTCAGCGCCTCGTAGTGCGCGTCCACCTTCCAACCGACCTCGCGGGTGACGAAATCGACCATGGCCGAGGTCGCCGGCGCCAATATCCCTTCCAGGATGGGATCGCCGGTCCGCTGCTCCGGCGCCCAGGGATAGGGATCATAGGCGGTGACGTTGCTGTCGTACCAGCTGCCGAGCTTGCCCTGGTCGCGGTAGAGGTCGCGCAGGAAGGCGCGGCTGTCGATCCGACCGCCCATGTGACGCACGTCGGTGGCGTCCAGGCCCGTATAGGCGGTCACGCGCTGGACGATGCGATCCACCGCCGCCGGGTCCTGGCGGCCGCGCATCAGGTCGGTGACGAAGTCGGTGCGGGCGTAGGTCTCCACACCGCTCATTAGCTCCGGCGTCAGCGGCTGGCCGTGTCGCTCGTAGTTGGCGGCGGCCATGGACGGCAGGGTGGCCACCCAGCTCATCGGCGAGGTGTCGGGATCCGACGCCGAGCGCCCGTCCAGCGCCGGAGAGACCATGACCACGCCCGAGACGCCGACGCCCATCTTGGTCTGCAGGAAATGGGTGATCGCCGGAGCGCGATAGCCGCCGTAGCTCTCGCCGACCACGTACTTGGGCGAGGCCATCCGTCCGTTCTTCGACAGCCAGTCGTAGACGATGCGCGACAGATAGGCGATGTCGCCGTCGATGGTGAAGAAGGCCTTGTCTGTCTCGTCCGCCTTGAGCAGCGAGCGCGAATAGCCGGTGCCCACCGGGTCGATGAACACCAGGTCGGTGAAGTCCAGCCAGGTACCCGGATTGTCATGCAGCCGGGCTGGGTCCGACGGACTGTCGCCCTGCGCGCCGAACTGGACCCGCTTGGGCCCGATGGCGCCGAGGTTCAGATAGACCGACGAGGCGCCTGGACCGCCGTTGAAGGCGAAGGTCACGGGCCGGTTCGGGTCGCGCGGGCCGTCCAGCCTGTAGGCGGTGAACACGACCTCGGCGGTCTTCTTGCCGTCGGCGTCACGGACCGGGAGCACGCCCACAGTCGCGGTGTAGGCGAGCGTCCTGCCCCCCACGTGAGTGGTCTGGCTGACGCTGGCGTCGGCGGGAAGGGGCGGCGGCTCGGGCTTGTCGCCTGGACTTGCACTCGGGTCCGACTTCGCACCCGCCGGCGGCGGGCCGCTCGCCGCGAGAACCGGTGCGGACGCAAGCAGGATAGCGCAAACAGCGCCGACAATGGCCCCAACATGCCGCCTCATACGACCTCCCGCCATGTCTCCACGTCTCCGCTGCTAGACCAGGACGCCGCAAACGCAAAGGGCGGGAGGCTTCAATGCGTCGCTCCGCCTTGCACTCCGTCGAGCTGGGTGAGGACCTCCGGCGACAGTTCAAGCCTGCTTGCGGCGAGGTTCTCCTTCAGGTGGGCGACAGACGAGGTGCCCGGAATCAGCAGGATGTTGCCCGACCTATGCAACAGCCAGGCGAGCGCCACCTGCATCGACGTTGCATCGAGTCCGGCCGCCACCTCCGACAGGATGGAAGACTGCAGGGGCGTGAACCCGCCGAGCGGGAAAAAGGGCACATAGGCGACCTCCAGCGCCGTCAGTTCATCCACCAGCGCGTCGTCCTGGCGATTGGCGAGGTTGTAGAGGTTCTGCACGCAGACGACCGGAGCGATGGCCCGCGCCTCGGTCACCTGAGCAGACGTCACATTGCTCAGACCCAGATGACGGATCAGGCCTTGCCTCTGCAGCTCGGCCAATGCGGTGAACGGCTGCTCGATCGAGCCTTCGCTCGGTCCATGCCCGTCGCCCATGCGGCGAAGATTGACGACGTCCAGCACCTCGACGCCGAGGTTGCGCAGGTTGTCGTGCACCGCACGCTCCAGGTCCGCAGGCGCGAGGGCCGGGTTCCAGGAGGCGTCATCGCCTCGCACAGCCCCGACCTTGGTGACGATCACCAGATCGTCAGGATAGGGGTGCAGGGCCTCGCGGATGAGCTGGTTGGTGACGTGAGGACCATAGAAATCACTGGTGTCGATGTGGTCGACGCCGTCGGCCACGGCCTCGCGCAGCACCGCCAGCGCGGCGTCGTGATCCTTGGGCGGCCCAAACACGCCGGGACCGGCAAGCTGCATTGCGCCGTAGCCGAGGCGTTTCACCCTGCGATCGCCAAGAAGAAAGGACTCGGCGGCTTCACTCATGGCACGTCTCCTGGATTGTGGACGCAATAGGCCAACCACCATACCCCGGCCAGCGCGGAACCATGACAGAGGGTCGGCCTTCGTCAGGCCTCAGGGCGTAGGGCCGGAGCGGCGCAGCAGGGCGGCCAGCTCGTCAGACCAGTCGGCGGCCCAGGTGTGCGTCCCATGGCCGTGGGTCTTCAGACTGGCCGGGATCAGCACGAAGCGGCCTTGCGGGATGCGCCGGACCTCCCGCTCCGCAATGCCGAGCTCGGGCGGATTGATGAAGTCGTCGGCCGAGTTCACCCAGGTCAGCGGCGCGCTGATCCGCTCCAGAAACGGGGACGGGTCATAGTCCTGCGAAGCCTCGATCTGGTAGAGCAGGTCGTTGGCGTCGGCGTCGTCCAGCGTCTGCGACTCAGCGCTGGCCAGGGCTGCATCCGCGCCCTGACGCGTCGGGTCGGCAACCTGCATCTGCAAAGGCGCAGACCCTGCGATCAGCAGCAGATCGGCGGCCGTGCGCAGGGCGGTCCGAGGTTCCTGACGGTAGTTTCCGCCCTGCCAGTCCGGGTCGCGACGGATGGCTTGCATGACCGCCTGCCGCCATACGCGGTTCCGCCCGGCGATCGGCACGGTGAGACAGGCCAGCGGCATGACCGCCTGTGAGAAGCCGGGATAGCGCTCCGCCCAGAGGAAGTCGTGCATGCATCCCATGGACGTGCCCATCAGCAGCCTCAGGCGGTCGACGTGAAGCCCTTCGACGAGGAGCCGATGCTGGGCTTCGACCATGTCGGCGTAGCCGTAATGCGGAAAACGGGCGCGCAGGCCGTCGCTCGGCTTCGACGATCCGCCGTGGCCGATCCCGTCCGGAAGGATGACGTACCATCGCGAGATGTCGAGCAGGCCGCCCGGCCGATAAAGCACGTCGGCGAACTGCGGCCGAAGGAACTGCCGGCCCGATCCGCCTGTGCCGTGCAGCACCATGACGGCGTTGGTGACGCGGCCCTGGTGGTCGCGCCGAGGCGTACCCAGAGTCGTGTAGTGCAGTCGCAGGATCGGCAGCGTCTCGCCATCGGCGAAACGGAAGTCACGGATCGTATAGTCGCCGTCCTGCGTCCGTTGGGTGGGAGAGGGAGCAGGCGTCGCTGCGCCTGCGGCGCTCGCGGACGGCTGCGCCCAAGCGGGTAAGGACGCCGCCGCAAGGATCAGGGCGCAGGCGAGGCCGTTCCGCAGGCGGGCGATCATGACGGTCCACAGGCTGGATGAAGGCGCTGCGCCGCGCCGGCGTAGCTGATCCTCTCCATCCCGCGTCGCCACGGCAACCCTTATTTGCTGGGTCACGCCGCGGCTGCTTGTGCGATCAACCGCGCGTCATCTGCCCGGCAGCCTTGTAGCGCGGGCGGAGCAGACCGCCTCGCACCCCCAACGCTAACGCGCGTCGTAACGGCCTTCCCGGGCGAGGTTGCCGAAGCGCACTGTCTCGTCGTTGAAATGCAGTTTCACCGAGCCGATCGGACCATGGCGCTGCTTGCCGATGATCACTTCAGCCACGTGGCGGATCTGGTCCATCTCGTCCTGCCAGGCGAGGTGCTCCTGTGAACCCTCGCGGGGCTCGGCGCGACCCTTGTAGTAGGCCTCGCGGTAGACGAACATCACGGCGTCCGCATCCTGCTCGATGGAGCCGGACTCTCGCAGGTCGGAGAGCTGAGGGCGTTTGTCCTCGCGCTGCTCGACCTGGCGCGAGAGCTGGGAGAGCGCCAGCACCGGGATGGACAGCTCCTTGGCCAGGGCCTTCAGCCCCATGGTGATCTGGCTGACCTCCTGCACCCGGTTCTCGTTGGCGCGGGAGCCGTCGCCGCCGGTGGTGACGAGCTGGAGGTAATCCACCACCAGCAGGTCCAACCCCACCGACCGCTTCAGACGCCGGGCGCGCGCGGTGAGCTTTGAAATGGAAAGGCCGCCGGTGGCGTCGATGTAGAAGGGGCTGTCCTGGATCTCCAGGGCGGCGTCGCGCACCTTGGCGAACTCGTGCTGGTCGATCTCGCCCTTGCGCAGCCGGTCCGAAGAGACGCCCGACACGTCCGCCAGCATGCGCATGGCCAACTGCTCGGCCGACATTTCCAGCGAGAAGAAGGCGACCACGCCGCCGTTCACCGTCTTGCGTGATCCGTCGGGCTGCGGCTCCCAGGCGTAGTTCCGGGCCACGTGGAAGGCGATGTTGGTGGCCAGCGCCGTCTTGCCCATGGAAGGCCGGCCGGCGAGGATCAACAGGTCGGATTTATGCAGGCCGCCAAGCTTCTGGTCTAGGTCGATGAGCCCGGTGGAAACGCCGGCCAGGCCGCCATCACGGCTGAACGCCTCCGCCGTCATCTCGACCGCGCCCTGGAGAGCGCCAGCGAAGCTCTGGAAGCCGGTGGACGAGCCGCCCGTCTCGGCCAGGTTGTAGAGCTGCTGCTCCGCCTGTTCGATCTGCTCGCGCGCTTCGGTCTCGGCGTCTTCAACCGCGCTCTTGGCCATTTCGCCGGAGATGCGCAGCACCTCGCGCCGCAGCGCCAAATCGTAGACGATGCGGGCATAATCCGGGGCGTTCGCGGCCGGGGGGGCGCGATCGACGAGGTCGGCGAGATATCGCAGCCCGCCCAGGTCCTCGAAGGCGGGGTCTCGCCGAAACCGCTCCATCAGCCCGATGGGCTCGGCGAGCTGGCCCTTGCGGATCGCCTCCTCCATCGCGCCGAACAGGCGCTCGTGGAAAGGCTCGTGGAAGTGGCGGGCCTGCAGCCGGTCGCTCAGCCGTTCATAGGCAGCGTTGTCGAACAGCACCGCCCCGAGCAGGGCCTGTTCGGCTTCGAGATTGTGCGGGGCGGTGGAGACGGGCTCGTTCGGCGGCGCGCCCGGAAAGCTCAGTGCGGCGATGGTCATCCGCTGACCTATAAGCGCGGCTCACGTCAGAACGGGCCGGACGAGCGGTCGCAGGACCGGCTTATCCCCGTTCATCGTGTCGCTGTGGAAAGCTATCGACCAGCACGGCGTGTGACCTGGTCGTTGACGAGCCGGCCCTGGGACAAGACGAAGGGGAGCCGGTCGCCCGACTCCCCCTCCTAGATCTTGACGCGGGTCTTCAACGATCGAACGAGGCGTCCGCCATGGCCTGGCCGGCGCCGCCGTCGAACAGGTCCTTGGCCTGCGCCTCGGCGTCGAGCCGGTCCTGGTCGAAGGCGGAAGTGATGACGTTCTCGCCGCGAGCCTGACGGTCCGCCTCGTCAGGGGACCGGGCGATGTTCACCTTCACCGTCACCGTGACTTCGGCGTGGAGGCGCAACTTGATCTCGTGCAGGCCGACCGCCTTGATCGGACGGTCGAGCACGACCTGGCTGCGCTCGACGCGGCCGCCGGCCTCGACGATGACGTCCGCCACGTCCCGGCCGGAAACCGAGCCGTAAAGCTGGCCGCTCTCGCCGGCCTGGCGGATGAGGACATAGCTTTCGCCCTCCAGCTTGGCGCCGTTGCGCTCGGCGGCGGCGCGGGTCTCGGCGTTGCGCGCCTCGATCTGGACGCGCTCGGCCTCGAACACCTTCAGGTTTGAACCCGTGGCGCGCAGGGCCTTCTGGCGCGGCAGCAGGAAGTTGCGGGCGAACCCGTCCTTGACGCTGACCACGTCGCCGATGGCGCCCAGACGCTCGACGCGTTCGAGAAGAACAACCTTCATGGTTTCAGCTCCTCAACGCACGACGTAGGGCAGGAGCGCCAGGAAGCGGGCGCGCTTGATGGCCTTGGCCAACTCGCGCTGCTTGGGCGCGGAGACCGCCGTGATGCGCGACGGCACGATCTTGCCGCGCTCCGAGATGTAGCGCTGCAGCAGCTTGACGTCCTTGTAGTCGATCTTCGGCGCATTGGCGCCGGAGAAGGGGCACACCTTGCGGCGGCGGAAGAAGGGGCGGCGAGCGCCCCCGCCGGCGGGAGCGCCGGGCGTGGTCGGGGCTGTGTCGGTCATGATCTTACTTCCTCAAGCCGGCATGTCTTCGTAGCCGCCGCGCGGCCGATCGCCGCCGCGGTCACGGTCGCGCTCACGTTCACGGTCGCGCCGAGCCAGGATGGGCGACAGCTCCATGTCGAGCTCCTCGACCTTGATGGTGATGTAGCGCAGCACGTCCTCGTTGATGGACAGCTGGCGCTCCATCTCCTTGACGGCGGGCGCGGGCGCGTCGAGCGCCAGCAGAGAGTAGTGGCCCTTGCGGTTCTTCTTGATGCGATAAGTGAGGTTGCGCAGGCCCCAGTATTCGATCTTGGCGACTTGGCCGCCCTGTTCCTCGATGAGCACCTTCAGGGTGTCGTTGAGGGCTTCGGCCTGCTGGGGGGAGATGTCCTGTCGTGCGATGACGACGTGTTCGTAGAACGCCATTGACGGTCCTCTTCCGGATGCGGGAGGCGGCGTGAGGACCGGCGGAAGACCCGGTGCGCCACGATGGATCCGCGCGAGAGGACGGCGCAAAGCCGCCCGGAACGCCGCACGCAGACCGCCTTCCTGGGAAGCGCGGCAACATACGGACTTCCATCGACGATGCAAGCCCGACCGTCTCCTTCCTGAACGTCTGCTGGACGTCCGCTGTCGCCGCTGAATTGAGCGGCGCCCTGCCCTCTCCCCCGGACGTGGGCGGGATGGTAGGCCCGCATACGATCCACGCCGCCGCCGCCGAGGTGACCCATGCCGCTGTCCGCGCACCTGAACACCTTCGCCGGCAACCCGCTCGATCGCGCGTCGGAGCGTCGGCGCGAGCCGGAGTGGCTGGCCGACCGGTTGGAGAGCGAGGGCACCAAGGTGCTGCCGCTCTGGAACGGTCAGCCGCTCGTGCGAGAGGCGGACGGCGAGGTCGCGCTGGCCTGGATCGGGGCGTCCCTGGCCGTAGAACTCGCCGGTGGCGACGAGCGGCTGCTGTTCCTGGGGCTGGACGCCGAAGAGCGCGCGGTCTTCGCGATCGACCTGGAAGGCGGCGCCGACCCCGTCCAGGGCGTCCTGAAGGACCATGGGCGCTTCCAGAACCTGCGCGAGCTCGCCGCCGTGCTGGAGCCGCAGGCGTGCGGCGTGGCCGCAAGCGCCAAGGCCGTGTTCGAGTGGCGACGCCGCCACCGCTTCTGCTCCACTTGCGGGCAGCCCACCCATGTGACCGAGGCGGGATGGAAGCGGGCGTGTCCGGCCTGCAAGGTCGAGCATTTCCCACGGACGGACCCGGTCGTCATCATGCTGCCGGTGCGCGGCGAGCAGTGCCTGCTCGGCCGCCAGGCGTCCTGGCCGGCGGGACGCTTCTCGGCCCTGGCCGGCTTCATGGAGCCCGGCGAAACCATAGAGGAAGCCTGCGCGCGCGAGGTGGCGGAGGAGAGCGGCCTGGCCACCCTGTCGGTGCGCTACCACTCCAGCCAGCCCTGGCCCTTCCCCACCAACCTGATGATCGGATTGATCGCCGAGGTCGGCCCGGGCGAGGCGCGGGCCGACCAGACCGAGCTGGAGGCGGTGGTCTGGATGTCGCGCGACGAGGTCCGGACCGCGCTCCAGGAGAAGGGCGACATCCGTCTGCCGCCGCCGCTGGCGATCGCCCACGCGCTGATCGCCCATTGGGCGCAAGGGTGATGACGGTCATGGATGCGCAACAGTCCGGCGGGCCGACGCTTCCCTCTCCTGACGCCGCCGCATCTCTGAGGTCGCGCCTGGCGGCTGACCTCGCATCGCTGCAGGGCCAGGCGCAAGGCGATCCGTTCGCCAGCGCGCCCTCGCTGTTCGCGTGGCGGCTCAGCCGGGCCCTGGAGCGGGGCGAGACCTCGCTGGACGATGTGGAGGCGGTGACGCGCCAGCTGAGCGCCGAGGCGTTCGCCGCGCGGGCCGAACGCTTGGCCGCCTATCTCGGCGACTGCTCGTCGGACACGCTGCATGAGCGGCTGACGCGCCTGTTCGAGCGCCTGGCCGAAGGCGGCGAGTTCGACCACTACGCCCGCGCCGTCCAGGCCGCTCCCTTTGGACTGGTGCTCACCGGCCATCCGACCTTCGCGTTGAACCGCGAACTCTCCTGCGCCCTGATCGAGCTGGCTACCGGTCATGACGCGGAAGGGCGCCCGCTCTCCGCCGATCAGCGCACAGAACGCCTGGCGCTCGCCGCCGAGCGAGCGCACGGGCCGCCGACTGAGCTGACGCTGGAGGTGGAGCACGACTGGTCGCTGCGGGCGCTGGATTGTGCGCACGCCGCCATGGAGACGATCTACGGCTGCGCGTTCGACGTCGCGCGTCGCCGCTGGCCCGCGCACTGGACCCGGCTGACGCCGCGGCTTTCCACCCTCGCCACCTGGGTCGGCTTCGACCAGGACGGACGCACCGACATCACCTGGCAGGTCAGCATCGGCAAGCGCCTGCAGCTCAAGGCGGCGGCCCTGCAGAGCCGGAGCGCCACGCTGACGCAGCTGCAGACCGAGGCGCAAGGCGAGTGGGGTGATGCGCTCGGGGCGGCTGCGGGCCTGCTCGCCACCGCCCTGGAGGTCGTCACCGCCCAGCTCGCATCGCTGGAAGCCACCCGACAGGATCCCGAGGCCCTGCCGCACTTCGCCCAGATGATGGTGCAGCGTCGGCGCGCGGCCATGGTCGGGCCTGAACCGCTGATGCGGCGCATCGACGACGCCTTACACCTGGCGCCCGACGACGACAGCCGCCGGATGCTCCTGATCCTGCGGGCGGGGCTGGCCACAGAGGGGGTGAGCCTCGCGGGCGTGCACGTGCGGCTGAACGCGGGCCAGCTGCACAACGCCATCCGCCGCGACATCGGCCTGGACAGCTCGCCAGCCGATCCGGCCAACCGGCGGACGTATTTCGCCGCCATCGACCAGCTGATCGCGCGGGCGACGCCGGTGGAGATCAACTTCGGCGACCTCGCCCACGAGCCTGCATCGGCGCGCCGGCTGATGATGAGCCTGGCGCAGATGCGCAAGTACGTAGACGCCTCCACCCCTGTGCGCTTCCTGATCGCGGAGACGGAGACGGGCTTCACCTTGCTGACCGCGCTCTACTTCGCGCGCCTGTTCGGGGTGGAGGACCACATCGAGATCTCGCCCCTGTTCGAGACGCAGGAGGCGCTGGAGCGCGGCGAGAAGGTGGTGGAGGAGGCCCTGCGCTCGCGCCATTTCCGCGACTATCTGGTGCGCCAGGGCCGGCTGGCCATCGAGTTCGGCTTCTCCGACTCCGGCCGTTTCATCGGCCAGCTCGCCGCCACCTTCCGCATTGAGCGGCTGCGCTTCCGCCTCGCCGAGATGCTGCGCGAGCAGGGGCTGGCCGGACTGGAGGTCGTGTTCTTCAACACCCACGGAGAGTCGGTCGGACGCGGCGGTCATCCGGGCGGCTTGGCCGACCGCTTTCGCTACGCCGCGCCCCCGCGCTCGCGGGCCGAGTTCACCCGCATCGGCGCGCGGGTGAAGGAGGAGGACGCCTTCCAGGGCGGCGAGGGCTATCTGCCGCTGATGACCGCGCCGGCCGCCCTGGCGACGCTGACCGCCGCGCTCGAAAGCGTGCTGGTGGACGATCCCGAAGCCGCCGCCGACCCGATCTACGACGGCCCGGACTTCGCTTCGGAGTTCTTCGCCACCCTGGAGCAGGACTTCGCCAGCCTGGTGGCCGACCCCGACTATGCGGCGCTCGTGGGCGTCTTCGCCACCCACCTGCTGCCCAAGACCGGCTCGCGGCCGGTGCAGCGCCAGGCCGGCGACGGCGGGCGCCTGCGGCGGCTGGCCAGCGTGTCGGAGCTGCGCGCCATCCCTAACAACGGCGTGCTGCAGCAGCTCGGCTATCTGGCTAACAGCCTCTATGGTCTCGGCCGCGCGGCGGGGAAGGACCTCGAGACCTTCACGCGGATGCGCCAAACCTCGCCGCGCTTCCGGCGGGCGCTGGCGTTGGCGGATGTGGCGGCCCAGGCCAGCGATCTGTCGGTGCTGGAGGCCTACGCCGCCAGCGTCGATCCCTCACTCTGGCTGGCGCGGGCGGCGGTCGCCGACGCGCCTGAAGGCGATCTGGCCGTGGCGGAGATCGCGGAACGGACGGAGCTCACCGAGCCCCTGGCGCGCGTGCGACGGCGGCTGAGGGCCGAGGACGTCCGCATCCGGGCCGCGGGGGTGCGCACGTCGCAAGGCGACAGGCTGATGCTGCTGCACGCGATGCGGCTGGCGCTGATCGAGTGGAGCGACCGGCTGATCGTCGAGACGCCGGACTTCAATCCTCGAGGCGACGTCACCCTTGGGGCGCTCCAGGAACGTCTGCTGCGGTTGGATACGACCTTCGCCCTCCAAAAGCTGAGAGAGTTCTTCCCCCTGCAGGGAGAACCGCCGTCAACAGCGGACTATGGCGAGTCGTCCAGTTACGCCGGAGCCGGCGCGCGCGGTTATCAGCGGGAGAGTGACCAGGTGTTCGAGCCGCTAGAGCGGTTGTTCACCCTGATGCTGCAGATCAGCAGCGCGATCACCCATGAAGTCGGCGCCTGCGGCTGAGGAACAGGCCCCGGCACCAAGCGTTGCCATAATCTAAGACGACGAAAGGGTTGGGGCTATGCTCAAGTGGGCCATCATCTTCGCCATCATCGCCGTGATCGCCGGAGCGCTCGGGTTCGGCGGCGTGGCTGGCGCGGCGGCCGGGATCGCCAAGATTTTATTCTTCCTGTTTGTGGTGATCTGCGTCCTATTTCTTATCCTGGGCTTCACCATCGCCAAGAAGGTCTAGCAGTTTTGAGAAGAGCCAGGCTCGCCCGTTGAGCCTGGTCTCTGCGCAAGCTGCCGACCATCTGCAACGGCCCTTAGCCTAATGGTTTGAGTGAGACGGATCACCACATGGACGCCGCTTCCGTCTTCGCCAATCCGGCCGCGCCCGCTGCAGAGCGCCGTCCGACGCGCACCGAGCAGCTGGGTCAGGAGCGCATCGATGACTACGCCTGGCTGAAAGACGACGACTGGCAGACGGTGATGCGCGATCCCCCCGCTCTGCGCGCAGACATCCGCGCGCACCTGGAGGCGGAAAACGCCTATACGCTGGCTCAGCTCGCGGCGACGAGCGGGTTGCAGGCCGCCCTGTTCGCCGAGATGCGCGGCCGCATCAAGGAGGACGACAGCTCCTTGCCGACGCCGGACGGACCCTACGACTACTATGTCCGATACGAGACAGGGGCTCAGCACCCCGTCTACGCTCGCCGAAAGCAGGGTGCGGGCGAGCCTGAGGAGGTGCTGCTCGACGCCGATGCGGCGGCCAAGGGCCTGGCCTTTTTCGACATCGGCGCGACCGAGCACAGCGGAGACCACGCCCTATTCGCCTACGCCCTAGATCAGCGGGGCTCGGAATACTACCGCGTCGACGTAAAGGACCTCGCCACCGGCTTAGTTTTGGACGACCCCGTCGAGAGCTCGACCGGCGCCTTCGCCATATCGCCCGACAGCGCCTGGCTGTTCTGGATTTGGCGCGACGAGAACGGGCGTCCTGCCAAAGTCTTTCGTCGCCCGGTTCGCGGCGGGAGCGACGTGCTGGTCTACGCCGAGCCCGACAGCGGCATGTTTCTCTCCGTCGACGTCAGCCAGAGCCGCGCCTGGATCATGATCGGCTCAGGCGACCACGAGACCAGCGAGGTCCGCCTGATCCCCGCCGGCGATCCGACCGCGAATCCCCATGTGGTCGAACCCCGCCATGAGGGTGTCCGCTACCAGCTGGAGCACTGGGGCAACCGCTTCGTCGTGCTGACCAACGCCGACGACGCGGTCGACTACAAGCTCTGCTGGGCCGAGGAGGCCGATCCCTCCAGGGCCGGCTGGCGCGACTGGATCGCCCATGCACCGGGTTGTTTCATCACCGGAATGCTGGCCCACAAGGACGGGTTCGCGCGCCTGGAGCGGGTGGAGGCGAACACGCGCATCGTCGTCACCGACCGCGAAAGCCTGACCGAGCACACGATCAGCTTCGACGAGCCCGCCCACGCGCTCGGCATCGAGGGCGGCTATGAGTACGACACCGCGATCCTGCGCTTCACCTATCAGTCGCCGACCACGCCGCGCTCCACCTACGACTACGACATGGCCACGCGCGAACGCACGCTGCGCAAGGTGCAGGAGGTGCCGTCCGGCCATGACCCGGCCCGCTACCTCGCCCGCCGCCTGCACGCGACGGCCAAGGACGGCGCGTCCGTGCCCATCACCGTGCTGATGAGGGCCGACACGCCGGCGGACGGATCGGCCCCGCTGCTGCTGTACGGCTACGGCGCCTACGGCATCCCCATGGAGCCGGCCTTCTCCATCCGCAGCCTGAGCCTGGTCGACCGCGGCTGGGTCTGGGCCACCGCCCATGTCCGCGGCGGCACGGAGAAGGGCTGGGGCTGGTTCCTCGACGGCCGCAGGGAGAAGAAGTCCAACACCTTCACCGACTTCATCGCCTGCGCCGAACACCTGCACGACCAGGGCTACGGCGCGCCGGAGCGGACGGTCGCCTATGGCGGCTCGGCCGGCGGCATGCTGATGGGCGCGGTCGCCAACCTGCGCCCCGACCTTTGGGCCGGGATCATCGCCGCAGTGCCCTTCGTGGACGTGCTGAACACCATGAGCGACGCCGACCTGCCGCTGACGCCCCCCGAGTGGCCGGAGTGGGGCAATCCCCTCACCGACGCGGAGGCCTATGCGCGCATCGCCGCCTACAGCCCCTATGACAACGTCCACAGGGCCGCCTATCCCGCGATCCTCGCGACCGGCGGCCTGTCGGACCCGCGGGTGACCTATTGGGAGCCGGCCAAATGGGTGGCCAGGCTGCGGGCGCACACCACCAGCGACCGCGCCATCCTGCTCAAGATCAACATGGAGGCCGGCCACGGCGGAGCCTCGGGGCGGTTTGATTTCCTGAAGGAAATCGCCCTGGACTACGCCTTCGCCATATGGGCGGTGGAGCGGGGCTGGAGCGAGCCCGCACCCGACAACACGGCGGCCTGAGCATGGCCCTGGTCCGCCCCGCCACGATCCAGGACGCGCAGGCCCTCACGGCCATCTACGCCCACCATGTCCTGCATGGCTTCGGCACCTTCGAGGAGGTTCCGCCCGCCCAGGCGGAGATGGCCAGCCGCGTCTCAGCCGTGCAGGTCGCCGGCCACCCCTGGCTGGTGCTGGAGGACGCGGGCGAGGTGGCCGGCTACGCCTACGCCAGCCAGTTCCGGCCCCGCAGCGGCTACCGCTTCGCCGTGGAGGACAGCGTCTACGTCGCCCCCACGGCCTACGGCCGGGGTCATGGGCGGCGGCTGCTCCAGGCGGTGATCGAGGCCTGCACCGCCCAGGGCCGCCGCCAGATGACCGCGGCGGTGGGCGACAGCGCCAACCTGGCCTCCATCCGCCTGCATCAGGCCCTGGGCTTCGAGACGGTGGGGGTGCTGCCCAGGCTAGGCTTCAAACAGGGCCGCTGGCTGGACGTGGTCTTCCTGCAGCGCCCCCTCGGCCCGCCCGCCGAGTGAGCGAGGCCCCCGCCCCGCCCGTCCTCTACGTCGACGCCGACGCCTGCCCGGTAAAGGAGGAGGTGTACCGGGTCGCGCGCCGCTACGGGCTGAGGACCTATGTCGTGGCCAACGCCTATATCCTTGTTCCAAAAGAGGATCTGATCGAGCGGGTGGTGGTCGAGGCCGGCCCTGACATCGCCGACGACTGGATCGCCGAGCGCGCCGGCCCCGGCGACATCGTGGTCACCTCCGACATCCCCCTGGCCAGCCGCTGCCTGAAGGCGGGGGCCGAGGCGCTGCGGCCCACCGGCAAGCCCTTCGACGCCGCCTCCATCGGCATGGCCCTGGCGAGCCGCGAGGTGGCCGAGCACCTGCGCTCCTTCGGCGCCATGACCAGCGGCCCGCCGCCCTTCGCCCCCGCCGACCGCTCCCGCTTCCTCCAGGCGCTGGACGCCGCCGTGGTGCGCAGCCGGCGGCTGAAACGGTGACGCAGACGCGAATATCAGGGCTGCTGGAGCCCTGCATGCGCAACGAACCGGTGCGGATCAGGCCTAAATAGCTGGAGAAACAAGGCTCCAGACCGCCTCCAAGGCCTGTCGGGAGGCGCTGGAAGCCCGGTCCAGACCCGGTTTTCCGTCGTTCCAGAGCGGTTTTCAGCCCCTTTTGGGCAGGTTTTCAGCCACTCCAGACGCACTCCAGACCAACTTTCCAGCCCTTCCAGGGCGATGCCGCGCCTCCCGCCCCGGCCGGCCCTTATCTGCGTAAGAGCGACAAACCGGCGCCTCGACAGACGCCCCTCGACGTGAACAAATAGGCAACGCTCGTTCTTCTGCCGGAGCGTCTGGAGCGGCGCTCCCTACCGCGAGATCGACATGTTCAAGGGCGGCGTGGCTTTGGGACCGAGTGGAACATGGAGCCCTTCCAAGACCGACATCGTATCAACCAGGCGCAGCCAACCGATAGCGCCCCCGCCCGACGAAGGCGACATAGCCCTGGTCGCGCAGCACCTGGAGCTGCTGCCTGATCTTGGGTCGCACATGGGCGTTGCCGGGATAGAGCGCCGACAGCTGCGCCTCATAGGCGTAGACATCGTCCAGGCTGAAGGCCGAGCGTCCGATCTGCTCCACGCACCGCATCACCTCGATCAGCCACCCCCGCGCCGCCTCGCCTCGGCCGCGCAGGAACAGGGTGCTGTCCCAGAGCGCTCGCACGTCGCTCTTGGGGACCAGTTGGCTCTCGCGCACCACGAACACCTTGCCGGAGGCGGGCACCCTGTCGAGCCGGATGTTGCACCCGACCCAGCCGGCGCGGCGCGCCTTCGGCCCGAGCGGCGGGCGTTCCTCGATCAGGTCGGCGGTGAAGAACTGCTTGGGCACGACGAACAGGTCGGTGACGCTGCGCCGGTTCAGGTCGTAGGTCATGCAGATCAGGT
>CAXTEX010000037.1:0-18213 GCA_964243445.1 uncultured Caulobacteraceae bacterium | reverse complement strand
CGCGACGCCATCCGCACCATCCCGGACCATCCCAAGCCCGGGATCATGTTCCGCGACATCACCACCCTGCTCGCCGACGCCAGCGCCTTCCGCCGAGCCGTGGACGAGATGGTGCAGCCCTTCGCCGGAGAGCGGATCGCCAAGGTCGCGGGGATCGAGGCGCGGGGCTTCATCTTCGGCGCCGCCGTCGCCCATCAGCTCGCGGCCGGCTTCGTGCCCCTGCGCAAGAAGGGCAAGCTGCCTCACAAGACCGTATCGGTCGAGTATGCGCTCGAATACGGCGTCGACGTGCTGGAGATGCACGAAGACGCCGTCGCGCAGGGCGAGCGGGTGATGCTGGTGGACGACCTCATCGCCACCGGCGGCACGGCCGAAGCGGCGCTGAAGCTGCTGCGCGGCGCAGGGGCGGAGGTGGTCGCGGCCGCCTTCGTCATCGACCTGCCCGAACTCGGCGGCGCGGAGAAGCTGCGGGCGCTCGGCGTCCCGACCTCCGCCCTGGTCGCCTTCGAGGGGCACTGAGCCTCAGTAAGGCTGACCATCCCTGTGATGGTAGGTCTGCGCGCCCTCGGGCAGCTGCAGATCGATGTCGGGATAGTCGCAGAGGTGGCCCGGGTCGCGACGGCCCATCTGCAGCAGCACGGCCTCGCTGTCGGAACGGTTGATGAAGTGGTGCCCATCGGGATCGCCCGCCTTGAAGCCGGCGCAGTCGCCGGCGCGGAACACCTCCTCGCCGGCATCGCTGACCAGCACCACCTCGCCCTCCAGCACATAGACGAACTCGTCCTCGGCCGCATGCCAGTGGCGCTGGCTGGACCAGGCTCCCGCCGGCAGGTGCAGGCGGTTGACGCCGATCTGGGTCAGCCCGGCGGCGTCGCTGAGCCTGATCGCCCGCCTCCCGCGGCAGGGCTCGTCATAGGGCGGCGGGTAGCTGGAGCCCGTCCGGACGGGCGCGGTCTGCGCATCGATCTTCCTCGCCATGGCGGCCTCCATCGGGTGAGGTGATAACCTGCCCGGCGGGGGCGCGCCTACCCTCCCGCCGGGCCTCGCGAAGCCTATCTATCCGACGATGGCGCATGTTCAGGCCTGGAAGAGCTTTCGCAGGATGCAGCGGTCCGCCTGCGCGGCGGGCAGCCTGATCTACGCGGGTGCGGCGGTGCACGCCTGGCGGCTGCTGCCCGGCCCGCTCAGCCTGAAGACGGCGCTGATCCTGGTGTTCCCGGCCATCTTCGGTCTTCTCTGCTTTGTCGCGCCGCTGCAGATCGGGCCGGTGCGCCGCCTGCTCAAGCGCTATGTCTGGATGAGCTTCGCCGCCGGCTTCGGCCAGACGCCCGTCTCGGTGATCGCGGGCCTCGGCCTGCTCGTGTTCGCCGCGGTGTTCATCTATCTGCAGATCGCCGGCGTGGCGTCGGGCGGTCGCTATCCGGCGGGCGTCTTCTCAGGCTATGGCGCGGGCATCGGCATCCTGTTCGCCCAGGCGCTGCTGGCCACGGCGCTCGAACGCGAGCCCAAGATACGCCAGATCATTGAAACGTGATCATCGAGTGATCATCAAGGCGGGAGCGGTCGCGTCAGGCGCCGCCGCCGTTCGCCTCGAACAGCTCCAGTGTCCGGGCGCGCGCCAGCTTGGCGGCCGCGAGATTGTGGGCGGGGGCGCCCTCGTTGTTGAAGCCGTGGCCGGCGTCGTAGATGTGGACCAGCGTCTCCGGCCTGCGCTCGGCGAAGGCGTGCACGCCGTCCAGCGGGATATGCTGGTCCTGAGCGCCGAAGTGGCAGATCACCGGACACAGCGGCTTTTCGCCGGCGTGATGGGGCAGCATGGAGCCGTAGTAGCTCGAGGCGGCGGCCAGGTCGCCCAGCCGGCAGGTGGCCACATAGGCCAGCGACCCGCCGTAGCAGTAGCCCACCACGAAGACCGGCCCGCGGGGTGCGAGATGGTCCAGACAGGTCTCGATGTCGGCCACCGCATCTTCGATGCGCGTCGCCTGCAGGTATTTGAAGCCCTGCTGCAGCCCCTCGGGCGTGTGCTCGGCGACGAAGCCGGGCTCGCAGCGGTCGAACAGCGACGGGGCTAGCGCCTCGAACCCCAGCCGCGCCCAGCGCTCGCAGTCATGGCGGATATAGCTGTCCACCCCGAAGATCTCCTGCAGCACGATGACCCCGCCGCGCCGCCGCGCGCCGCCTTCGAGATGGGGCGCGACGTGGAAGGCCGAGAACGGCGCGTCGTCGGTCTTGGAGTTCAGGGTCAGGGTCTGGCCGGTCATGGCGCTAGGTTAGACCGGTCGGCTCAGGCGTTGAAGCGGAAGTGCATGACGTCGCCGTCGCGAACCACATACTCCTTGCCCTCCAGCCGCATCTTGCCGGCCTCTCGCGCGCCCCCCTCGCCGTTCAGGGCGACATAGTCGGGGTATGCGATGGTCTCGGCGCGGATGAAGCCTTTCTCAAAATCGGTGTGGATCACGCCGGCCGACTGCGGCGCGGTGGCGCCCACCGGTATGGTCCAGGCCCGCGCCTCCTTCGGCCCGACGGTGAAATAGGTCTGCAGGCCGAGCAGGCTGTAGGCTTCGCGGATCATGCGGTTCAGGCCCGGCTCCTCCAGCCCCAACGTCTCCAGGAACTCGGCGCGTTCGGAGGCGTCGAGCAGCGCGATCTCGCTCTCGATCTTGGCGGAAATGGCGACCGACTTGGCCCCATCCTTCGCCGCACGCTCGACGACCCGGGCCGACAGGGCGTTGCCGCTGGCCGCGCTCTCCTCGTCCACGTTGCAGACGTACAACGCGGGCTTGGAGGTGATCAGCTGCAACATGCGCCAAGCCTTGTCTTCGTCGAGGGGGACCTTGGCGGCGCGGGCGGGACGGCCGGCGTTCAGCTCCTCCAACGCCAGGTCGACCAGCGACAGGGTCTTGGCGGACTCCTTGTCGCCGGCCTTGGCGCGCTTGGCCAAGCCGTCGCGGCGTTTCTCCAGGCTTTCCAGGTCGGCGAGCATCAGTTCGGTCTCGATGATCTCCAGGTCGTCGATAGGATCGACCCGCCCCTCCACATGGGTGACGTCGCCGCCCTCGAAACAGCGCGCCACGAAGGCCACCGCGTCGCAGTCGCGGATGTTGCCGAGGAACTGGTTGCCCAGCCCCTCGCCTTTGGAGGCGCCGCGCACCAAGCCGGCCACATCCACGAAGTTGATCCGCGCCGGAATGATCTCCTTGGACCTGGCGATGGCGGCCAGCGCCTCCAGCCGCGGCTCGGGCACGGCTACATCGCCCACATTGGGCTCGATGGTGCAGAAGGGGTAGTTGGCCGCCTGGGCCTGCGCCGTCTGCGTCAGGGCGTTGAACAGGGTGGACTTGCCGACGTTGGGCAGGCCGACGATGGCGACTTTGAGGGCCATGGAGGTCTCGACGGGAGTGCGACGCCTCGCCCTGCGACAAGCTCAGGATGAGGCGACTGGAAGCGGAGCGACACGCTGACGGATGAGGCCGCCAAAGCTTGGATGTTGGAGCCTCGCCTACCTACCGCCTCATCCTGGGCTTGTCGAAGGACGAGGCGTCCATCCAGGCCTGGCCTCACCGCGCCAGCCGCTCCCGGTTGAGCGCGCGGGCATCCAGCTTCTCCGCCGGCGCGAGGCGAGCGATCTCGGTCTGGTATCGCTCGTTCTCGCCGCTGGCCAGGAGCGGCGCGGCGTCGGCGCAGGCGTCGCATAGGGCCTTGACCCAGGCCTGGTCCACCTTGTGGAAGTCGGCCAGCACCCAGTTCAACACCAGGTCCTTGTGGCCTGGATGGCCGATGCCGAGCCGGGCGCGGCGGTAGTCGGGACCCAGCCGGCCGGATATGGAGCGCAGGCCGTTGTGTCCCGCCGCCCCCCCGCCCGTCTTCATGCGGAAACGCCCGGGCGCGATATCCAGTTCGTCGTGGAAGACCACGAGATCGGCCAGGCCGACCTTGTAGAAGCCCAGCGCATCGCCGACCGATCGACCGCTCTCGTTCATATAGGTCTGGGGCTTGAGCGTCAGTGCGCGGATCGGACCTGCAGCGGTGGGGATCGTCCCTTCGCGCGTCAAGCCTTTGAAGCGGCTCCGCTCCGGGCCGAAATCCCAGCGCGCCGCGACGGCGTCGACGGCCATGAAGCCGATGTTATGCCGCTGGCCGGCATGCTCTCGGCCCGGGTTGCCCAGCCCGGCCAGGATCAGCATCGCCGTCCCGTCCGGGCGAAGGCGCAGACCCAACAGATCAGGTCGTGGCGGCGGCGCCGGACTGGGCGGTGGCGGCGGCTTCGTCCGCGGCGGCGTCGGCGGCCATCTGCGAGGACGAGGTGGCGATGGTCGCCACGGTGAAGTCGCGATCGTCGATCACCGGCTCCGCACCCTCGGGCAGGGGGATGTCGGAGATGCGCACCGTGTCGCCGATCTCGCGGCCGGTGAGGTCGGCGATCAGCTCCTCGGGGATGTGGTCGGCGCGCACCCACAGCTCGATCTCGTGCCGGGCGACGTTCAGCGATCCGCCGCGCTTCAGCCCCGGAGACGCCTCCTGGTTGCGGAAGCGGACCGGTACGGCGATCTTGATCAGCTGCTGGTCGTCGACGCGATACAGGTCGAAGTGCATCGGCTTGTCGCTGACAGGGTGGAACTGCACGTCCTTGGCGATGACCGACTGGGTCTCCTCGCCGTAGCGCAGGGTCACCAGGTGGCCGAGCAGCTTGCCGGTGTAGAGCGCCTTGCCGAAGGCGTTGGCGTTGACAGCGATCGGCACGGGGCCGCGCGGACCGCCGTACAGCACGCCCGGGACCTTGCCCTCGCGACGCACGGCGCGCGCCGGTCCGCTGCCGGCCTTGTCGCGCACTTCAACGGTGAGTTCGATGTCGGCCATGATCGTCAGGTCTCGGGAAACGGCGTCGGCCCACGCGAAGGGCCGCGCGGCGCGCAATGCGGCAAATCGGAGGGCGCGCTAGTACACGAGAGCGCCCCCCCGCGCAAGGATGCGGGCGGCCGGCGCGCTCAGCGCGAGCCGGGCAGCCCCACGCTGACCGGGACGGCGACGGCGAGCGGCGCGGCGGCCGCAGCCGTCTCGGGGATCGAGGCGGAGGCCGACGCGGTCGCTTCGGCCTGCTGGATCTGGGCCGGATTGGCCGCGTCGCTGGAGATGCAGCGGGCGGTCTCGCCCAGGGCATGCTCGCCCAGGCAGAAGATGTCCTCATACCAGGGCACCGCCACCGCCAGGCACTGGTAGAGGTTCAGCTTGGCGAGGTTGAGGCAGGCGCCGCTGACGGGCTCGATCTCGATGGCCTGGACCGCTGCGGTGTTCTCCGATCCGGCTTCCCCCAGAATGGCGAGGGCGGCTAGGGCCAGTCCGCGCTCCACCACCGGCGCATAGGGGCCTGAGACGGGCGCGCCGCGCACGGCCAGCACCTGGGCGGCGGTCTGGTCGGCACCGCCGTTCATGGCGAGCTTCAGCTGGTCCACATCCCCCGCCTCGCCGTTCATGATGGCTGCGGACAGGGCCTTGGTCTGGGCCAGACGGCGTTCCGGCGCGATCACCTTGGTCTTGGACCAGGCGGAGTGCTGGACGCTGTAGGCCGACTGCTTGATCCTCGCCGCCACATCGGTGATGCGCCCGCTCTCCACGCCCATGGTGGCCACGATCAGGCCCGCGGCGTTGGCGGCGCCCGGGAAGGCCTCGGCGTAGCGGGGGTCCTGTGCGAGGTGGGCGGCGATCTGACGGCGCTGGGTCGGATCGAGGGCGTAGGTCCGCACCCCGGCGACGAAGTTGGGGTTCTGCAGCGCCAGAAGGGCTGCGTAGGCGATGGCCCCGCGGGCGAGCTGATGGGGCTCATAGGCGGCGCCGATCGCCAGGGACTGCTCCACCCCGGCGCCGTCCCTGAAGGCGGCGTTCAGCAGCTCGGCGTGCTTGGTGTAGGCACGGAAGGCGCTGGCGTCGGCCAGGGCGTCGTCGGACATGGCGACCGAGGGCGGCGGGGGCGGCGCAGGCGGGGGCGCCTCGGCCGCGGGCGCCGTCTTGGCCGCGAACGGCCAGGCCGAGGCGAGGGAGGGCGCCGCCGTCGCGGCGGTGAGCGCGATCACCCCGCAGAGGCGGGCGGCTCGGGAGAAGGGGCGGACGCTGGACATGGGGACAACCTTCCGGAGTACGCAGAAGCTTTGCTGCTACGGGGCGGGTCTAGGACCGACCCTTACCCAATTCATGCTTAACCGATCGTTGCTGCGGAGCCCCCCGACCCGCCGGCCACGACCTGATCTCAGTCGAACAGTTTAGAGACCGACTCCTCGTTGGCGATACGACGGATCGCCTCACCGATGAGCGGGGCCACGCTGACCCGGCGCAGCTTGGTGCAGCCGCGGGTCAGCTCGGTGTTGTCTATGGTGTCGGTGGTGACCAGCTCGTCCAGCACCGAGGCGTTCACCCGCTCCGCCGCCGGGCGCGACATGACGCCGTGGCTGACATAGGCCGACACGCTGGTGGCCCCCCGCTCGGTCAGGGCCGCCGCGGCGTTGCAGAGCGTACCCGCCGTGTCGACGATGTCGTCGAACAGGATGCAGCGCCGGCCCTTCACCTCGCCGATGATGTTCATCACCTCGCTCTCGCCTGGCCGGCCGCGGCGCTTGTCCACGATAGCCAGGTCAGCGTTCAGCCGGTCGGCGAGCTGGCGCGCGCGCACTACCCCGCCGACGTCGGGCGAGACGATCATCAGCTCGTGGGCGTGGCCGTCGTGCTTGCGCTTGATGTCCTCGGCCATGACCGGGAAGGCCACCAGATTGTCGGTGGGGATGTCGAAGAAGCCCTGGATCTGGCCGGCGTGCAGGTCTAGCGTCAGCACCCGGTCGGCGCCCGCGCGGGTAATGATGTTGGCCACCAGCTTGGCCGAGATCGGCGTGCGGCCGCCGGTCTTCCGGTCCTGCCGCGCATAGCCGAAATAGGGCATCACAGCGGTGATCCGGCGCGCCGATGCACGCACCAGCGCATCCATGCAGATCAACAGCTCCATCAGATGGTCGTTGGCCGGGAAGGAAGTCGACTGGATGACGAAGACGTCCTCGCCGCGCACGTTCTCGTCGATGGCGACGAAGATCTCGTTGTCGGCGAAGCGTTTCACTTGCGCCTTGGTCAGCGGCAGGTCGAGATAGCCGCCGATGGCCTGGGACAGCTGGCGGTTGGCGTTGCCGGCGAGCAGCTTCATCGGATGCGGACCTCTCGCGAGCAGGGGCGCGCGCTTCCTAACAGCCGCGCCGCCTGGAGCAAGGGCCGGCTTGCTGGAGCCCGCTAGGCGGCCCGCCCCCGTCCCCGCCGCGCCGGGTCGTGCGGGCCGAGCTGGAAGGGCGCCGCGGCGCGGCTGACCGGGCGGGGCTCCTCGTCGAACAGCTCCGCCAGCTTCTCGGTCATCGCGCCGCCGAGCTGTTCCACATCCACCAGGGTCACCGCGCGGCGGTAGTAGCGGGTGACGTCGTGGCCGATGCCCACGGCCAGCAGCTCCACCGGCGACGAGGCCTCTATGCCGGCGATCACCTCGCGCAGGTGACGCTCTAGATAGTGGCCGGAGTTCACCGACAAGGTGCTGTCGTCCACCGGCGCGCCGTCGCTGATCACCATCAGGATCTTGCGCGCCTCAGGCCGGCCGAGCAGGCGCTGGTGGGCCCAGATCAGGGCTTCGCCGTCGATGTTCTCCTTCAAGAGCCCCTCGCGCATCATCAGGCCGAGGTTCTTGCGGGCTCGCCGCCAGGGCGCGTCGGCGGCCTTGTAGACGATGTGGCGCAGATCGTTCAGCCGCCCCGGCTGGGCGGGCTTGCCGGCCTTGATCCATTGTTCGCGGGCGTGGCCGCCCTTCCAGGCGCGGGTGGTGAAGCCCAGGATCTCGGTCTTGACGCTGCAGCGCTCCAGGGTGCGGGCCAGGATGTCGGCGCAGAGCGCGGCGACCATGATCGGGCGCCCGCGCATGGAGCCGGAGTTGTCGATGAGCAGGCTGACCACCGTGTCGCGGAAGTCGACGTCCTGCTCCTGCTTGAACGACAGGGGCGCAGTGGGGTCGGTGATGATGCGGGTGAGGCGCGAGGCGTCCAGCACCCCTTCCTCCAGATCGAAGGTCCAGGCGCGGTTCTGTTTGGCCATCAGGCGTCGCTGCAGCCGGTTGGCCAGTCGCGCCACCAGGCTGGAGAAGGCCGAGAGCTGCTGGTCCAGATAGGCGCGCAGCCGGGCCAGCTCCTCGGGGTCGCAGAGTTCGTCCGCGGCCACGATCTCGTCCGCGGCGGACCAGAACACCTTGTAGCTCGGCTCGGCGGCCAGGGAGGGCGGCGGCTCGGGCCGCGAGCGCTGGGGCGCGTCGTCCATGTCGGGGGCGTCGTCGGCGCTTTCGGCGTCCTCGCCGGCCTCCGCGTCGGCGGCCTCTTCGGCGGCGCGTGTGTCGCTGTCGCTGGGCTGGCTCTCCTCCGGCTGGGCCGCCTCGCTCTCCGACGGCTGGGGCTCCTCACCCTCCTGGCCGCTGTCAGGCTCGCTGTCGGCCTGAGGCTCATCCTCGCCGCTCTCGTCGGAGCGGTCGGCGGAGGCGTCCTCGCCCATGCCGAGGTCGGAGATGATCGCCTTGGCCAGTTTGGCGAAGGCGGCCTGATCCTCCATGGCGTGGGCCAGCCGGTCGAGCTCGCGGCCGGCCTTGTCCTCGATCTCGGCGCGCAGCATGGCGACCACGCCGCGCGCGCCTTCCGGCGGCGGCTCGCCGGTCATCCGCTCGCGCGCGATCAACGCCAGCACGTCGGGCAGCGGGGCCTTGGCCCGGTCCTCCATGCGGGCCAGGCCCTTGCGCTCGATCTCGGTCTCCAGCACGGCGCGCAGGTTGGCGCGCACGCCGCCGAGCGCCTGGGCCCCGATCGCTTCGAGCCGCGCCTGCTCCAGCGCCTCGAACACGCCGCAGGCCGCCGCATCCACCGGGCGGGCGCGCGCGTGGCCGGCCTCGTCATGGTGGGCGAGGCGGAGTGCGAACCGGTCGGCGATGCCGCGGATGCGCGCCGCCTCGCGCCCGTTCAGGTCGCGCGGCGGGTGCGGCAGGGTCGCACGGCGACCGACCAGCGAGGGCGTCTCGCCGGAATAGACGATCTCCAGGTCCGACGCCTCGGCCAGGGATCGAGCGGCGTGGGCGAGCGCGCGCTTGAACGGTTCGGTGGGGGCTTCGGGCTTGGCGGCCATGGATGGCTAGATAGGCCGGGCGGGCGTCGCTGGTAAGCGCGGCCTGAGCTCTCGGCGGAACCTCCGTTCAAGCTATGCCGTTTTCAAACCAGTCCAGCTTGTTTGAGAGGAAATCGAGATGAGCGACAATCGGGTTGAAGGCGCCGGTCACAAGCTTGCAGGCGCGGTCAAGGAAGGCCTCGGCAAGCTCACCGGCGACGCCAAGATGCAGGGCGAGGGCATGGCCGAGAAGGCCGGCGGGTCGGTCCAGAACGCGGCGGGCAAGGCGCAGGACAGCGTGTCCAGCGAACCTCACGCCGGCGTCGACCACGATCGGGTCGAAGGCTCCGGCAAGAAGTTCGGCGGTTCGGTCAAGGAAGGTCTTGGCAACCTCACCGGCGACGAGAAGCTGAAGGCCGAGGGGCACGCCGACAAGACGGCCGGGGGTCTGCAGAACGCCCTCGGCGGAGCCAAGGACGCGGTTCGCGACGCCTTCAAGAAGTAGCCGCCACGCCCCTCTCCCTCTGCAAAGGGAGAGGGGTTTGATTGCGGCCGCGCGGGCCGCATCGCTATAAACCGCGCCGTGAAACGTCTCTGGGCCTTCCTGACCAACCTCGACGCCCGCGCTTGGCGCGCTGCAGCCATGTCTTTCCTCCTTTTCGGCGGCGTGGGCATGGTCTTCGTGTTCGGGGCGCCCCTGATGGGATTGAAGAGCGCGTCGGCCATGCAGGCTTGGATGGGGGCGGGCGTGCAAGGGCCCTGGGCCCTGCCGGCGGCCATTGCGGGGTTTAGTCTGCTCGCCTTCGTGGGCGTCCCACAGTTCCTGCTGGTCGCTGCGGCGGTCGTGGCGTTTGGGCCTTGGCTGGGCTTCGCCTACAGCTGGGTCGGCAACCTCGTATCCTCCCTGCTGGGCTTCTACGCCGGCCGCCGCATCGGGGCGGGCGTGCTGCGGCGGTATGCGGGACGCGGCGTCAACGACTTCGTGGACATGATCGGGCGTAACGGCTTTTGGGCCAGCCTGGTGGTGCGGCTGGTGCCGTCCGCTCCCTTCGTCGTCGTGAACATGGCCGCCGGCGTCACGCCCATGAAAGTGTCGAGCTTCCTGGCGGGCACTGCGCTCGGCAGCATCCCCAAGATCGCCCTGGTGGCCTACGCCGGCGACTCGGCCATCCATGCCCTGAACGGCGGCGGTCCCAGCCGCTGGATCAAGCTCGTGGGCGTCGCCGCGCTTTGGCTCGGGGTGGCGCTGGCGGCCCGCTCCTGGCTGAAGCGCCAGGAGGCCGCGCGTCAGCGGGCCATGGCCGCCGTGCTCGAGGTGTAGAGCAGCAGCCTCAGCCGCTCCCCGGTGGAGTAGCTGACGCCGTCGACCTCTCCGCGCATGCGCAGGGCCACGCCGTCTGCGGCTGACCGGGCGGTGAAGGTTGTGAGCTGTCTGGCGCTGACGAGGGCCATGGCGCAGGCGCGATCGCGCGCGATCAGGTCGGCGGCGGAGGCGACGTCGATCAGCCGCGTCGGCCCGGGCTCCAGGAACACCAGGCTGGGCTCGGCGAAGCGGGTGGAGGCGAGCACGCTGGTCGGGCAGGGGCGCACGGCGGCGGCGAGCTCGGCGATGCGCGGCGCAAGCCAGATCGGCTTCAGCCCGGGCAGGATGTCGTCATAGAGGCCGGAGAACAACACCCACGCTGCGACGACCCCGGCGCCCAGGGCCGCGCCGCGCGCACCCTGCCGCACGAACGCCAGCACCGTCACGCAGAGCACCAGCACGAGCGCGCCGAGCCCGATGGCGACAGGGTCCAGCCGGTGGGCGTAGCGCCAGACGAGCAGCGGCCCTGCGGCCGCCAGCGCCGTCGAGACGAGCAGCCACAGGACGGCGTAGGCCCAGCCTGTCCCTCGGGTGAGCGCCCGCCCGGCCCGCCACCCGCCCGCCGCCGTCGCCGCGCCCGCGGCGAGGCAGGCGATCGCGGGATACAGCGGCAGGACGTAGTGGGGCAGCTTGGTCCCCACGAGCTCGAACATCAGCCAGGTGGGCGCGATCCAGGCGAGCAGGAAACGCACCTCCGCCCGTTTGCGGCTCCGCCAGGTCCAGGGCAGGGCGAAGGCCGCCGCCAGCGCGCCCGGCCAGAAGGTGAGGTTGAACAGCAGCAGGTAGTAGCCGGGGGGCTGGCCATGCCGCTGCTCGCCCCGCCCGACCTTGCCGAGCAGGTTCTGGCGCACCGCCTTGTCGAAGAAGGCGCCATGGGTCTTCAGCCCGATGGCCACGAACCAGGGCGCCGCGATGGCGATCATGAGCACGCCGCCCCAGCCCGCATGCAGCCGCTTCAGCCATCCTGCGCGCCGGTCCGCGACGCAGAGCACCAGGGCGGTCGAGCCGCTGATGATCAGCGGTATCGGCCCTTTCAGCAGCAGTCCGACGCCCAAAGCCGCCCAGAAGGCCGCCGCGTTCGTGCGTCCTGCGCCCTGCACTCGGCCCAGATAGGCCTGGAGCAATGCGCTCTGCGCCACCAGCACGGTGGCGAGCAGGCAGGCGTCGATCTTGGCCATGCGCGCCTCGAAGCCGAGCAGCACGCTTGCCGCCATCAGCAGGCCCGCGCCCATCCCGGCCTGGACGCCGAACAGCACCGACCCCATGCGGCAAGTCAGCAGCACCGCCAGCACCGCCGCGATCAGCGAAGGCAGGCGATAGGCCCAGACCGGCGCCTGCGCCCCGCCGAACAGCGAGGCCGACGCCGCCTCCAGCCAATAGACGCCGACCGGTTGCAGGTTGCGCGGCTGGTCCTGGAAGCGGATCTGCACGAAGTCGCCGGTCTGCAGCATCTGGCGCGTGGCCTGCAGATAGCGCGCCTCGTCCCGGTCCACCGGGGGCAGGTGCGCGCGGCCAGGCAGGAACATCGCCAGGGCGACCAAGGCCAGCAGCAGATAGCCCCGCCAGCCGACCCGGTCCCCCGCGGCTGAAGCGCTGGAGCCGGCCAGGCTCACGGTTCGCCCGCCGGGCCGGGCGCCTGGGTGCGCCGTGTCAGCCAGATCACTCCCATCAGGTCGACCACGCCGACCAGCGCGCGGCCCCAGTTGGTGTATTTGGACTTTCCGGCGGTGCGCGCTCGATGGCCGACCTCCCGATTGATCAGCGGATGGCCATAGCGGGCGAACAGGGCGGGCAGGAAGCGGTGCATGCCCTCGAACACGGGCAGCAGCAGGAAATCCTCGCGCCGAAAGACCTTCAGCCCGCAGCCGGTATCGGGGCAGCGGTCCTGCAGCACCGCCTGGCGGAAGCCGTTGGCGATGCGGGTCGCCACCAGGCGCGAGCGCGGGTCGTTGCGCCGCACCCGCACCCCTGCGACCAGCGGAGCGGGCCCGGGCGCGTCCCACGCCGCCTGCAGCATGGCGGCCACGTCACGCGGGTCGTTCTGCCCGTCGCCGTCCATGGTGGCGATCCAGGGCGCCCGCGCCGCCAGCACGCCGGTGCGCACGGCCTGCGACTTGCCGCAGCGGCGCGCATGACGGACCATGCGCACGCGGGGGTCGGCGGCGGCGAGGCGGGCGAGGACGGCGGGCGTCCCATCGGTGCTGCCGTCGTCCACGAAGACGATCTCGAACGGGCCGACCGGCCCCAGCGCCGCAAGGGTCTCGGCGGCGACCGCCTGCACGTTCTCGGCCTCGTCCAGCACGGCGATGACCACGGAGGCGCGCGGGGTCTCGGGCGCAAGGGAGTGCATGGAGCTGGACGCCGCTGGAGGGATGGAGACGTGTTGGCGGGATAGGCCGACCTGCGCCGCGTCACAAGCGGCGGGGTCGCGCAAGCCGTGTCCGCAGACGGGTAAGCTGACGCAATGCCGCAGCCCTGTGATGTTAACCTTGAATTGGCGGCTCCGCCGGGGCAAACCGGCGCATCCCGTGACAGGTGGGTCGGCGTTTAGAGCTGCGGGGGCGACGCGCCGGTCCCGCTCACCTCACCGGGTGTCTGCGCCCGACGTCTTTTGCCCCGCACAAGGCCATCCATGTTCTCCTCCCTCTTCGGCCTGATCTCCAACGACATCGCCATCGACCTCGGCACCGCCAACACCCTGATCTACATGAAGGGCAAGGGCATCGTGCTGAACGAGCCGTCGGTGGTGGCGCTGCGCAACGTCGGCGGTCGCAAGATCGTCCATGCCGTGGGGATCGAGGCCAAGCAGATGCTGGGCCGCACCCCCGGCCACATGGAGGCCATCCGCCCCATGCGCGACGGGGTCATCGCCGACTTCGAGGTCGCCGAGGAGATGATCAAGCATTTCATCCGCAAGGTCCACAACCGCAAGGGCTTCGTGAACCCCAAGGTCATCGTGTGCGTGCCGTCGGGCGCCACCGCGGTGGAGCGGCGGGCCATCAACGACAGCTGCCTGAACGCCTCGGCCCGCCGGGTCGGGCTGATCGACGAACCGATGGCGGCGGCGATCGGCGCCGGGCTGCCGATCCACGAGCCCACGGGCTCCATGGTGGTGGACATCGGCGGCGGCACGACCGAGGTCGCGGTGCTGAGCCTGTCCGGCATCGTCTATTCGCGTTCGGTCCGGGTCGGCGGCGACAAGATGGACGAAGCCATCATCTCCTACATGCGCCGCAACCATAATCTGCTGATCGGCGAGACCACCGCCGAGCGCATCAAGAAGGAGATCGGCGTGGCCCGCGAGCCCGAGCACGGCGAGGGGCTGGCCATCGAGGTCAAGGGCCGCGACCTGATGCAGGGCGTGCCGCGCGAGGTGCGCGTGACCGAGAAGGGCGCGGCCGAGGCGCTCTACGAGCCCGCCGCCCAGATCGTGGAGGCGGTAAAGGTGGCGCTGGAGTCCACGCCCCCCGAACTCGCCGCCGACATCGCCGACAAGGGCATCATGCTGACCGGCGGCGGCGCCCTGCTGCGCGGCCTGGACACCGAGATCACCAACGCCACCGGCCTGCCGGTCACGGTCGCCGACGATCCGCTGTCCTGCGTGGCGCTTGGCTGCGGCAAGGTGCTGGAACATCCCAAGTGGATGAAGGGCGTGCTCGACGCGACCCTGGCCTGACCTGCGGACCACGGGCGCGCCCGGCAGGCTAGGGCGGACCGATGAGCTTTCGCGACGGACCGTTCACCGACCTCAAGCTGCCCCTCGCCTGGGCGGCGGCCGCCTCCACGCTGGCGGCCATGCTGCTGGCCGTGGTGCTGCTGCTCGCCGGCCGGCGTGAGGCGGTGGCCGCTTCGACCTACGCGCCCATGCGCAACGCGGTGGCCGCCGGCCTGGCGCCGGTCAGCGGCGCCCTGGAGGCGCCGGTGCGCTGGGCGGGCTCCGCCATCCACTATGTTGAAGGCTATTTCTTCGCCGTGTCCGACAACCGGCGGCTCCGGCGCGAGATCGGCGAGCTCGAAGGCTACCGCGACGCCTTCAACGCCTTGAAGAACGTCAACGACCGCTACGAGGCCCTGCTGAAGCTGAAGACCGACCCGCCTGTTCCCATGGTCACCGGGCGCACCATCGTGGACGCGAGGGGACCCTTCTCCAACGCCCGGCTGGTGGACGCGGGCTCCGCCGCCGGCGTCCAGGTCGGCGACCCCGCGCTCGGCGAACGGGGCGTGGTCGGGCGGGTGGTGGGCGTGGCGCCCGGCGTCAGTCGGCTGCTGATGCTGACCGACGTGGATAGCCGCACGCCCATCCTGGTGGACCGCAGCAACGGGCGCGCGATCCTCACCGGCGACGGCAGCGCCTATCCGCGGCTGGAATATGTGCGCGGCCGCGATCCGGTGAAGCTTGGCGACGCCATCCTGACCTCCGGCGACGGCGGCGTCTTTCCGCGCGGCCTGCCGGTGGGCGTGGCGGTGAAGGATTTGCGCGGGGCCTGGCGGGTGCGGCTCTACTCCGACCAGACGCCGATCGACTTCGTGCGCGTCCTGCTGTTCGAGGCCTTCAGCCAGAGCGCGGACGCGCGCGCCCTGTCCAATGGCGAGGCAGCCCCGCCGCCCCTGACGCCCGACGAGGCCAGCGACCGGGACGCCGTCCTGCAGCGCGCCGCCGCCCCGCCGAAGCCTACGCCCGCCGCGCCGCCGGCAACCGCGGGCTCCAAGCCTGCTCCGCCGGCCCGCCCCGCGTCGGCTCCGCCGCCGTGAGCCGCCAGCCCAACCAGCCGCTGCAGCCGCTGACCTGGATCGGGGCGCCGCTGGCCGGCTGCCTGCTGGCGACGGTGCTCCTGGCCACGCCGCTGCGCGTGTTCGGCCTGCGCCTGCCGGAGCCGGTCTTCCCCCTGGTGCTCGCCTTCGCCTGGCCCGTGATCCGACCCTCGCTGCTCGGTCCGTTCGCGCTCCTGGTCGCGGGGCTGTTCCTGGACCTGTTCTGGGGCGCGCCGTTGGGGCTGTGGGCGCTCTGCCTGTTGATCGCCTACGGCGGCGCCCAGGTCTCGCGCAGCCTGATGACGGGTCGCAGCGCTCCGGCGCTTGCGGCCTGGTATCTGGCGCTGACCGCATTGGCCTTCCTGGCGGCCTATCTTTTCGTGACCCTGCGCGCCCATGTCACCCCCAATGTCATCGGCGCGCTTTACCAATTCGCCGCCACCCTGGCCCTGTTTCCCTTCGCCAGGCTGCTGATCGATCGTTACGAGGACGCCGACATCCGTTTCCGCTAGACTGAAGCCGCCCGCCGCCCCGAAATCGCCCGCCTCAGAGCGCCGAGTCCCCCCGCGTGAGCCACGAACCCCACATCTACTTCGACGAGGTCAACGAGCGGCAGGGCGCGTTCAACCGGCGCACCCTGCTGCTGGGCGGTTTCGCCGGCGTGGGGCTGACGGCGCTGGGCCTGCGGCTGTCCCAGCTGCAGGTGGCGGACGCCGGCCGCTACCAGACTCTGTCGGCGTCCAACCAGTTCAACTTCCGCCTGGTGCCGCCGCCGCGGGGTCTGATCCTGGACCGGAACGGGGTGGAGATCGCCTCCAACCGGCCGGAGTTCCGCATCCTGCTCCAGCGCGACGTGGTGGAGGACGCCGACGCCACCATCGACAAGGTGGCCGCGCTGATCCCGATCCCGCCCGCCAAGCGCCGCCAGATCGCCCGCGACATCGCCGACACCCCCCGCGCCCAGCCTGTGGCCATCGCCACCGACCTGACCTGGGACGAATTCAGCCGGGTCAACGTGCGCACGCCCGAACTGCCGGGCGTCACCGCGGAGATGGGCGAGGCGCGCTTTTATCCCTATCCCGGCGCATTCGCCCACGTGATCGGCTATGTCTCGCGCGTCTCGGCCGACGACCTCAAGGCGGAAGGCGACAATCCGCCGCCGCTGCTGCTCCACCCGGGCTTCCGCATCGGCAAGCAGGGCGTGGAGAAGTCGCTGGACCTGCCCCTGCGGGGCCGCGCCGGGGGCCGCAAGGTCGAGGTCGACAGCGTCGGCCGCGTGATCCGCGAGGACCCCGACGGCGACATCCACGCCCAGCCCGGCGACGTGGTCAAGCTGACGCTCGACGCCGACGTCCAGAACCGGGCGATGGAGGTGTTCGGCGAGGACAGCGGGGCGGCGGTGATGATGGACTGCCGCACGGGCGACGTCCTGTGCATGGTGTCCGCCCCCAGCTTCGACGCCAACGCCTTCGTCAAGGGCGTCGGCGGCCAGCAGTACGCCGAGCTCGCCAAATACGAGCGCAAGCCGCTGTTCAACAAGGCGCTGACGGCGACCTACGCCCCGGGCTCGACCTTCAAGACCATGGTGACGATCGCCGCGCTCGAACACGGCTACAGTCCCGCCACCGTCCACGTCTGCAACAAGGCTTGGTTCTGGGGCGGCCGCACCTGGCATTGTGACGAGGCGCACGGCGCGTTGAACCTGCGCGAGGCGGTGAAGCACTCCTGTGACATCTACTTCTTCCAGTGCGCGCTGGCCATCGGACCGGACCGCATGGCGGCGGTGGCGCGCAAGTTCGGGCTTGGCGAGGTCTACGACATCGGCATACCGGGCCAGAAGCCCGGCATCGTGCCCGATACGGCGTGGAAGCGGGCGCATGTGAAGCGCGACCCGGTCTGGCATCCCGGCGACACCCCCTCGATGGGCATCGGTCAGGGCTACAATTCGGTGAACGCGTTGCAGCTCTGCACGATGGCGTCGCGCATCGCCAACGGCGGCAAGGCGGTGAGCCCCCGGCTGATCCACGCCATCGGCGAGGAGGTGCAGGCGCAGGCCGCCCCCACCCAGATCGACGTCGACCTCGCCCACATCGCCTTCGTGCAGTCGGCGATGACCGGCGTCTGCAACGAGCCGGGAGGCACCGCCTATAACAGCGGGGCGGGCAAGCTGAACCTCGGCCCCATCCTGATGGGCGGCAAGACGGGCACGGCCCAGTTCCACAACTACGCCGCCGGCAGCCACGGGGTCCACGGCACCCACGGCGCCTACGACCTGCGCGACCACGCCTGGTTCATCGCCTTCGCGCCGGCCGAGGCGCCGCGCTACGCCATCGCCGTGCTGACCGAGCACGGCGGCATGGGCGCCGAAGCGTCCGCTCCCAAGGCGCGCGAGATCATGAAGGTGGCGCTGCTGAAGGATCCCGAAATCCGCGCCCGGATCGAACAGCCGCTCGACGCGCCGACGCCAGCCGCCCCGGCGCTCACCCCGCCCGAGCCCGGCGCTGAGACGACGACGTGACCACCACCGCCACCGCCCTGACGCGCCCCGGCGAGCGGGAGCGGCTGTCTTCCAAGCTGAAGCAGATCGACTGGACCTTCGCGCTCCTGCTCTGCGTCGTCGCCGGCATCGGCACGGCCATGCTCTACAGCGTCGCGCCGCTTTCCTGGCAGCCCTGGGCCGCCAAGCACGCGGTGCGCTTTGCGCTCTGCCTGGCGTTGATGCTGGGGCTGACGCTGCTGAACCTGCGGGTCTGGCTGGCGCTGGCGTACCCGCTATACGGCCTGGGCCTGGCCATGTGCGCCGCAGTGCTGGTGATCGGCCACACCTCGCTTGGCGCCAAACGCTGGCTGTTCGGCATCCAGCCATCCGAGATCATGAAGATCGCGCTCGTGCTGGCCCTGGCGCGCTTCTATCACGCGCTATCGGCCAAGGACGCGCGCTGGTC
>CAXTEX010000036.1:0-18214 GCA_964243445.1 uncultured Caulobacteraceae bacterium | reverse complement strand
TGCGGGAGACGCGGCGGTCGATCATGCGCCAGGGGCGGACGTGGCGGTGGTCTTCGGTGTTCATGGCGGGCCCAAGTTACAGCGGGGCGGCGCGAGGCGCCAGTATGACGGAAGATAAGGCTTAGGCGCGCCAGGCGCTATCGCGGGTAGGTGACAGTCGGCCCGCGCGGCGAGCCCCACGCCCTGCTGCGCAGGACGCCCTTCCAAGCGGGGAAGGATCAGAAACCCCAGACGTGGCGGAGATGCTCATTCGCCAGGGAAGTTGGCCGTGAAGCGGACTGAGCGGTTTACCGCGGAGCCGACTGGGGCTGAGCGGCGGCCGCCACCTGGTCCAGCGGGGTCTGGGGCTCGCTGAGCGGGGTCGCCAGCTTGCCGCCGACGTAGAGCAGGAAGGCGTTTGGATCGCTGACGTCGGCCGTCAGCCCGCGGCCGAGCGGCGCGCGGTAGGCTTCGCCCGCCTCCAACTCGCGGGCGAAGTAGATCTGGCCGGCGGGGCCGCGCACGATGAGCGAGGCCGGCGACCTGGCCTGGACCAGCACGCCGCCCTGTTGGGCCGAGGCGCCATAGACCGCCGCGCGGGTGGTGAAGGTCTGCGGGGGCGCTGCATCGGGCCTGACCGTAGGCGGCGCGACGGAGGATGTGGTCGCGGCGGCCGGGTCGGTCGGTGCGTTCTTGTCGACGCCGGGCACGCCGAGGCCGGGGGTGAGATAGGGCTTGGGCGTCGTCTGGTCGGCGGGTGGCGGGGTGGGCGCGCCGAGTGTCAGGGGACCGACGCGGGGCGGGTCGGCCAAGGTCTGGACCGCGGGCGGCAGGATGGGTTCGGCGCGTGTGCTGGAGATCAGCGTGTGCTGGGCGATGTTCCAAAGCGCCACCGCCACCACCAGCACCGCGACGCCGACATAGACGAGGCGGCGGCGCGAATCGCGTTCGAAGGCGACGCCGACCGGCGCGCGCAGCGCCTGGGTGGCCTCGGGGTTCTCGGTCTTGAAGCGGGCCATCGCCGCGTCGCCGTCCAGGCCGAGCTCGCGGGCGTAGGCGCGCACATAGCCCACCGCAAAGGGACGGGACGGCAACGGCGTGATGTCGTCACGCTCCAGCGCTTCGAGATAGACCCGGCGGACGCGGGTGGCCTCGGCGACCTGGAGCAGGCTGAGGCCCTTGTGCTCGCGCACCGCACGCAGATGGGCGCCCAGGGTGGCCGAGGCGCTCGCCGCCGGCCCCGGGCCGCGGCCGATGGGTTCGGCCAGCCGCACGACGTTCGTCACCGAGCCGGTATCCAACGGCGCCATGGCGTCCGATGTCCTCCCACGCTCACCGGGGGGCGCGGGCTGCGCCCCTCCCCGGTCCGAATAGACCGCTCGGTCCCGTGAGTACCAACAAAGCCGACGAGCCGACAATGCGCTCACACTGCGACATTTAATTTGCGCGCAAGGGTTTCGATCTCGTTACGGACGGATCCCGCGCCCGACTTCAGGATGCCGACCAGCCCACGCCGCGCCGCGCCCGCATCCAGCGACAGCACCATGGCCTTGACCGGCCCGATACCTGCCGGCGGCATGGACAGGCGTGCGAAGCCCAGCGCCAGCAGGGCGAAGGCCTCCAACGGGCGGCCCGCCATCTCGCCGCAGACCGACACGGGCGTACCGGTGTCCGCGCAGGCGTCGCAGATGGTCTTCAAGGCCCGCAGCGCCGGGGGCGAGAGCAGGTCATAGCGGTCCGACACCCGCGGATTGCCCCGGTCGGCGGCGAACAGATACTGCATCAGGTCGTTGGTGCCGACCGAGATGAAGTCGGTCATCGGCAGCAGGGCGTCCAGGTGCCAGAGCAGCGCCGGCGTCTCGATCATCACGCCGACACGCACCCGCTCGGGGATCGGGCGGCCGCGGCGACCCGCCCAGGCGAGCTCGCGGTCCACCAGGCTGCGGGCGGTGCGGAACTCCTCGACCGTGGCGACCAGCGGGAACATGACGCGCAGCTCCCGCCCGCGCGACGCGGCGATCAGGGCGCGCAGCTGCATGCGCAGCAGCGCCGGCCGGTCCAAGCCCATACGGATGGCGCGCCAGCCGAGCGCGGGATTGTCCTCCCGCTCCGCCTCCAGATAGGGCAGCACCTTGTCGCCGCCGAGATCAAGGGTGCGAAAGGTGACCGGGCGGTCGCCCACCGCCTCCAGCACGCGGGCGTAGAGCGCGGTCTGGGCGTCCAGCCGCGGCAGCTCCTCGGCCACCATGAACTGGAATTCGGTGCGGAACAGGCCGATGCCCTCCGCCCCGGTCATCTCCAGGCTCTCCAGGTCCACCGCCAGCCCGGCGTTCATCAGCAGGGTGACCTTGCCGCCGTCGCGGGTGAAGGCGGGGGTGTCGCGCAGGCGGTCGAACTCGGCGCGGCGTTGCTCGCGCACGGCCGCACGCGCCTGCACCGCCTCGATCACGTCGGGGCGGGGGCGCAGCAGGGCCTCCCCGACCTCGCCGTCCACGATCACCGGGTCGCCGGCGTTGACCCGGTCGCGCAGGCCCGCCAGCCGCCCCACGCAGGGGATACCCAGCGCCCGCGCCACGATGGAGGCGTGGCTGGCGCTGGATCCCTCCTCCAGCAGCAGGCCAGCCAGCCTTGTGCGATCGTATTCGAGCAGGTCGGCGGGTCCAAGGTTGCGCGCCACGAGCACTGCATTGGGCGGTAGGTCGCGCGCGCCGGGCGCCTCGCCCGCCAGAATGCGCAGCAGCCGGTCAGCCAGGTCCTCCAGGTCGTGCAGCCGCTCGCGCAGATAGGCGTCGCGGGTCTGGTTCATCTGCACGCGCTGTTCAGAGCGCACCCGCTCCACCGCGGCCTCGGCCGTGAGCCCTGAGCGCACCGCGTCTTCCAGGCTGCGGCTCCAGCCCCGGGAGTGGGCGAACATGCGATAGGCCTCCAGGACCTCGAAGGTCTGGCCGACCAGGCCGTGGGAGCCGTCCAACATCTCGTCGATCTGGCGGCGCAGGCGCTGCAGCGACTGCTCCAGGCGCAGCAGTTCGAGGGCGGCGTCGTCGGCGAGCAGCTTTTCGGGCGCGACCGGCGTCTCGTGCAGCACCACCACCCCGATCGCCAGACCCTCGGCGAAGCGCAGGCCCTTCAGCCGCTCAGGCCGGTGGGGCGCGAGCTCCACGCCCTTGAACTCGGCGGGATCGATGACCTCGCCGGTGGCGACCATTTCGGCCAGCACCATGGCGATGGTCTGCAGGTCCTCGACCTCGTCCTCGTCATAGACGCGGGTGGTGCGGTTCTGGACCACCAGCACCCCGATGGTCCGTCCGCCCCTCAGCAAGGGGACGCCCAGGAAGGCGTGGTAGGGGTCCTCGCCTGTCTCAGGATGGTAGGAGAAGTTCGGGTTGGCGGGCGCGTCGGACAGGTTGATCGGGCGCCCGGCGCGCATGATCTCGCCGACCAGACCCTCGCCCGGCCGCATGCGGGTGACGTGGACGGCCTCGGGGTTCAGGGCCCCCGTGGCGAAAAGCTCCATGTCGGCGGACGCCCGGCGCAGGTAGAGCGAGCACACCTCCGCCACCATGGAGCCGGCGATGACGCGCACCACCTTGTCGAGCCGCGCCTGGGCCGGGCCGCCGCCGGCCAGCGCCTCGCGGATCTGGCGCAGGAGGCTGCGCGGACCCCGAACCGCACTCCCCCTGTCCATGCCGCCGTCTCCGATCCCGCCGCTCGCGGGTTCTTAGAGGGCTTTGCGCCGGATATGAACCGTGACGAGGGCTGCTCGCCCATCCACCCGCCTCGGGCGGCGAGCGGCGCCTGATGTTTGGGCCGCCCGCGGGTTTGAGCTAGAAGGCTCGGCCGTGAAGGACACCTTGGCCAGCAAGCACGGGACGGACGCCGGGCGCGACCCTGGCGGACGCAAGGCCGATCCCTATCCGCGCTTCGTGACGCCGGGCGGACGGCCCTCGATCCGGATCGAGGGGTTGAACCGCAAGCGCTTCGGCGACGGCTACCACTGGCTGATGACGCTGAGCTGGCCGCGCTTCCTGCTCTGGTGGGTTGCGCTGTATCTGGGCGCCAACCTGCTGTTCGGCTTCCTCTACTGGATCCAGCCGGGGGGCGTGGCGCAGGCGCGGCCGCACGTCTTCTCCGACGCCTTCTTCTTCAGCGTGCAGACGCTGGGCACCATCGGCTACGGACAGATGTGGCCGCGGAGCCTCTACGTCCACAGCCTGGTGACCGCCGAGGCCTTCACCAGCCTGGCCCTGACCGCGGTCGGCACGGGCCTGATCTTCGCGCGGGTGTCGCGGCCGACCGCGCGGGTGCTGTTCAGCCGCCATGCGGTCATCATAAACCGCGAGGGCCAGCCCACCCTGATGTTCCGCGCCGGCAACATCCGCATGAACCAGATCCTGGAGGCTGACGTCAGCGTCAGCCTGGCCCGCCGCCAGTTCACCCGCGAAGGCGTGGAGTTCCGCACCTTCATCGACTTGAAGATGGTGCGCTCCCACTCGCCGCTGTTCGGCCTGACCTGGACCATCATGCACCAGATCGACGAGACCAGCCCCCTGCACGGCGCGGATCGGGCCTCGCTGGAGGCCTGCCAGGCCGAGCTGATCATCATCATCTCCGGCGTGGACGACACCTTCGCCCAGCGCATCCACGCCCGCCACTCCTACCTGCCGCACGAGATCGTCTGGGGTCGGCGCATGGCCGACATCATCCTTCCCGACGGGAACGGCGGCCGCTACGTGGACTACGGCCGCTTCCACGACCTGGAAGACCTCCTGGGCGCGATCGAAAGCCCGACCGGCGGTTGATCCTCTCGGCGGCTGCGGCGTTCCCCCCTCCACTTCCGACTGAAAGCCCTGTGATGACGACCTTCGACGACCGCGAACACGCCTTTGAAGCCCATTTCGCCTTCGAGGCGACGCTGGATTTCCAGGTCAGGGCGCGGCGGGACCGGCTCGTGGCCGAGTGGGCGGGTGGGTTGATGGGCCTGAACGATCAGGCGCTGGAACGCTATGTCGCCAGCGTCGTCCACGCCGACCTTAGCGCCGCCAGTGGGGCTGAGCTTTACCAGAAGGTGCTGTCCGACCTTGCCGACGGCGGCGTGGCCGTGCAGCCGCAAGACGTCCGGCGTCAGGTCGAGACCCTCACCGCCGAAGCGCAACGCCAAATCGGCGTCGATACGGGCGCCGATCGCATGTCTGCAAGCGACGCGGCTGGGTGATAGCTGAAATCCGGATCGCCGCTTTCGCGGGATGAACGGCGATGTCTATGGGGCTTGCGGACGATCTAGGCCCGCCGGCCAGCCTTGGGCTGTTCGATCCTCAGCGCATCCAAGGCGACCTTGACGATGCCGTCGGCGTCCAGGCCAGCCGCCGCATACATCAGCTCGGGCTTGTCCTGATCCTGGAAGCGGTCCGGCAGGGTCATGGTGCGCACCTTTAGGCCGCGGTCGAGCATGCCGCGTTCAGCCAGGAACTGCAGCACGAACGCGCCGAAGCCCCCGATGGCGCCTTCCTCCACCGTGATCAGCGCTTCATGCTCGCGGGCGAGGCGCAGGATCATCTCCTCGTCCAGGGGCTTGGCGAAGCGGGCGTCGGCGACGGTGGCGGAGAGGCCCCGCGCGGCCAGCTGTTCGGCGGCGATCAGGCTTTCCTGCAGCCGGGTGCCGAAGGACAGGATGGCCAGAGCGGTTCCTTCGCGCACGATGCGGCCGCGACCGATCTCAAGCGCCTCGGCCCGTTCGGGGATTTCGACGCCGACGCCGTCGCCGCGCGGATAGCGGAAGGCCGAGGGGCGGTCGTCGATGGCCACGGCGGTGGCGACCATCCGCGCCAGCTCCGCCTCGTCGCTCGCCGCCATCAACACCATGCCGGGCAACGCGCCCATGAAGCCGATGTCGAAGGATCCGGCGTGGGTCGGCCCGTCGGCGCCTACCAGCCCTGCGCGGTCCATGGCGAAACGGACAGGCAGTTTCTGGATCGCCACGTCGTGCACGACCTGATCGTAGCCGCGCTGCAGGAAGGTGGAATAGATGGCGCAGAAGGGCTTCATGCCGTCCGCCGCCATGCCGGCGGCGAAGGTCACCGCATGCTGTTCGGCGATGCCCACGTCGAAGGTGCGGTTGGGGAAGCGCTTGCCGAAGATGTCCAGCCCGGTCCCGGACGGCATGGCGGCGGTGACCGCCACGACCCGCTCGTCCCGCTCGGCCTGTTTGACCAGTTCGGTGCCGAAAACCTTGGTGTAGCTCGGCGCATTGGCCTTGGCCTTGCCCTGCTGGCCGGTCACCACGTCGAACTTGACGACCGCGTGCAGCTTGTCGGCGCTGTTCTCGGCGTGGGTGTAGCCCTTGCCCTTCTGGGTGACGACGTGGACCACCACCGGCTGGTCGGTGATGTCGCGCACGTTCCTCAGGATCGGGACAAGCTGATCCAGATTGTGACCATCGATGGGGCCGACATAGTAGAAGCCCAATTCCTCGAAAAAGGTGCCCCCGGTGACCATGCCGCGGCCATACTCCTCGGCCTTGCGCGCGGCCTCCTTGAAGGGGCGCGGCAGGTGTTCGGCCACGTTCTTGCCCATGCGGCGAATGGTGCGGTAGGCGCCGCCGGAGGCCAGCCCGGCGAGATAGGCGCTCATGCCCCCGACCGGCGGCGCGATCGACATGTCGTTGTCGTTGAGGATGACGATCAGCTGCTTGGTCGTCTCCGCGGCGTTGTTCATCGCCTCATAGGCCATGCCGGCGCTCATGGAGCCGTCGCCGATCACCGCCACGACCTTGTTGTTACCGCCCTTGGCGTCGCGCGCGGCGCAGAAGCCCAGCGCCGCCGAGATCGAGGTGGCGGCGTGGGCGGCTCCGAACGGGTCGTATTCGCTCTCCGCCCGCTTGGTGAAGCCCGACAGGCCCTGCCCCTGGCGCAGGGTGCGGATGCGATCGCGTCGGCCGGTCATGATCTTGTGCGGATAGACTTGGTGGCCGACGTCCCAGATCAGCACGTCCTTGGGGGTGTCGAACACGTGGTGCAGAGCGACGGTCAGCTCGACGACGCCGAGCCCCGAGCCCAGGTGGCCGCCGGTGGTGGACACAGCATCGATGGTCTCGGCGCGCACTTCGTCAGCGAGCTGCCGGAGTTCCGGCACGCTGAACTTGCGCGTGTCGGCCGGGAACTGGACGGTGTCGAGCAGGGGCGTATGCGGCGGCATCGGATCTCTGGGCCGGAAAAAACCGACGTTAATCGCGGACAGCGGTTCGCCGGTCTAGCACGAAATCCACGCTCGCCCGAAGATAGGCGGCCGCGGACCCGAAAACGTCGAGGTGAGCGTGGCACTGGCTGATCAGCATGTCCACCCGTTCGGCCGCCGCGTCGCGTCCAAGCAGGGTCACGAAGTCGGCCTTGACCCTTCCAACCCGCTCGAGGCCTTGGCCCGCCTGGCTTTCGCGAGGCTGAAGGTCGCGCCCAGGGTCGGTCAGGTCATCGATGATCTGATAGGCCAGACCGAAATCCTGGGCGAAGCCGAGCAGGGCGTGACGTTCCGAATCGGGCGCGCGCGCCAGCATCGGGGGCGCCTCCACCGCGAAGGCGATCAGCGCGCCGGTCTTCATGCGTTGCATCCGCGCCACGGTGCGAAGATCGGCGCCCAGGCCCATCTGGTCCAGCACCTGGCCGCCGGCCAGACCCTTGGCGCCCGCGGCAAGCGCCAGCTTGCGCACCAGATCGCAGCGGAGCGCCGCGTCGGGATGGGTGTCGGGATGAGCCATGATCTCGAAGGCGATCGACTGCAACGCATCGCCCGCCAGCACCGCCACAGCCTCGTCATAGGCCCGATGCACCGTGGGTCGGCCGCCCCGCTCGTCCTCGTCGCCCATGGCCGGCAGATCGTCGTGGATCAGGCTGTAGGCGTGCACGCACTCCAGCGCGCAGGCGGCGCGGAGCACGCTGCGCTCCTCCACGTCGAGCATGCGGGCGGTCTCCAGGGTGAGATAAGGCCGGATGCGGCGGCCGGGACCCAGCACGGCATAGCGCATGGCCTCGATCAGCCGGCTCTCCGGCCCGTCGGCCCGGGGCAGCAGCTGGTCGAGCGCCACGGTGACGAGGTCGGACGCCTCGGCCATGCGCTGGTGGATTGTGGTGTCGAGCTGGTCCAGCGTCCTCGCCCTCAACCTTGCCGCGGCCTGCTCAGCCGAACTCCGCCGGCTCGGCGCGCAGGGGCTCGCCCTGCGATCCCACGACGATCTTCTCGACCCTTAGGCGCGCCTGGGCGAGCCGCGCCTCGCAATGGGCCTTGAGCGCCGCCCCGCGCTCGTAGATCTCGATGGAGCGCTCCAGCGGCGCCTGGCCCGACTCCAGCTCCGACACGATCTTCTCAAGCTGCTCGAGCGCCTGCTCGAAGCTGAGGCTGGACATGTCCTGCGGGAGGGCGGGCGCGGCGCTCATCGCCCCTTCCTAGCGGGCGCGGCGGAAAGCGCCAACCGCGGTTCAGCTAGAACGCAGACTCAAGCGCCCGTCCGGAATAAGATTGAATCCTACCCATGGGAGGCCGCCATGCGATCGACTCAACAGTTCAGCGTCACGCTGCCTCATAAGATGGCGTCGCAGGTGCGCGACAAGGTCGCGTCCGGCGAATACGCCAGCGAGAGCGAAGTCATCCGTGAAGGCCTGCGGGCGCTCCATGCGCGAGATAAAGCCGTCGATCTTTGGCTGCAGGCCCAGGTGGTCCCCGCCTACGGCGCGTTGAAGGCGGACGAAACGCGCGGCTTCTCCCTGGAGGACGTCAGGGCCGCCTTGCTGGAGCGACACGCCAGGACCGCCAGAACGCCCTCGACTTGACCTATACGATCATTGTCTCGCCCGAGGCGCAGGCGCAACTGGACTCGCTTTACGACCACATTGCATCCAGCGCATCGACGACGACCGCGTTTCGCTTCACCGACGCCTTGCTTGGTCAGCTCGACACGCTTCGACAATTTCCCAACCAAGGAACTCGCCGTGACGACATACTTCCCGGACTACGTATCTGCGGTTTCCGCCGACGCCTGACTATAGCCTTCGCCGTCGAGCCGGATAAGGTGCTGGTATTGGGCGTCTTTTATGGCGGACAGGTTTTTGAAGCTCTGTTGCGGGAGGATTGACCCCGGGGGACAAACGTTCCGTAGACGCCGGATATGGCCGCGAGGGCTGGATCAGCCCGGCTTGTGGCAGACAGCTTCGATGTTATGGCCGTCGGGATCGAGAACAAAGGCGCCATAGTAGTCGGGATGGTAATAGGGCCGAACGCCGGGGGCGCCGTTGTCCTGGGCTCCGGCTTCAAGCGCTGCGCGATGGAAGGCGTCCACGGCTGAACGGTCTTCAGCCTGTAACGCGATGTGGAGCTTGCCGCGGGTTTGATCCTGTTCGGCAATCCAGAACCAGGGGCGTTGATCGCCGTAGCCGGTGCATTTCACACCGCCGGAGTGTTCGGGGGGAACGTCGAATAGGCGCTTCACACCCAAAGGCGCGAAGGCGCGATCATAGAATTCAGTCGATCGATCGAAGTCCGATACGCCGAAAGTCATGTGGTCGATCACTCCCGCCTCCCTCGCGCCATTTCACCGCCGCTCGAACCGACGCGTCGACCAGTACTTGAACCCCCGGTCGCGCACGCAGCGCCAGCCGCGGCGGGTCAGCTCCACGCCGACCATGCCGTTGAAAAAGCCGTGCGCGACCACCAGAACCTCGCGCCCCGCATCGGCTTCGGCGATCAGCCGCTCGGCGGCGGCGCGGGCGCGGGCCCAGGCGTCGCGGCGGCTCTCCTGGCCGGCGCTGTGACCGAGATACCAGAGCAGGCGGGCGATGACGCCCCAGGCCTTGGGCCCGAGCCGGACGGCCGCCGGCGTGGGCGGCGCAGGCAGCGGCGCCTCCACAAACATCACGTCGCGGGTGAAGGCTCTCCCCTGGACCACGACGTCGGCGGTCTCGATCGCGCGGCGGCGGATGGAGGTGAAGATCACGTCCGCCCGGCGCGCATCCTCCATCAGCTCTAGGGGCGCGGTCTGGCCAGGCAGGATGCCGCCTGCCTCATAAGCCGCCCACCAGCGATCGTAGGCGCGAGCATCCAGCTTGATCTTGCGGGACAGGGCCGGCTCGCCGTGACGGGCGAGCACGATCGATCCCGGCTGGACGGGGGCGTCGGAGACCGCCGGCGCGGCCTGCGGGTCGTCCAGGGCGGCGGGCTGGAAGGCGTCGCTCATCTGCCCGTAGGCTGGCCTGGCGCAGCGCGCGAGCCGCCGCGGATGCCTGCCCTACCCCTCCGCCAAGGCCCGCACATGCGCCGCAGCCGATACTGAAAGCGCCTCAAGGTCGTAGCCGCCCTCCAGGGAGGACACAAGCCGCCCGCGGCAACGCGTCCGCGCCACCGCCAGGATCGCGCGGGTGGCCCAGGCGAAGTCCTCAGCCTCCAGCAGCTGGTGCGCCAGGGGATCGCGTCTGTGCGCGTCGAAGCCGGCGGACACCAAGATCAGCTCGGGCGCGAAGACGTCCACATGCGGCATCAGGCCCTCGAACGCCGCCCGCCAGGCTTCCCGCGGGGCGTTTGGCGAGACGACGGCGTTGAAGACGTTGCCTAGCCCGGTCTCCGACGGCGCGCCGGTGCCGGGATAAAGCGGCCACTGATGCACCGACGCCAGCAGCAGCGTGGGATCGTCCTTCACCGCCGCCTGGGTGCCGTTGCCGTGGTGCACGTCGAAATCCACGATGGCCACCTTGCCCACGCCCGCCGCCTGAGCCGCGCGCGCCGCGATGGCCACTGACGAGAAGAGGCAGAAGCCCATGGAAGTCTGGGGCTCCGCATGGTGGCCTGGTGGCCGCACGGCGCAGAAGGCGCGCTCCAGCGCTCCCGTGGCCGCCTGCCGCGCCGCCTCCGCCACCGCGCCGGCGGCCCGCAGGGTGGCCTTGGCGCTGCCGGGCGACAAGACGGTGTCGGCGTCCAGCGCCAAGGTCCCGCCCGCCGGGACGACGGCGAGGATGCGATCCACATAGGCCGGCGGGTGCACCCGCTCCAACGCCTCGCGCGAGGCCTGGGGCGCGTCGACGAACGCCAGGTCGAGGTCGGTCGCGCGCAGGGCGTCCAGCACCGCGGTCAGGCGCTGCGGCCGCTCCGGATGACCCGCCCCCGGCGCGTGGCCCAGCATGTCGGCATGGGTGAAAACGGGCAGGCTCACGGGCGGGGCTCCAGGTCGGCGCAGGCCTCTAGCACGCCGCCGCCCGCCTCGCTAAAGCCCACCCATGGAGCCGACCACCTTGCGCCGGGCCGACGTGCGCGACGCCGCGATCCTGGCCGCGCTCGCTCGCGAGACCTTCCACCAGACCTTCGTGGAAGGCTTCGCCAACCCCTATCCGGCGCAGGACCTCGCCGCCTTCCTGGAAGCGACCTACGCGCCGGCCGTCTTCGCCGAGAAGCTGGCCGACCCGCTGCAGGCGAGCTGGATCCTGGAGCGCGGCGGCGCGCCGCTCGCCTACGCCAACGCCGGCCCCTGCACCCTGCCCCATCCGGACGCGCGACCCGGTCAGGGCGAACTGAAGCGGCTCTATGTGTCGCGGGCGGTCCAGGGCGAGGGCCTCGGCCGCCGGCTGCTGGACATGGCGCTGGCCTGGATCGAGGCGGAGCATACGGGGCCGACCTGGCTGGGCGTCTGGTCCGGCAACCTGAAGGCCCAGCGGCTCTATGTCGGCTACGGCTTCCGCAAGGTCGGCGAGTATCAGTTCCCGGTCGGCGGCTGGCGGGACGTGGACTTCATCTTCGCCCGCGGCTGAGGTCCGGGCCGCCGCAGGCTGCGCGACGTCAGCCCTTCATTGGATCGTGGCCCCAGTTCATCAAGGAATGGCGCCACCGGCTGTGCTCCACATCGCCCGAGGGTTTCTGCGCCATGTGGCGGTGCACGTAGCCGATCACCTTGCGCATGTGGTCGTAGTCGGCCTCGGTGAGATCGGCGGCCTTCTTGCGCCTGATCTCGACGATCCGGGCGCCCTCCTTGTGACCGACGGCCTCCGGACCGCCGGCGCCCGTCTTCGGCGCGCCGTCGGCCCAGCCGACCGACTTGGAGTCCTCGCTCTCGAGCCAGCGCTCCAGCTCGGCCGGCGACATGTTCACCGCGTCGTGGAAGTCCTTGGCGATCTGGCGGGGGTCATGATCTTTGGCCATGTCTGCGCTCTTTAGAGCCTAACGGATCAAGGGCGGCGTGCGTTCAACCGCCGACTGACCGAAGCCAGGCGGCGACGGCCCAGGCGTGGGCGTCGTGGCGCAGGCGCCGCAGGGCCTCCAGCGGCTCGATCCAGACCAGTTCGTGATCCGCCTCGATCTTGAGCGCCAAATCCTCGCCGACCACCTCGGCCGAAAACAGGGCGCACAGATTGTTGGCCGCCTGACCGTCGGTCTTGACCAGAAACTGGCGGGCGCGGCCGAGCAGCTCCAGAGGGCGCACCCTCAGCCCGGTCTCCTCGACGAACTCGCGCACCAGCGCCGCCTCGTCGTCCTCGCCGGGGTCCAGCGCCCCGCCTGGCAGGTCGAGATAGGGTGCGGCGTCGGGACGGGTGATGCGCACGAGCGCGATGCGGCCCTCGCGCGAAACGACGCCGAAGGCTGCCGGGCGGTCCGGATGGTCCTGGCCCGGAACACGGACGCCGAACTGCAGCAGGCCTTCGGCCAGACGCATCAGTCGTCCCCGTACAGGGCGGCGAAGGGGACCGTCTGGCCGTCTTCCGCCGCCCTGACGCTGATCTCCGGATTGTGGCCGATGGAGCCGTCCGCGCTGGCGCGCCAGGCGGCGGCGATCATGTCGCGGAGTTCGGCCGCGCCGTCAGCCACGCGGGCCGTGGCGAAGGCTACGGATGGAGCATCGGCCCGCAGGAACTCGCCCCGGCCCCACATGGCGTAGAGCGGCTGGACATAGCTGTTGGTGGTGGCGAGATAGGCCGCCGTGCAGGTGGCGATCGGCGCGCAGGGCCGGGGTGCGGCTATTGCCGCTTCCACGCCCGCCAGCGTCAGGTGGTCGCGCACGAAGGCGCCTTCGAACGGTCCGTGGATCTTGTCCTTGGTATAACCGTCAGGATTGGCATAGGTCCCCCAGCCGTTGAAATGGACGCTCACATGCAGCGGCTGGCTGCCGTCGCCGACGAAGTGGGCCCAGTAGCCGATATCGCGCACGGTCAGCGCCTCCCGCTGCTTCAGATCGCGGACGATCCAGGCGCGCTCCTCAGCGTTGGGCGAGGTCTTCAGCGCGGCGGTCTCGACGCGCCAATAGGCGAAGTCCTTGGCCACCTGCTCGAAGCCGTCCTGGATGTTATAGGGCAGATAGCCGGACTTGTAGCCGTCGCTGTTCACCGCCTTCAAGGCCGCCTCGAAGCCCTCGCGGTCGGCGGGCAGGCTGGCCAGGGCAGGACCGCCGTTGACCTTGCCTCCATCGTCCAGGTCAAGATAGTGGCCCGGATCAAGGTCATGGTCGTGCGGCTGGCCCGAGCCCTTGGAACGGTCCGGCTCGCGGGCCAGCTCGCCGACCGCCTGCGCCGCCGCGGCGGTGCGCAGGAAGGCCGGCAGCTCTGGAGGCAAGGTCGCCATGGCCGCCTCGCCGATCAGGCGATGGCCCGTCGCGCCCCAGGCCAGGGCGGCCGAAGCGGCGGCGAACGCGGCTAGGCCAGCGCAGGCGCCGGTGATCGATCTTGCTCCAAGACGTGAGCCCGGCATGCGCTTGATCCGTGATGAAGCCGCGCTGCTCCTAGAGCCCTGCCGCGGCGGACGGAAGCCCATTCCGCCATCCGCCCGCAAATTCCACAGCGTTTACAGTCAAAGACCTGTCATCCCGGCGGCGAGATGGCCGCAGCGATGCGCTGGGAGGACGGCCGTCCGGCCACCCCCAGATCCGGCGCTATGGTGATCCGCACGATGCGGCCGACCATCTGCGCCGCCGCGTCGGAGCCCTGGACGAAATAGACTTTCGCCACCCGGGAGCAAGCGGCGTGGCCGGCGGCGCCATGGGCGCTGACCCGCACGATGGCGTCGGCGGTCAGGATGAAGGCGTCGGCGAATACGGGTTCGGTGGTCGGGGTGGCGAGGGCGTCGCCCGCGTCGAAGATGATCAGGTGCTGGGCCGCATGGCTCGCCCGGCTGCTGGCCTGCACCAGCACCTGGAACAGCCCCTCCGGCCCATACACCGAGGCGGCCTTGGGCGCAGGCGCCGCGCCGAGCGCCGCCGCCGCTGCGCCCCCCGGGTCGTCGGGGGTGAACAGAGTCAGACCGCCGAGCCGGGTGGCGCGCAGCATCGCCTGGCCCATGTCGTTGCGGTAGATGACGTCACCACGGGGCCCCGGCGACGCGGTCAGCGCCCAAAGCTCGGAATTGTCGTCGAACTTCAGCACCGCGCGCCGGCCGCTCGACCGGTCGAGCACGAAGTCCTCGCCGCGGTCGGACTGGTATCGGGCCACCATGGGCAGGGCGTCATCGGCGCGCCGGCTGGAGCCGAACAGGAAATCGCGCAGGCTGGCCGGTTCAGCCGACGCGGCGGACACGAGACCGAAGAGCGCCAAGCCGGCGCCGACGCCCAGCCCAACCTTCACGCGCAGGAACATGGATGTGCGATGGCGACAGACTGGGGCGCTTTTGCGACGCCCACGGCCATCGACCTCGGCGCTCGACACGCGTTGCCAAAAGGCGACGCGTCAGCCGATCATGTACTGGCCGCCGTTGGCGGTCACGGTCGACCCGGTGATGAAGGCCGCATCCTCGCGGGCGAGGAAGGCGACGCAGGCGGCGATCTCCTCCGCCCGACCAAGCCGGCCGACCGGGATGGTGCCCACGATCTTGTCGAGCACCGTCTGGGGGATGCCAGACATCATCTCCGTGTCGATGTAGCCGGGGGCGACGGCGTTGACGGTGATGCCCTTGTTGGCCGTCTCCTGGGCCAGCGCCTTGGTGAATCCGATCAGGCCGGCCTTGGCGGCGGAATAGTTGGTCTGGCCCATCTGCCCCTTCTGCCCGTTGATCGAGGAGATGTTGATGATGCGCCCGTAGCCACGCTCTCGCATGCCTTCGATCACCTGGCGGCTCATGTTGAAGATCGAGGCCAGGTTGACGTAGATGACCTCGTTCCACTGCTGCGGCGTCATCTTGTGCAGCATGGCGTCGCGGGTGATGCCGGCGTTGTTGACCAGCACCTCCACGGGACCGAGCTGGTCTTCGACCTCCTTCACCGCGCGCACGCAGTCGTCCCAGTTGCCGACGTTGCCCTTCACCACCGTGATGCCGACCTCGTCGGCGCAGGACTTGGCCGCCTCCTCATTGCCGGCGTAACCCGCAGCGACCCGGAAGCCGTCCGCCTTGAGACGCTCGCAGATGGCGCGCCCGATACCGCGCGTGCCGCCGGTGACCAAAGCCGTCCTGGCCATGTCTCGTCTCTCCCTGACCCGTTCCAAGCGGGTCTAGCGCCCGCCTATGACACGCCAACGCGCAATCAGGGTCTTTCGACGCAAACCGCCACGCCCATTCCGCCGCCGACGCACAGGGTGGCCAGCCCTTTGGCCGCGCCGCGACGCTTCATCTCATAGAGCAGGGTAGTCAGGATGCGCGCGCCCGAGGCGCCGATCGGATGGCCGATGGCGATGGCCCCGCCGTTTACATTGACCTTGGACGGGTCCAGGCCGAGCTCGCGCACCACGCACAGCGACTGGGCGGCGAAGGCCTCGTTGGACTCGATCAGGTCGAGCTCGCCGAACGACCAGCCCGCCTTGTCCATGGCCTTGCGACTGGCGGGGATGGGGCCGGTGCCCATGACGGCGGGATCGACGCCGGCGTTGGCCCAGCTGGCGATGCGGGCCAGCGGCTCGATCCCGCGCCGGCGGGCCTCCTCCCCACTCATCACCACCAGGGCGGCGGCGCCGTCGTTGAGGCCCGAGGCGTTGCCGGCGGTGACCGAGCCCTGCTTGTCGAAGGCCGGCTTCAGCCCGGCCATGGCCTCATAGGTCGAGCCGGCGCGGATGTACTCGTCCTTGTCCACCACCGTGTCGCCCTTGCGGCCGGCGATGGTGACGGGGGCGATCTCGTCGTCGAAGCGGCCGGCCTTCTGGGCGGCCTCGGCGCGGTTCTGGGAGCCGGCGGCGAAACGGTCCTGGTCCTCCCGGGTGATCTGCCAGCGCGAGGCGATGTTCTCCGCCGTCTGGCCCATGTGGTAGCCGTGGAAGGCGTCCCAGAGCCCGTCCTTGATCATGGTGTCGACCATGGCGAGGTCGCCCATCTTCTTGCCGGTGCGGATCTGGGCGGCGTGGGGCGACTGGCTCATGCTCTCCTGGCCGCCGGCCACGACGATGGCGGCGTCGCCGCCGGCCACCTGCTGATAGGCCAGGGCCACGGCGCGCAGCCCCGAGCCGCAAAGCTGGTTCAGGCTCCAGGCCGGCGCCTCCACCGGCACGCCGGCGTTGACCGAGGCCTGGCGGGCCGGCCCCTGGCCAGCGGCGGCCTGCAGCACCTGACCCAGGATCACCTCGTTGACGTCGGCGGCCTCGACGCCGGCCCGCGACAGCGCCGCGCGGATGGCGATGGCGCCCAGGTCATGTCCCGCGAGCCCCGCCAGCGTCCCATTGAACGAGCCCACCGGCGTACGCGCCGCCGAGGCGATGACGATGTCGCTCATGACCGATCCTCCAGATGCGCCGGGGCGTCGAGGCTCCCGGACGTCTTTGCCGCCCGTCTGGCACAACGCCTGGACGCGGTCACGCGATGTTTGCGGCGTGCGCATCCGTCGACGACGCTGGCGCAAGGCGTCGTTATCGCCAATATCAATAACGTCGAACGCCGCCGGCGACCCCAGAGAGCGGCTCGAAGGAGGTGCGCGTGGCGGAAACCGGATCGGACGAACAGGGTCTAGCCCCGTCGGCGCTGCAGACCAACGGCGCCGAGCAGCCGGGCGGCGCACGCATCATCATCAAGAAGTACGCCAACCGACGGCTCTACAACACGGGCTCCAGCTCCTACGTGACGCTGGAACACCTGTCCGAGATGGTCAAACAGGGCGTCAACTTCGTCGTCTACGACGCGCGCACCAACGAGGACATCACCCGCCAAGTGCTGACCCAGATCATCTTCGAGGCGGAGAACTCCGGCCAGAACCTGCTGCCCATCCAGTTTCTGCGCCAGCTCATCAAGCTCTACGGCCACCAGATCCAGGCCCTGGTGCCGGGCTATCTGGAGATGTCGCTGGACGCCTTCGCCCGCCAGCAGGACCGCATGCGCGAACAGGTCGGCGGCACGCTCGGCGGCGGCTTCGTCAAGGCGCCTTTTCCCGGCGCCGAGGGCTATCGCGTGTTCGAGGAGCAGGTGCGCCAGAACATGGCCCTGTTCGACCGGGCGATGAAGATGTTCACGCCCTTCGCCTACGGCCGCTCCGACGAACCCGCCGCGCGTCCCGGTCCGGAGACCCCGGCGGGGCCCGAAGACGCGGACGCCGCATCCCTCGCCGAGCTGAAGACCCGCATGGACGAGATGCAGCGCCAGATCGAGCGGCTGGCCGGCAAGGGCTGATCAGACCGACCTGGTTCTCGCCGACCGGCTTGGTCTTACCGACCGGCCCAACCTAAATCCGCCGGAATGGCGCGCCTATGCGGAGCGTGCACTGTCTGCTCAGCGTCTTCCCAGGTCGTCCATGCCCCGAACCTTCCGCCGGATGCTCGCCTCAGGCGCCGCCCTCGGCCTCCTCGCCGTCTCCCTCCCCGCCTACGCCGCCGTCGCGCCGCCGCCCGCCGATCGCGACCGGGTCTGGCCGCAGAGCTACAGCGATCTTCCCGCCGACCCGGCCGTGCGCTTCGGCGTCCTGCCCAACGGCCTGCGCTATGCGCTGATGCACAACGACACCCCCACCGGCCAGACCGCGCTTCGCCTGCGCATCGGCTCGGGCTCGCTGGAGGAGGATGACGCCGAGCAGGGTCTGGCCCACGTGCTCGAACACATGGCCTTCAAAGGGTCTGTCCATGCGCCGAACGGCGAGATCGTGAAGGTGCTGGAACGGCTGGGCCTCAGCTTCGGCGGCGACACCAACGCCCAGACCGGCTGGACCGACACCGGCTACCAGCTCGACCTGCCGCGCAGCGATGCGCAGACGCTGGACGCCGGCCTGACGTTCCTCGGCGACATCGGCTCGGGACTGCTGATCAAGCCCGAGGCGCTGGCTACCGAGCGCGGCGTGGTGCTGTCGGAGGAGCGGCTGCGCGACACGCCGGACTACGAGGTC
>CAXTEX010000035.1:15678-18227 GCA_964243445.1 uncultured Caulobacteraceae bacterium | reverse complement strand
TGCTCGACTTCGGCCCCGAGGGCGGCGACGGCGGCGGCCTGATCGTGGCGGAGGGAACGCCGGAACAGGTCGCCGGCAACCCGGCGAGCTGGACGGGGAAATACCTGGCGGAGACGCTGGCGCGGCATGAGCGGCGACGCAAGGCGCGGGTGGCGGCGTTGAGCGCGGCGGCGGTAAAGAAGACGCGTAAGAAAGCTGTAGCCTAGCCGCCCATCTCCTCCCCTGCGAAGCGGGGGAGGGGGACCATGCGAAGCATGGTGGAGGGGGCTCCGCGGGCGCTACGGTCTATCCGTGAGAACAGGTTCGCGCGCACTGGCGACAGGACGGCGGCTCCGTCGAGAGATGTCGCCTCCGGAGGTGCGGCTCTGGCAGCGGCTCCGCACCATGAGCGACGGAGTCTACGCTGGCGGCGACAGCATCCGCTCGGACCCTACGTGCTCGACTTCTACTGTCCGATGGCCAAACTTGCAGTGGAGGTCGACGGATGGAGCCACAACATGGGCGACCATCCGCAACGCGACGAGACAAGGGACGCGTGGCTGACGGCGGCAGGATTGACGCTGGTGCGGATCGCGGCGTCCGAGGTCATGGCGGACGTCGACGAGATCGCGCACAACCTCAGCCGTCAAGCCTTGGCGCTCTACGAGCCCCCTCCGTCCCGACGCTGACGCGCCGCGCCACCTCCCCCGCTACGCAGGGGAGGAGAAGATCAGCCAGCCGCCGTCAGCGGCGGTAGCGCCGCGAACGGCGAGAACCCGTAGTGCTTGAGCCAGCGGATGTCGCTGGCGAACATGTCGCGCACGTCGGGAATGCCGTACTTCAGCATCGCTAGGCGGTCGACGCCAACGCCGAACGCAAAGCCCTGCCATAGGTCAGGGTCGAGGCCGCAGTTCCTCAGCACGTTCGGATGCACCATCCCGCAGCCCATGATCTCCAGCCAGTCGGCGCCCTGACCTATGCGGATCTGGCCGCCCGAGCGGTCGCACTGCACGTCCATCTCCGCCGACGGCTCGGTGAAGGGGAAGTGGTGCGGACGAAAGCGCGTGCCCACGTCCGGGGCCTCGAAGAAGCGGGCCAGGAAGGTGTTCAGCGTCCACTTCAGGTGGCCCATGTGGATGCCGCGGTCGATCACCAGACCCTCGATCTGATGGAACATGGGCGAGTGGGTGGCGTCGCTGTCGCAGCGGTAGGTGCGCCCGGGCGCGATGATGCGGATCGGCGGGGCCTGGCTCATCATGGTGCGCACTTGCACCGGCGAGGTGTGCGTGCGGAGCACCTTGCGCTCGCCGTTCGCGTCGGGCGCCAGGAAGAAGGTGTCGTGCATCTCCCGCGCCGGATGCTTGGGCGGGAAGTTCAGCGCCGTGAAGTTGTGCCAGTCGTCCTCGATGTCCGGCCCCTCGGCCACGGCGAAGCCCATCTCCGCAAAGATGGCCGTGAGTTCGTCCATCGTGCGCAGGGCGGGGTGGAGCGAGCCCTTGCGGCGGGGCGGAGCGGGCAGGGTGAGGTCCAGCGCCTCGGCCCTGAGCTGGGCGTCCAGCGCCGCGGCCTCCAGCGCTTCGCGCCGGGCGGCGATGGCGGCCTGCACCGCGTCGCGCAGGCCGTTGATCTTAGGCCCGCGCTCGCGCCGCTCGTCCGGGCTCATGGCGCCCAGCGACTTCAGTAGGGCGGAGATGGAGCCCTGCTTGCCGAGGGCGGCGACCCGGATGGTTTCCAGGGCGGCAAGGTCAGCCGCCGCCTCGATCGCAGACGTCAGCTCGGACTGCAGGGCGGTGAGGTCGGACATGGCCGGACCTATAGCGCACGCATGGGACGTGTCCCTCTCCCTTAAGGAAGGGGGATCAGGCCGCCAACGCGGTGCGCACCTGCTCGGCGATGGCCTTGAAGCCGGTGGGGTCCTGGCCGGCGATGTCGGCGAGCACCTTGCGGTCCATCTCCACGCCAGCGAGGTTCAGGCCGTGGATGAACTGCGAATAGGTGAAGCCCTCTTCCCGCGCCGCCGCGTTGATCCGCTGGATCCACAGGGAGCGGAAGGTGCGCTTGTTCACCTTGCGGTCGCGATAGGCGTACTGGCCGGCGCGGTCCACCGCCGCCTTGGCGACGCGGATGGTGTTCTTGCGACGGCCGTAGAAGCCTTTCGCCTTTTCGAGAACCTTCTTGTGCCGGGCGTGGGCGGTTACGCCCCTCTTCACACGAGCCATGTCATATCACCTTGTTCTGTCTGGGTCTGGGTTCGAAGATCAGTTGCGAACGACGACTAGCCGTACGGCAGCATATAAGCCTTGATCTTCGGCGCATCGGACTTGGACAGCACCTTGGTGCCGCGGTTGGTGCGGATGTACTTGGCGTTGTGGCTGATCAAACGGTGGCGCTTGCCAGCGACACCAGCCTTGACCATGCCCGTGGCGGTGATCTTGAAACGCTTCTTGGCGCCCGACTTGGTCTTCAACTTCGGCATTTTGCGACGGCCGAGCTTTACGCTCCGCCGCTCCCTTGGACAGCATGACGAACCGCCATGGCATGCCAATGGCCAGGCGGTTCCTTGAGAAGGC
>CAXTEX010000035.1:0-15578 GCA_964243445.1 uncultured Caulobacteraceae bacterium | reverse complement strand
ACAGCATGACGAACCGCCATGGCATGCCAATGGCCAGGCGGTTCCTTGAGAAGGCGAGGTTTCTACGCCAGCACGCCCCTCAGTGCAAGGACGCCGCAAGGGCTGGCGCCGCGGCGGCGGTCGTGGTGGCCGGCGGGGCGACCGGGGCGGGCGCCTTCAGGAGCGGGATCAGCACCGCGTTCAGCTTGTCGAGGTCGAAGGCGTCGGCCTTGGCGTAGCGCACCACCCCGGCCCGGTCGATCACATAGCTGGTCGGCACCGCGCCCAGGTCGCCGTAGGGACCCCTGACATCGTGGGCCAGGGGGAAGCTCAGCTTGGCGGCGAGGGGCTTGAGCAGCTCATCCGGCACGGAACTCTCCGTGGTGACGGCGATGATCCTCAGGCCCCATTTGTCCGCGACCCTGTAATAGGCGTCCAATATGGGGAGTTCACGTCGGCACGGGCCGCACCAGGTCGCCCAGACGTTCACGACCAGGACCTCCCCCGAGGTAGTCGTCCAGCGTGACCTTGCCGCCGCTGAAAAGCGTAGCGGTGAAGTTGGGCGCAGGTTTGCCCACGGTCGGCTGCGGCGGGAACAGCGACCAGGCCTTGGCCGCGGGCGCGCCCAAGACGCTGGCCAGCAGGCCGGCGAAAATGACTGAAAAGACCTGACGCATGACCACCCCCGCGACGCGGGTGAACGCTAAACCATCCTCCTGCAACTTCAACATGCGCAAGGCTTGCGAACGCTTGACGGAGCCCGTCGCGACTTGACCATATCCGGCCATGCTTCGCCTCGCCGCCGCCGCTGTCGCCCTGCTGTCGCTGACCGGCGGGGGCGCCCGGGCAGAGGCGGTCTCCGCCTGCGCCCAGTCCGGGTTCGCCCGCCACGCCATGGTGGCTGCGGCCAACCCGCTGGCGGTTGAGGCGGGGTTGGCGGTGCTGCGCGCCGGCGGGAGCGCGGTGGACGCGGCGGTGGCCGTGCAGGCGGCGCTGGGGCTGGTGGAGCCGCAGAGCTCCGGCCTCGGCGGCGGCGGCTTCCTGCTCTACTACGACGCGCGCACTCGCAAGGTGACGAGCTACGACGGCCGTGAGACCGCGCCCATGGGCGCGGCGCCGGACATGTTCCTCGGCCCCGACCACAAGCCCGTGCCGTTCAGGCAGGCGATGGTGTCGGGCAAGGCCACCGGCGTGCCGGGCGCGGTCGCCATGCTGGCGCTGGCCCAGCGCGAGCACGGCGCCCTGGCGTGGAGCCAGCTGTTCGCAGGGCCCGAGCGCCTCGCCCGCGACGGCTTCCAGGTCACGCCCCGGCTCGCCAAGGACATCGTGGGACCCTATCCGGAGTCGTCCCAACCCGACGCCAAAGCCTATTTCTTCAAGCCGGACGGGACGCCCTACCACGTCGGCGACCTGCTGAAGAACCCGGCCTACGCCGACATGCTGCACCGGCTGGCGAAGCAGGGACCGCAGGCGCTGTACGGCGTGGAGGTCGGCCAGGCCATCTCCGACAAGGTCAGCCTGCCGCCCGACCCCGGCGTCTTCACCCTGTCCGACATGGCCGGCTACCAGCCCAAGGCCTCGGCCCCGCTCTGCCGCCCCTATCGCGAATACGTGGTCTGCGCGCCGCCGCCCCCCGCCGGAGGCGTCGGCGTGCTGGAGCTGCTGGGCCTGCTCGAGCACACCGACATCGCCCGCCGCGGCCCGGCCGACCCGCAGGCCTGGTACGCCTTCGCCCAGGCCAGCCGGCTGATGTACGCCGACCGCGACCACTATATCGGCGACCCGGCGTTTGCGACGCCGCCGGTGCAGGGACTGCTGGCGCCGCGCTATGAGGCCGCCCGCGCGCGGCTGATCCCGACCCTGGCGTCCGGCCCCGTCACCTATGGGCAGCCCGCCGGGGCCCTGGCGCTGGGCGGTGACCGGACGGTGGAGCGCGGCGGCACCTCCGACTTCGCCATCGTGGACGCGCGGGGGAACGTGGTCTCCATGACCACGACGGTGAACCTGATCTTCGGCACCGGGCGCATGGTCCACGGCTTCTTCCTGAACGACCAGCTGAACGACTTCTCGGAAAGCCCCATGGGGCCGGACGGCAGGCCGGACGTGAATGCGGTCGCGCCGGGCAAGCGGCCGCGATCCTCCATGTCGCCGGTGATCGTGCTGGACCGGCAGGGACGGTTCGTGGCGGCCATGGGCTCGCCGGGCGGGTCCTCGATCCTGGACTATGTGGCCAAGGCGCTGGTGGGCTGGATCGACTGGAAGCTGCCGCTTCAGCAGGCCTTCGCCCTGCCCAACATCGTGGCCAAGGGCGATGTCGTCTCCATCGAGGCGGGGGAGGACCCCGCCATCATCCAGGCGCTGCAGGCGCGCGGCTTGCAGGTCAAGCCGAACGCCGGCGAGGAGAGCGGCCTGCACGGCATCCTCAAGGTCTCCGGCGGCTACACGGGCGCAGCCGACCCCCGCCGCGAGGGCGTCGCGCGGGGCTATTGATCCGCCGCCTCCAAGCGGTCACGCCCCAGGCTTGCTGGGATCGAGCAGGCGGTGGGCGTGGATGACGAAGTAGCGCATCAAGGCGTTGTCGACCGTCGCCTGCGCTCGGGCCTTCCAGGCGGTGTGGGCGCTGTCGTAGCTCGGGAAGGCGCCGACGAACTCCACCTTGCTCGGATCGCGGAACTCCTGTCCGCCGACGGCCTTCAGCTCGCCGCCGATCACCAGATGCAGCAGATAGCCATCGGTGTCCTGCGTCATGTCCGGGGCTCCTGGGGCTCGGGCGGAAGAGGCGGCTCAGGCCTCGACGGGCAGGTCGATAGGCGCGGTGCGGCGCAAGATCAACGGGGCGAGGGCTGGTGCGCAGCAGACCAGGCCGGCGTTGCGCGCCCGGGCTGAATTGAACGCCAGCGGTCGCCCGTTCTGGTCGCTGGTCGAGGCGCCCGCCTCCCGCGCGATCAGGTCGCCGGCGGCGATGTCCCAGTCGTTCTTCCAGCCCATCGACACCGCCGCGTCGAACCGGCCGCCCGCCACCAGCGCCATGCGGTAGGCCAAGGCGCTGCGCTGGCTGACCCGCATCGTGGGCCAGGCTTCGCTCCAGCGACGGTCGTCAAAGGCGTCCGCAGGCGCCAGCATGGTGCAGTCCGCCAGATCGGCGGCGGGACTGGCGGTGATCGCATCGCCATTGCAGCCGGCCCCTCCGCCCGCATAGGCGGCGTAGAGCTCGTCCAGCGCCGGGGCGAACACCGCGCCCGCGGTCGGGCGACCGTCCTCGACGACGGCCACGGAGATGGCGAACCAGGGCTTGCCCTTCAGATAGGCGGTGGTGCCGTCCACCGGGTCGACGATGAACAGGCGCTTGGCGCTGAGCCGCGCAGCGTCGTCGGGGCTCTCCTCCGACAGCCAGCCGTAGGCCGGCCGCGCCCCCAGCAGGTCGCGGTGCAGCAGGGCGTCCACGGCCAGATCAGCATTGGTGACGGGGGAGCCGTCGGCCTTCCTGCGGGTCTCGAGCCCGCGTGCGCGGTGGTCGAGCGCCAGCCGCCCGGCGGCCCGCACCGCATCGCACAGAAGCGCCAGGTCCTCCTGAGGGGAAGGCGACGCGTCTCCGCTCATCGCCCGGCTATGGCCAGTCCGTCCACCAGCAGCGAGGGGGAATTGTTGGCTCCGCGGATCTCCAGGTCCGCGCCGGGAACCAGGCGGGCGTAGATGTCCAGCAGGTTGCCGGCCACGGTGATCTCGGTCACCGGATAGGCCGCCACGCCGCCCTCGAACCACAGGCCCGACACGCCGGCCGACCAGTCGCCGGTGTTGGCGTTCAGCGACGGCCCGAACATGGAGGTGACCAGCAGCCCTTCGCCCGCATCGGCCATCAGCTGCTCGAGCGAGGCTGACCCGGGCTGTACGGTGAGGTTATGGCCCGACACGCCGGGCGGTCCGGCCAGCCCGCGCGAGGCGTGGCCCGTGGTCTCGAGCCCCAGCTGGCGCGCGGAAGACGCGTTCAGCAGCCAGGTGGTCAGCACGCCGTCCTTGACCAGATCGCGCGCCTGCACCGCCACGCCCTCGTCGTCGAAGGCGGCCGATCCCAGGCCGCGCGGGCGGAAGGGGTCGTCGGTCAGGGTTACGGCGGGGGAGAACACCGCCTGGCCCAGCTTCTCCTTCAGGAAAGAGACGCCGCGGGCCACCGCCGGTCCGGCGATCGCGCCCATGAAGGGGCCGATCAGCGAGCCCGCCTGGCGGTTCTCGAAGATCACCGCGGCGTGGCGGCTGTCGATCTTGCGCGCGCCCAGCCGCTCGACCGCCCGTCGCGCCGCCTCCGCGCCTATGCCGTCCGGCGGCGGCAGGTCGCCGGCGTGGCGGGTGGACCGGCCTTCGCCGCCCCGCTCCATCCCGCTGCCCTCGCCTGCGATGGCGGAGGCGGAGAGCCCGAAGCTTGAGGCCGTGACCCCGCCCTCGAAGCCGCCGCTGGTCACCAGCGCCCAATCGCCCTGGCTCCAGCTGGCGGAGGCGCCGTCTGTGTTGGTGACGCCGGCCGTCGCGCGAACGGCGTCCTCGGCCGCCTGTGCGCTCTGCTCCAGCGCATCGGCGCCGTATTCCGTCGGGTCATGGAGATCGAGCTCGGGCGTCGGTCCGCGGGCCAGCCGTTCGCCCGGGGCCAGGCCGGCGTAGGGGTCCTCGGGCGCGACCCGGGCCATGGCCACCGCGCGCTCCACCAGCTTGGCGCGGGCGTCCGGCGACAGGTCGGAGCCCGACACCACCGCCTGGCGTCGTCCGACGAAGACGCGCAGGCCCAAATCGCGGCTCTCCTCCCGCTCGACTTCCTCCAGCTCGCCCATGCGCACGGTGACGCCGAGCGCCCGGCGCTCCGCCATCGCGGCCTCCGCCACGTCCGCGCCGGCGCGCCGGGCGGCGGAAACGATGTCATGCAGCAGCTCGCGGTCCATGCAGGCGGCGGTCCTTGGCGTCGGTGGGGCCGCAGCCGGCCGGGTCTGGCGTGAGGCGTGGGCGAGACGGCGATATGGCCGCCGGTCAGGCGCGCCGCAAGCCGCCGCAGCGCGCGGGGCCGTCGACGATGCCCTTGCCGCGGCATGGGCCGGCATGACAAGGCGGCGGCAAGCTGGAGATCGCCCATGCCGCGCCGCGTCCTGGTGCTCGGCGCCACGAGCCTGATCGGCCGCCGCCTGCTGGAGCAGCCATGGCCTGAGCAGGTCGCGCTGACGGCGCTAAGCCGCCTCGAACGTCCGCAAGCGGCGTGGAGCCAGACGGCGTCGGCCGCCTGGATCGTGGCCGACCTCGCCGCTCCCGATCTGGCCGCCAGACTGCCGCCAGCCGAGGTCGTGGTCAGCCTTTCGCCCGTCTGGCTGTTGCCTGCGGCCCTGCCCGCCCTGCTGGAGACCGGCGCGCGAAGGGTGATCGCCTTCTCCTCCACCAGCCGTCTGACCAAAGCCGCCTCGCCCATCGCCGAAGAGCGCGCAGTGGCCGAGCGTCTGGCGGCGGGCGAGGATGCGGTCATCGCGGCGTGCGGCGCGGCGGGGGTGGCCTGGACCCTGTTCCGCCCGACGCTGATCTATGCGGAGGGCGAGGATCGCAACGTCTCGCGCCTGGCCGAGCTCATCGCACGTTTCGGCGTCCTGCCCCTCGCGGGACGGGGAGGGGGTCTGCGCCAGCCGGTGCACGCGGCCGATCTGGCGACGGCGGTCTGGCAGGCCATGGACGCCCCCGCAGCTTCCGACCGCACCTACGCCCTGCCGGGCGGCGAGACGCTGAGCTACCGCGAGATGGCGGTGCGCATCTTCCAGGCGCTCGGACGGCGTCCCAGGCTGCTCAGCCTGCCGCCGCCGCTGTGGCGGCTGGGCCTGGCGCTCGCGACGCCCTGGCTGCCTGGCGCGACGGCGGCCATGGGGGCCCGCATGGTCGAGGACCTCGCCTTCGACATCGGCCCGGCCGTCCGCGACTTCGGCTACGCCCCGCGCCCGTTCCGCCCCGTGTTCCCGAGCCGCCTGCATGGGCGGCTGTCCGTTCACTCCGGCGTGTAGACCGCCAGCTCGTTGCCCGACGGATCCCTGAAGTGGAAGCGCCGGCCGCCTGGGAAGGCGAAGATCGGCTTGACCACCTCGCCCCCGGCCGCGCGCACCTTGGCCAGGGTCGCCTCCAGGTCCTCCGCGTAGATCACCACCAGCGCCGCCTTGGCCTGTTCGGCCGCGTCGGCGTCAAAGCCGCCGTCCATGCCCTCGGCGAAGCTGGCGTAGGTTGGACCATAATCCACGAAGCTCCATCCCAGCGCCTCGCGATAGAAGGCCTGGGTGGGCCCCATGTCCGCCGACGGAAACTCCACATAGTCGATCTTGCCATCCTGCCGCATGACGCCTCCGTTCCCGCTACGTTCACGTCAACAGTATTGGGAGTCAAGCGGGTTCAGACGGCCTCGTCAGACGCCGAAGGCGTAGCTGCAGAGCTTGTTGCCATCCAGGTCGCGGAAGTAGGCGAAGTGCACGCCGGGCCCGCGTTCGCCGGGATCGCCCTCGTTGGTCGCTCCGAGCTCCAACGCCTTGGCGTGGAAGTCGGCGACCTCCTTGGCGGTGTCGAAGCTGAAGCCGCCCATGACGCCGTTGCCGGGCGTGGCCGGCTGGCCGTCGTAAGGACCCAGCACGCCGAACAGGCCCAGACCTTTGGAGCCGTAGAGGCGGCCGCCTGTGGGATGTTCGAAGCGGGGCTTCATGCCGATGGAGCCCAGCAGGGCGTCGTAGAAGACCTTGGCCTCCTCCAGCCGGTTCGATCCCACGGTGAAGTAGCTGGCGCCCGGCATGGTCGTGGTCCTTGTTCGTCTGACGAGCCTGCTCATAACATCCGGGCGGGCGAAGGGTCACGCGAGGCTCGTGGCCGCTCAACCTTTCAGGCCGCTTTCGCGCGCGGCCCTCAGCTGGGTCGAGGAGGCGGCGTTCAGCGGCGCCCGCAGGTAGGTCCAGGCGGGCGTGGCCGCGTCGGCCAGCAGCCCGGCCTCCCGCGAGGGTCGCCGCCAGGCGGCGTAGCGGCGCGCCGCCGGGGCGGACCGGCTCTGCAGCAGGGCGTTCGGCCGTGCGACCACAGCGATGGGCAGGGTGCGGGCGATGTCGGTCCAACCGCGCCAGCGATGGAAGCTCGCCAGATTGTCGCCGCCCATGATCCAGACGAACTTCACGCTCGGGTATCGCAGCCGCAGCCGGTTCAGCAGGTCCACGGTGTAGACCACGCCCAGCCGGGTCTCGGCGTCGGAGACCACCATGCGCGGGTCACGACCGGCCACGGCTCGGGCGCCATCCATCCGCTCGGCCAGCGAGGCCGTCTCCGCGGCGGACTTCAGCGGGTTTTGCGGGGAGACCAGCCAGATCACCCTGTCCAGCCTGAGCCTGCGCAGCGCGGTCTGGGCCACATGCGCATGACCCTCGTGCGCGGGATTGAACGAGCCTCCGAAAAGGCCGACGCGCATGCCGGCCTCCAGGTGGAAGCCGAGCCGCAACGCCGCCGGGCTTCCGCCCGCCGCCGGCCGTCGCGCCGGCCCTGCGAACCACATGCCGCCCTCGTTCAGGGACGCCAGGGCGCGTCGGCGACGGCGACCCTCTCGTCCGCGGGGGGGCGGATGCGGGCGAGGGCGGCGCGCAGCACGCCGGTCACGCCCTCGCCCGAGACGCCGGACACCTGCAGCGGCGTGGTCCCGGACGCCGAGGCCAGGGCGGCCATCCGCTCCGCCCGCGTGTCGGGATCGAGGGCGTCGACCTTGTTCAAGGCCAGCACCTCGGCCTTGTCCGCCAGGCCCTCGCCGTAGGCTTCCAGCTCGACACGGATCTGGCGGTAGGCCTCGGCCACATCGTCCTGGGTCGCGTCCACCAGATGGATCAGCACCTTGCAGCGCTCCACATGGCCGAGGAAGCGGGTGCCCAGCCCCGCGCCCTCCGAGGCGCCCTCGATCAGGCCGGGGATGTCGGCGATCACGAACCGCTCCTGGGTGGACAGGTCGACGACCCCGAGGTTGGGCGTGAGGGTGGTGAAGGGATAGTCCGCGATCTTGGGCTTGGCGGCGGACACCGCGGCCAGGAAGGTCGACTTGCCGGCGTTGGGCAGGCCGACCAGCCCGGCGTCGGCGATCAGCTTCAGCCGCAGCCAGAGCCAGCGCTCCTGGCCCGCCTGACCCGGCATGGCGAAGCGCGGCGCCTGGTTGATCGGTCCCTTGAAGTGGATGTTGCCGAAGCCGCCGTTGCCGCCGCGCGCCAGCTGGAGCCGCGCGCCCGCCGCATCCAGATCGGCCACCAGTGTCTCCTGGTCATCCTCCAGCACCTGGGTGCCGACCGGGACCTTCAGCACCACGTCCTCGCCGGACAGGCCGCTCCTCTGCTTGCCCATGCCGTGGACGCCGGTTCCAGCCTTGAAATGCTGCTGGTAGCGATAGTCGATGAGGGTGTTCAGCCCTTCCACCGCCTCGATCCAGACGTCGCCGCCGCGGCCGCCGTCGCCGCCATCCGGGCCGCCGTATTCGATGAACTTCTCCCGCCGGAACGACACGGACCCGCCGCCGCCGTCTCCGGAGCGGATGAAGATCTTGCACTGGTCTAGGAATTTCATGGGCTTAGGTCGCGGTCAGGCGGCAGGCTTGGCCGGGACCCGATCTTACGCGGGTCGCTCCCCTCGCGCCAGGGCGTCGAGGACGAAGTCCGCCCGCCGGCCGACACTCGTCTTCGGCAGGGTCAAGACCTCATAGCCGAGGTCCGGGTATGCGCGTGACAAGCGTTCATACTCCGCAAGACCGGCGTCAAAGCCGAGCCGTCGGGCGGCGTCGGCGACATAGATGTCCTGCCAGGGTGGCGCGAGGAAGACTTGGCGATGGTAGCGCGGCTGTTCGGCGAGGAGCATGGCCGCCGGCGCGTCCCCGGCGTGCTCCAGGGCGACGGCGGCGTCGATCAGTCCGCGATCGAAGAAGACCAGGCCGGTCTGCAGGTTTGCGGCTTGGCGGTCCTCCGCCGCCAGCTCCAGGGCGCGGCGGGCGAAGGCCGCCGCATCTGCCCACGGAAGGGCCGAGCCGCCTGTCGCCAAAGCCCGCGCCACGATGCGCCGTCCCGGCTCTTGGACCACGACGTATCCGCGCCGGCCAAGCTCGCTGAGCAGCGTGGACTTCCCGCCGCCGGAGCATCCAGAGATCACGACGAAGAGGGTCAAGGAGCCGCCTCTCGATAGATCAAGCCGTTCGCCCCGTCCTGGCAAGGCTTCCAGCCTGATCAGCAAGCCCACGATCGGTCATCTGTCGAGGATCGGCGTGGCCGCCTGCACGTTGCGCGTTCGTGTTTGACGCCTCCGTATCGTACGCCTCTGGCGTGACCTTCGACGACCGCCTCGTCCGGGCGGCCGAGGCGCTTTGGGCGCGCAGTGGGAGCTTTGATCGGGACGGGGCCGATCCGGTCGCCCTGTGCGGCCCGCTCGCCGAGCACGGCCTGTTCGTCGACGCGCTGCCGGAGGCCCTCGGCGGCTCGGGACTCGCGACCGGGACCGGCGACGCGGCGACGACGCGGCTCATGCGGACGCTGATGACCGTCGGCGGGGCGGACCTGTCCGCCGGCCGTATCTTCGAGGGCCATGTCAACGCCGTGAAGCTCGTTGTGCGCTACGGCGACGCCGGCCAGGCGCGCGCCCTGGCCGAGGATGTCCGCGCAGGCGCTGTCTGCGGCTGCTGGAACGCCGAGACGCCGCCCGGCCTGCAGCTGGACGCGGCCCCGCAGGCGGGACAGTCGGCGCTGCTCTCGGGCGCCAAGATCTACGCCTCCGGCCTCGGGCTGGTGTCGCGGCCGCTGGTCACGGCGCGGACGCCGTCGGGCGAGGGGCTGATGCTCGCGCCGCGGCTGGAGAGCACGCCGCCGCACGACCTGTCCGCCTGGACCGTGCGCGGCATGCGCGCCACCGCCACGGGGACGGTGGATTTCACCGGCCGGGAGATAAGGCCGGCGGACGTGGTCGGCGCACCCGGGGACTACTATCGCTCGCCCCTGTTCAAGGGCGGGGCCTGGCGCTTCGCCGCCGTGCAGACCGGCGCTGTGTTGCGCATCGTCCAGCTTATGGGCGAGGCCCTGCGCGCCCGCGGACGCGCCGCGGACCCGCACCAGAAGGCCCGTGTGGCGACCGCCGCCCTGGCGGCCGAGACGGCGGAGCTGTGGGTGCGCCGCGCTGCTGTCCTGGCCGAGGACGGCGCCAGCGAGCCCGCCATGGTGGACGCCTATGTCAACCTCACGCGGCTGGCGGTGGAGCGATCGGCGCTCGAAGTCATCGGTCTGGCGGAACGCGGGCTGGGCCTGTCCGCCTTCACCCGGCCCAGTCCTGTGGAACGGGTGGTGCGCGATCTCTCCACCTACCTGCGTCAGCCCTTTCCGGACGGCGCCCTGGAGGATGCGGCCGGCTTCGTCTCAAGCCGCGACCGGCCGCCGCCCTGGTCCGCCGCATCGGGCTTCCCGGCGTGAGCCCTGGGGCGCAGAGCCTGACGGCCGGCTATTTCGACGCCCTCTACGCCCGCGATCCCGACCCCTGGGGCCTGGCCACGCGGGACTATGAGCGCGCCAAGTACGAGGACACGGTGTCGGCCCTGGAAGGGCGCCGCTTCCACCGCGCGGTGGAGGTCGGCTGCGCCATCGGCGAGCTGACCGCCCGGCTCGCCCCCTGGTGCGACGACCTGCTCGGCGTCGACATCGCCGAGGCGGCCCTGGCGCAGGCCCGGGCGCGCAGCGCCGGTGCGTCCCACATCCGCTTCGCCCGGCTGACGCTGCCCGACCAGACGCCGCCCGGCCGCTTCGACCTGATCGTGCTGTCGGAGGTGCTCTATTACTTCAGCCGTGACGACCTGGCGCGGGTGGCGGACTGGGTCTGCTCCGCGCTGGAGCCGGGCGGGGTGGCGCTTCTGGTCCACTGGCTCGGCGAGACGCCGGACTACCCCCTCACCGGCGACGAGGCGGTCGAGGCCTTCCTCAGGGCGACGCCGGCGCTGACCACAGACCGGCGCTGGCGGCGTGAGCTCTACCGGCTCGATCGACGCGTCCGTCCGGGCTGATCCGCGCCAGCAGCCGCTCGGCCCTGCGGATCTCGGCGGGAAGCTCGGACGGCTTCAGGCGGCGGGGCGCCAGACGGGGGCATCGCCGCTCCAAAAGGCTCCAAGCCGACCCGAAGGCGTCTTCGCAAAGCGCCAAGGCCAGGACGTCCGCGTTGATCCCGAATCGCGCAGCCAGCGCTTCCGCCGGCTCGCGATCCTGATAGGCGCGCCGCAACCGCCGCCGCCACGTCGCTCGTCTCAAGGCGTCCCGGGCAGGTTCGAGGGCGGCGTCGCAGGGCGTTTCATCGCCGCCGATATGGGCGTCGACCAGGCTCGCCAAGCCGCCTTCCGCCCGTCCGATCCTGCGTGCGGAGGTCCAGACCCGGGCGTCGAGGCAATGGCGCACCGGAACGTCGTGGCGGCGCAACTGCTCGACGAAGGCGCGGTCCTCGGCCAGCGGCTGGGCGGGCAGGCCGCCGACCCGGCGGTAGGCGGAGGCGGTCACCGCCAGGTTGGCGCCCCACGCCCAGATGTGGTTCGGCCACGGATTGTGGGCCTCGGGATCGACGCGGGCGATGATCTCGGCCTGCAGAGCCGAATAGAGACCCTCGCGGCGGCGGGCGTCGCTGAAGTCGAGGCCGGTGGTCTCAAGGGGATCGAACTCCACCGCGCCCGCCACGGCTTCGGCCCCCTCGTCCATGGCCTTCCACAGGCGGGCGACCCAGTCCGGCCGCGGGCGGCTGTCGGCGTCGGTGGTGCAGATCAGCCCAGGGCCGGGCGGCAGCCGCTCAGCCGCCGCGTCCATGGCCGCGCGCCGCGCGACGCCGGCGTTGGCCCGCGACAGCGGCAGGTCGACTTCCAGCACCTCGACATCGGCGCCCGCCCGCCGGGCGACGTCGGCTGTGGCGTCGCGGCAGTTGTTGGCGAGCACGAGGACCTTGATCACCCCCGGCGCAATGGGAGCCCCGCCCAGGTCCCGCTGGGTCGTCAGCGCCTCAAGGCAGCCTATGATCCGCTCAGCCTCATCGCGCGCCGGCACAGCCACCACGGTTGGCCGACGCACGACATCTAAACCCAGCCCCCACGCACCCATGCCGACGCAACACTCAAGCTTCTCGAGATGTTCCAACGGCATGGGTCACGATGCGCACCTGCGATGGACGGCGGCGCAGGCGAGGGCGGCCTTCGCCGCAGCCCCCGTGTCGAGGCTCGAGGCGCTCCTACCGGGCGACGGAGCCCTGGTGATCGTGGCCCCGCATCCGGATGACGAAAGCCTGGGCTGCGGCGGCCTGATCGCCCGGGCGGCGGACGCCGGGCGCGATGTCATGATCGCCGTCCTGACCGATGGCGCAGGCTCCCATCCCAGCTCGCCGACCTGGCCGCCTGCTCGGCTGGCCGCCTTGCGACGGGCCGAGCTGGACGCCGCAGTGGCCGGTCTGACGGCCGGACGGGGGCGGGTGGACGCGTTCGACGCGCCGGATGGGCGGCTCGCGGAACAGGAGACGGCGGCCCAGGCCTGGCTCGCCGGCGTCCTTGCCGACCGGCGGGTCGCGGCCGTCTTCGCCACTTGGGAGGCCGATCCCCATCCCGACCACAAGGCCGCCTTCCGGATCGCCGCGCGGCAGGCTGCGGCCTGGGGAGCGGCGCTCTACGCCTATCCGGTCTGGGGGCTGACCCTTGACGACCCTGACGACGCCGGCCCTGCGCGCCCGTGCTTGCGGCTCGACGTGTCCGCCGTCCTGGATCGCAAGCGCGCCGCGATCGCCGCCCACCGCTCCCAGGTCACGACATTGATCGACGACGATCCGGCGGGGTTCCGGCTGCGGGACGCGGACTTGGCGCGCCATCTCGACGGCTGGGAGGTCTTCCTGCGCGTCGCGGGCGCAGGCGTCAGGTGACCGCGGCGCGCACCTGGAAGCGCGGGTCGCGCCAGCTTTGCGTCTCGAGCGTCTCCCGCATCGTCTCGACGGCGATCCATACGTCCTCGAAGCCGAGGTAGAGCGCAGGGAAGCCGAAGCGCAGGACGTCCGGCGCACGGAAGTCGCCGATCACGCCGCGTTCGATCAGCGCCTGCATCACCGCATAGCCCTGCGGGTGGCGGAAGGAGACGTGGGCGCCGCGCAGGGCCGGGTCGCGCGGCGTGGCGAGCTCCAGCCCCAAGCCGGCGCAGCGCGTCTCGACGTCTGCGATGAAGGCGGTGCAGAGCGCCTGCGACTTGGCGAACACCTGCGCCAGCTCCGCCTCCAGCATCAGGTCGACCCCGACCTCCAGCGCCGCCATGCTCAGGATCGGCGGCGTGCCGCAGAGGAAGCGGGCCAGCCCGTCCGCGGGGCGATAGTCGTCCCCGAAGGCGAAGGGCGCCGCATGGCCCATCCAGCCGGTCAGCGGCGAGCGCAGCCGCCCCTGGTGGCGCTCGGCGACGTACAGAAAGGCCGGCGCGCCGGGGCCGCCGTTCAGATATTTGTAGCCGCAGCCCACCGCCAGATCGGCGCCCGCAGCGGCGAGGTCCACGGCGACGGCGCCGGTGCTGTGGCTGAGGTCCCAGAGCATGAGCGCGCCCGCCGCCTGGACCGATGCGGTGACCGCGGCCATGTCGAAGGTCTCGCCCGTCTTGTAATGGACGTGGGTCAGCAGGACCGCGCCGACCCGTTCGTCCAAGCCGGCGGCGAGGGCGGCCCGAGGCGCCGCGCGAACCTCCAGGCCGGGCAGCAGGCCGGCGAGACCCTGCGCCATGTAGAGGTCGGTGGGGAAGCCGCCGGCCTCGGTGAGGATCACCGGGCGATCGGGCCTGTCCGCCATGGCCGCGGCGAGCAGTTTGAACAGGTTCACCGAGGTGGAGTCGGCCACGATGACCTCATGGGGCCGGGCGCCGACCAGCCGCGCGATCTTGGCGCCGAGGCGGGCGGGCGCGTCGATCCATCCCGCCGCGTTCCAGCTGCGGATCAGCCCGTCGCCCCATTCCTGCGTCAGCACGGTGGAGAGGCGGGCCGGCGTGGCGCGGGGCAGGGGGCCCAGCGAGTTGCCGTCCAGATAGACCGCGCCCTCCGGAAGCTGGAAGCGGTCTCGGAACGAGCGCAGTGGGTCTGCGGCGTCTCGCGCGCGCGCCTCCTGCCGACCCGAAGGCGCGAGCGCGTGGATCAGAAGAGCGCCGGCTGGTTCGGCGACCAGGCGAGGCCCACGCTCATGCCGCGAGCGACCTGGCCGAAGAGGCGGGGTTCAGCGACATCGACGTCCTCTAACGGCCTGCAAGCCATTACGAGTGTCTGGACCGCGCAAGCCCGGTCTGCAAGACGCCCGCTCTGCAAGACGCCCGGTCTGCAAGACGCCCGCTCTGCAAGACGCAAGGATCGCCGCCGATCCTTGCGACGCTAGTGCAGGCCGCCGATCACCGAGCTGAGCGCCGCATACAGCAGGCCGGCGATGGTGATGGCGGCGGGCAGGGTCAGGACCCAGGCCAGCGCTATGCTGCGCACGGTGGACCACTGCAGACCCGAGCCGTTGGCCACCATGGTTCCGGCCACGCCGCTGGACAGGATGTGGGTGGTGGAGACCGGCAGGCCCAGGAACTCCGCGCCGCCGATCGTGATCGCGGCGACCAGTTCGGCGGACGCGCCCTGAGCGTAGCTCAGGTGCTGCTTGCCGATCTTCTCGCCCACGGTGACCACGATCCGCTTCCAGCCGATCATGGTGCCGAGCCCCAGCGCCAGGGCGACGGTGATCTTGACCCAGATGGGGATGAAACGGGTGCCCTTGTTGAGCAGGTCGCTGAAGCTCTTGAAGGTCTTGGCGTCGGCGGGGCTGACCTTGATCTTCTGCTTGCCGATCTGGCTGATCGCCTGGGCGGTAAGATACATTTCGTTGCGCACGTTCTGGGTCTGGGCGGCGGGCACCTTGGAGACCGCCCCGGCCGCCTTGAGCTGACCGCCGATGTCCTTCGCCAGCACCGACAGGGCGGCGAAGGTCTCCGGCTTGCCGAGCCCGCCGTTGCTCAGGGCGTCGTCCACGGTCTTGCGGGCGTCGACGACCGGGGGCGGCGGCGCGCCGTTGGACAGGCCCTGGAAGGCCTGGGCGGCGGCGGCGGAGGTCTGCATGAACTTGGGCGTCGCGCTGTCCGGCATGGTGCGGTTCAGCGCGTAGGCGGTGGGCGCCACGCCGATCAGGATCAGCATGATGATGCCCATGCCCTTCTGGCCGTCGTTGCCGCCGTGGGCGAAGGACACGCCGGTGCAGGTCAGGATCAACAGCCCGCGGATCCACCAGGGCGGCGTCTCGTCCGGCTTGGCGGGCTCGTAGAACTTGGTGTTGTGCAGCACGAGCTTCAGCAGGAAGAGCAGGCCGCCCGCGAGGACGAAACCGCACAGCGGGCTGAACAGCAGGGCCTGCAGCACCTTCAGCGCCTGGCCCCAGTCGACGCCCGACGCGCCGCTGCGCCCGTGCAGCAGTTGGTTGGCGAGGCCTACGCCCAGGATCGAGCCGATCAGGGCGTGCGAGGAGCTGTTGGGCAGGCCGAACCACCAGGTGCCGAGGTTCCAGATCACCGCCGCCAGCAGCAGCGAGAAGATCATGGCGTAGCCGC
>CAXTEX010000034.1:0-18498 GCA_964243445.1 uncultured Caulobacteraceae bacterium | reverse complement strand
GGTGGTCTTCCTCGAGAACGAGATGCTCTACGGCCACGAGTTCGACGTGCCGGAGATGGACGACTTCGTACTCCCGATCGGCAAGGCCAAGGTCCGTCGCGAGGGCAAGGATGTGACGCTCGTCGCCCATTCACGCATGGTCGGCTTCTGCCTGGAAGCGGCTGAAAAACTGGCCGAGGATGGCATTGAGGCGGAGGTGGTGGACCTGCGCACCCTGCGGCCGCTGGACCATGACACAGTGGTGGAGAGCGTGAAGAAGACCAACCGCATCGTCAGCGTGGAGGAGGGCTGGGGCGCCTTCGGGGTGGGCGCCGAGGTCTGCCAGCGCGTGGTCGAACACGCCTTCGACTATCTCGACGCCCCGCCGACCCGCGTGCATGGCGAGGATGTGCCCATGCCTTACGCCGCAAATCTGGAGGCGCTCTGCCTGCCCTCGATCGACAAGATCGTCCAGGCGGTGCGCAGCGTCTGCTATAAATGAGCAAGACGTTGGCCCGGACTGAGCGCTTCGAGACAGGCCTGTATGAAGCCTTTCTCAGCTTGACGACCGTCTGCGTCAGTCACCTCCGTCGTTACCCTGAGGAGCCCCGACGGGGCGTTCCCGAAGGACGCATCCCCGTGCAGGCGGAGCGCCTACCCCTGAGGTCCGCCCTACCGACGCGCGCGGCCGGAACACGTCCATGACCGACATCCTCATGCCCGCCCTGTCGCCCACCATGGAGGAGGGCGTGCTCGCCAAGTGGCACGTCAAGGCCGGCGACTCCGTCTCCTCGGGCGACGTCATCGCCGAGATCGAGACCGACAAGGCCACCATGGAGGTCGAGGCCGTTGACGAGGGCGTGGTTGACGCCATCCTCGTGGCCGAAGGGACTGAGGGAGTGAAGGTGAACACCCCCATCGCCCGGCTGAAAGGCGAGGGCGCTACGCCGGCTGCACCGCCGCCGACCCAGCCCAAGGCCGCCGAGAGCAAGGATGTGATCGCCGGGGCGAGTTCAGACGACCCCCGTGCGGCCCGCGACCAGGGCCAGGAGGAGGCGCGGGAACGTCAGGGCGACCGTGGCGCCAAGACGCCGCCTTCGTCGTCTCCAAAGGATGAAAGTGATGATCGGGGCGGCCCCCGATCTGCGCCTCCTGCTTCGAGTGGCGACAAAGCGGGTGCGGAAAGGCCGGCGTCCGAAATCGTCCGGGTGTTCGCCAGCCCGCTCGCCCGCCGCCTCGCCCGGCAGAAGGGCGTGGAGCTGTCGTCCCTGAGGGGCTCCGGTCCGCACGGCCGCATCATCGCCAGCGACATCGACGGAGCCCAGTCGGGCGCCCCGGTCGCCCCGTCGAAGACGGCTCCGGCCGCCGCCGCGCCGGCGAGCGCTCCGCCTGCCGAGATCAAGTCTTTGGAGAGCCTGGGCATCCCCGCCGGCTCCTATGACCTGAAGCCGCTCGACGGCATGCGGCGGACCATCGCGCGGCGGCTGACCGACAGCTTCCGCGACGTCCCCCACTTCCCGCTCAATCTCGATCTGGAGATCGACCGCCTGCTCGACGCGCGCAAGCGCATCAACGGGGCCCTGGACAGCCGAGGCGTGCGCGTTTCGGTCAACGACCTCCTGATCAAGGCCTGCGCCCTGGCCCTGAGGGCGGTGCCGGACGCCAACGCCTCCTACACCCCCGACGGCATCGCCCTCCACCACCATGCCGACGTCGCCGTGGCTGTGGCCATCGACGGCGGCCTGATCACGCCGATCGTGCGGTCCGCCGAAACCCGTTCGCTCGCCGACATATCCGTCGCCATGAAGGACTTGGCCGAGCGCGCCCGGACCCGCAAGCTGAAGCCGGAGGAGTTCCAGGGCGGCACCTTCTCGCTGTCCAACCTCGGCATGTTCGGCATCAGGAGCTTCAGCTCGATCCTGAACCAGCCGCAGGGCTGCATCCTGTCGGTCGGCGTCGGCGAGAAGCGGCCCGTGGTGCGAGGCGACGTCCTGGCCGTGGCCACGGTGATGAGCGTGACGCTCACCTGCGACCACCGGGTGGTGGACGGCGCCATCGGCTCGCGTTGGTTGCAGGCCTTCAAGGGCCTGGTCGAAGAACCCGTGACCATGCTGGCGTGAGTGAGTCCGCCTCGTCCTTCGACACGCTCAGGATGAGGCGAAAGGCTTAGGCAACGCTTCTCAATAGTCTCATCCTGAGCGTGTCGAAGGACGAGGCGGTCCCTCAACCCTGCAAGGGTGAACCGATATGGCTCTCGACTTCGACCTCATCGTCATCGGTTCCGGCCCCGGCGGCTACACCGCCGCGATCCGCGCCGCTCAGCTCGGCCTGCGCACCGCCATCGTGGAGCGGGCTGAACTCGGCGGCATCTGTCTGAACTGGGGCTGCATCCCGACCAAGGCGCTGCTGAAGTCGGGCGAGGTGTTCGAGACCATGACCACCCACGCCGCCGACTATGGCCTGAGCGTGGACCGCACCGGCTTCGACTTCGCCAAGGTGATCGACCGCTCGCGCAAGGTGGCCCGGCAACTGAACGGCGGCGTCGGCTTCTTGATGAAGAAGAACAAGATCGAGGTAATCGCCGGCACAGCCCGACTGGAGCCGGGCGATCCCGCGCCCAAGGTCGTGGTGGACGAGAACGCCGGCGGCAAGCGGACCCTTCAGGCCAAGGCGGTGATCCTGGCTACCGGCGCGCGGGCCAAGACCATCCCGGCCATCGGTCTGGTCGGCGACGGCGACCGGGTCTGGACCTATCGCGAGGCCATGACGCCTCGCGCCTTTCCCAAGACCCTGCTGGTGGTCGGTTCGGGCGCGATCGGGCTGGAGTTCGCCAGTTTCTACCGCTCGCTCGGCTCCGAGGTCACCGTGATCGAGGCGGTCGACCGCATCCTGCCGGTGGAGGATGAGGAGATCTCCGCCGCCGCCCGCAAGGCGCTGGAGGCGCGCGGGCTGAAGTTCCGCACCGGCGCCAAGGTGACCAGGTTGTCCAAGGACAGCGCAGGCGTCTCCCTCGCGCTTGAGGTTAAAGGCAAGCCGGAGACGCTCACCGCCGAGCGCGCCATCGTCGCCGTGGGCATCGACGCCAACATCGAGGACATCGGATTGGAGCCGCTGGGCGTGAAGCTCGACCGCGGCCATGTGGTCACCGATGGTCACTGCGCGACGAACGTGCAGGGCCTCTACGCCATCGGCGACGTGGCGGCGGCGCCCTGGCTGGCGCACAAGGCCAGCCATGAGGGCGTCCACTGCGCCGAGCACATCGCAGGTCGCGAGCCGCCTGCGCTGAAGACGGCGATCCCGGGTTGCACCTATACCAATCCCCAGATCGCCTCGGTCGGCCAGACCGAGGCCCAGGCCAAGGCGGAAGGGCGCAAGGTCAAGGTCGGCCGCTTCCCGTTCCGCGCCAACGGCAAGGCCATTGCGGCGGGCGAGACCGACGGTTTCGTCAAGACCGTCTTTGACGCCGAGACCGGCGCGCTTCTGGGCGCCCACATGATCGGCGGCGAGGTCACCGAGATGATCCAGGGCTTCACCCTGGCCATGACCCTGGAAGCGACCGAAGCGGAGGTATTCGCCACCGTCTTCCCACATCCGACTATGTCGGAGGCCATGCACGAGGCGTCGCTCGACGCCTATGGCATGGTCCTGAACCTCTGATCCGCACAAAGGCTCAAGAAGGTTCGAGCGGCGTGTCACCAAAGATCAAGCTGTGCGTTAAGCGATCATGCCTCTTGTCATGATCCATTGCCCGGTCACGGGCGACACCATATCCACTCGCCACACCATGTCCGAAGCCCAGTTCGCTACGGAAGCGTTCGAAAACGCGGCCGTCCGATGCTCGGCTTGCGGCGACATTCATCGCTGGAACAAGACCGAAGCCTGGCTGCAGCCATTCCGCAGCTTAAAACCGGCGCCTATCGCCAGCGACTGATATCTTGGTCCTGACAGCTTTGGTCTAGGCGTCGGTCCTATGTCGCGGGATAGAGCCGATCAACCGATCGCAGAGGCGGCGTTGGACACGCCGGTCGCGTATCTGGCGCGGTCAGATGGCGAGCGGATCGCCTACCGCATGGTCGGCGGTCGCGAGCCGACGGTGGTCTGGCTTGGCGGCTTCAACTCGGACATGAGCGGGACTAAGGCCGATACGTTGGGCGCGTGGGCTACGAGTCACGGGCAGGCGTTCGTCCGCTTCGACTACTTCGGTCATGGCGGCTCGTCCGGGCGGTTTGTCGACGGTACGATCTCGCGCTGGCGCAGCGACGCCTTGGCGGTGATCGATGAGCTGACCCAAGGTCCAGTCGTGCTGGTCGGGTCGTCGATGGGCGGCTGGATTGCGACCCTCGTGGCGTTGGCGCGGCCGAGCCGCATCGCGGGGCTGGCGCTCGTCGCGCCGGCGGCTGACATGACCGAGGCGCTGATCACGCCCGGCTTGCCGCTCGAGGGCCGCCGCGCCCTATCGCAGGCGGGCGTATGGCTCCGGCCGTCCGCCTATGGTCCCGGAGATCTGATCTCCCGGGCGCTGCTGGAAGATGGGGCGAAATGGTCCGTGCTGCCTGGACCTGTCGCGTGCCAAGCGCCTCTGCGCATCCTGCAAGGCGGCGCGGATCCCGACGTGCCGTGGCGTCACGCCTTGGCCCTTGCCGAGGCGTGGAGCGGTCAAGACGTGGTGTTCACCCTGATCCGCGATGGCGACCATCGCCTGTCCCGGCCCCAAGACCTGACGCGTCTAATCGCGACTCTGGAGGAGTTGACCGGCCGAGCCGGTTAGGCGCGGGCCTTCTGCGTTGCACCGGCGTCCAGAAACGGGGCTGGATTGAGCAGTCGTCCGCTGGCCCAGACCTCGTAGTGCAGGTGCACCCCGGTGGAGCGCCCGGTGGAGCCCATGCGGCCCACCACATCTCCGGTCGTGACGACGGACCCGACCCCGAGGGTGAAGCCTGAGAGATGGCCATAGCGGGTCTTGAAGCCGTGGCCGTGGTCCACCTCCACGCAGTTGCCGTAGCCTGACCGTTGGCCCACGAACGAGACCACGCCGGGCGCTGTGGCGCGGATGGCGTCGCCGTATCGTCCGGAGAAGTCCTGGCCCGGATGGAAGGCCGCCTGGTGGGTGAAGGGGTCCACGCGCTCGCCGAAAGGGCTCGACCGCACGGGTATGTCCACGGGCGTGGCTAGGGGAAGGGCCGCCGCCGCATCGCCGAGAGCGCGGGCGGCGATCAGGTCGCGCGCGGTGTGTTGGACCTGGCGGGCGAGCGGGGCGTCTATGTCCAGGCGCGCTGCAAGCACGTGGGCGTCGCGAAGCTCCAGCTTCGATATCCCCGAAGCGGTCTGGTCGGAGGCCATGTAGGCGCGCGCGTCAAGGCCGGTGGATCGGAAGGCGGACTGCATCGTCCTCAACCGCGCCTGGGCCGTGCTGTCGGCGGCGGAGACCATGTCGGCTTCCGCCTCGTGCACGCTAGCCACGGTCTCCGCCGCGGTGCGGGTCAGGCTCGCCCCTTGCGGCGGCGACGTCGGCTCCGCGGGCGCGCTGAGATCGGCCAGCAGGCGCGAGAGGGCGAGGCGCTGACGGACGGCCGCGGCCTCGACCGCCCCGGCCTGACGGGCGCTGGACGCGACGGCCGTCTCCGGGCTGGCTGCGACTGTCGGCATGCTCGTCGTCCCATGCGTAGCCCCGATCCAGAGCGTCAGGAGACCCACAGCGCCGACGAGCATGGCGACAGGCGCCAAAAGCGCGCTAGCGGAGCGGACCGCACCCGTCGGCGGCGCTCCAAGATCGTGACGAAGCCGTTGTGGACGGGCAGGCGCGGACGTCAGGTGAGCGGCGCCGAATACCACGCCTTGTAGATCATGACCTTGCATCGGCGGCACTGAGCAAACGCCATGGCCGGAAGCAACCCCGGACTTAAGCTGAGCCGGAACTGCTCAGCCAGCGCTGGAGGGGACTTGGTGATATTGGGCGCGATCGTGACCGATGCTGTCCGTGAAGCCAAGACTTGCGACATCGACAGTTCGCCCGATCGACCTAGTAGCGCCCCCGCCACGTTAAGGTTTGGGTAAGAACAGCGGCCTGGTCGGTGAGCCGGGTGGCCTGGGTTCGATCGTCATCACCGCCAGCCGCCCTGCGACCACCCGTCGCACCGCCCTTCAGACGCAATGATCAGCCGGCAAGGTTGCGGGCCGCCTTCAGCACGGCGTCGACATGGCCAGGCACCTTCACCTTGCGCCACACCTGGTTCACGGTTCCCTCGGCGTCGATCAGGAAGGTGGCGCGGTCGATACCCATGTAGGCGCGGCCGTACATGCTCTTCTCGATCCAGACGCCGTAGCGCTCGACCATGCTCCCGTCCTCGTCCGAGGCGAGGCGGATGGTCAGATCGTGTTTGGCCTTGAACTTCTCGTGTGCGTGGGGGCTGTCTTTCGACACGCCGACCACATCGGCGCCCACAGCCTCGAACTGGGCCTTCATCTCGGAAAAGGCCTTGGCTTCGCTGGTGCAGCCGCTCGTGTCGTCCTTGGGATAGAAGTAGAGCACGAAGGGCCGCCCCTTCATCCCGGCCAACGTCACCCGCCCTCCCGCATCGGTGGGAAGATCGAAATCGGGCGCTGCGCAACCCACGTCCACTCCAGTCATAAGCCTCTCCTTCAGCCTGTCTGTCGCGCCGGCCTAGACCGGTCGCACAAGAATGATCTTCTTCTTGCCTGCCGCCAGCTTGATTACGCCGTCCCCATCCAGGTCAGCCAGGGTGACCAGGCGCTGAGCGTCCGGCTCGGGGCGGTCGTTCAACCGCAGGCCGCCGCCCTGCGCCAGCCGTCGCGCTTCGGAGCGGGAGGCGGCCAGGCCGGCGTCGGCGACCAGGGCTGCGAGCGGCACGCCGGCCTCAAGCCCCGCCCGCGGCGTCTCGAAGCTCGGCAGATCGGCGGAGGCCGCGCCGTCCTCGAAGGCGGAGCGGGCGGCGGCCTCGGCCGTCTCCGCCGCGACGCGCCCGTGCAGCAGGGCGGTGGTCTCGGCCGCCAGCACCTTCTTGGCCTGGTTGATCTCGGCGCCCTGCAGGGCTTCCAGCCTCGCCACCTCATCCAAAGGCAGGTCGGTGAACAGCTTGAGGAAGCGGCCCACGTCGGCGTCCTCGGTGTTGCGCCAAAACTGCCAGTAGTCGTAGGGCGAGCGCAGATCTGCATTCAGCCACACCGCGCCCTGGGCGGTCTTGCCCATCTTGGCTCCCGAACTGGTGGTGACCAGCGGGCTGGTGAAGCCGAAGGCGTCCGCGCCCTCCACCCGGCGGATCAGCTCCACCCCGTTGACGATGTTGCCCCACTGGTCGGAGCCGCCGAGCTGCAGGACGCAGCCGTAACGCCTGTAGAGCTCGAGGAAATCAGTCGCCTGCATGAGCATGTAATTGAATTCGAGGAACGTCAGAGGCTGCTCCCGCTCCAGGCGCAGGCGCACGCTGTCGAAGCTCAGCATCCGGTTCAGGGTGAAGTGGACGCCGTAGTCGCGCAGGAACTGGACGTAGCCGAGCTGGTCCAGCCACTCCGCGTTATTGGCCACCAAGGCGTCGGTCGGGCCGTCGCCAAAGCGCAGATAGGCGTCGAAGGCCTTGCGGATCGAGGCCATGTTGTCGGCGATGGCCGCATCGCTCAGAAGCTGGCGGCTGGCGTCCTTGCCGGAGGGATCGCCGACCTTCGTGGTGCCGCCGCCCATGACCACGAGAGGCCTGTGGCCGGTCTGCTGCAGGCGGCGCAGCATCATGATCTGCATCATGTTGCCGACGTGCAGGCTGGAGGCGGTGGCGTCGAAGCCGATGTAGCCCGTGATCACGCCCTGCGCCGCACGCGCATCCAGCGCCTCCAGATGGGTCGCCTGATGCAGGTAGCCGCGCTGCATCAACAGGTGGACCAGCTCGGATTTCGGCTTGAAGTCGGACATGGCGGCAGGGTTTAGCACGGGGCGAGCTTGGCTTTGAAGCCGCGGAGGATGACGCGATGCGCGTGCTGGGGTTCATGAGCGGCACTTCGTTGGACGCGGTGGACATGGCCGTGCTCGACACCGACGGCGAGGCGATCGCAGGCTTCGGCCCCTCAGGCGAGCGCAAGCTGAGCGACGCCACGCGCGAGCTGGCGCTGGCTGCGACCGTGGACGCCCGAAGTTGGGCGCGTGGGGCGCTGGAGCCGGAGACGTTCGCGCCCGCGGCGCAGGCTGTGGCGCGCGAGCACTTCGACGCCGCCGACGCCTTCCTGGCGCGGGAGGGGCTCGGCTGGCGCGACATCGAGCTGGTCGGTTTTCACGGCCAGACGGTGTTGCACGAGCGCCCGTCAGCCGGCCGTGGGGGCCGAACGGTACAGCTCGGCGACGGAGCATTGCTGGCGCAGCTCTGCGGCGTGCCCGTCGCCTACGACTTCCGCAGCGCCGATGTCGCAGCGGGCGGCGAGGGCGCGCCGCTCGCACCCATCTACCACCTCGCGCGGGCGCGGGCGTCGGGGCTGAAGCCGCCATCCGCCGTCTTGAACGTGGGCGGCGTCGCCAACGTCACGCTGTTCAGCGCCGAAGACGATCCGCTCGCCTTTGACACCGGGCCCGGCAACGGCATGATCGACCTGCTGGTGCAGGGGCGAGGGCTCGGGCGCTATGATGCGGGCGGCCGGTTGGCGGCCGCGGGCCGGGCCGACGATGCGGTATTGGCCGCCTATCTCGCCCATCCGTATTTCGCCGCGCCGCCGCCCAAGTCGCTGGACCGCTACGACTTCGATCTGGCGCCGCTCGACGGGCTGGCGACCGAGGACGCCTGCGCCACCCTGGTCGCCCTCACCGCGGAGGCGGTCGCGATGGGACTTCGCACCGCGCGCCAACCGCCGAGCGTGATGGTGGTCTCAGGCGGCGGCCGGTGCAATCCTGAGATCATGACGGCCCTGGCGCATCGCGCGCCCTGCCGCATCGCCGCCGCCGAAGAGATGGGCTGGCGGGGAGACGCGCTGGAGGCGGAAGCGTTCGCCTACCTCGCGGCGCGCACGCTGAGGGGCCTGCCGATCTCCTTTCCGGGGACCACAGGCGCACCGACGGCGATGACCGGCGGCCGTATCGCCAGACCCTGAGCGGGGCTCAGTCCCGTGCGGCGGCGGATTGGGCCTTGGCCTCCAGCTTGGCGCGGTAGCGGCGTACAGCGTCGCGCCGGGCGGACAGCAGGCGCAGGCTCCCGCGGGCCTTGAGAATGACCAAGGCCGCCGCCAGGGCGCCGGAAATCACAGCGGTGGTGAGACGCGGGTTCATCTGCGCGCGGGTGAACAGGCTGGTCTGGCGGACGCCGAAGTAGGGGCTGCGCTCGCGCAGGTCGCGACCGGCCTTGTAGAGGGCGTCATCGTGCGCCTCCTCCGGCTCCGAGGCGCTGCGGCTGAGGAGGGGCACGATCCAGGCCATCGCCTGTTCGGCCAGCCAGGGGAAATGTACGCCGACCTGCACCTGCGCCCAACCGCCGCCGCCCACCGTGATTTCCCGCACCGGCGTCTCCGCGGCGTACAGGATGGCATCGGCCACCAATGGGGTGGCGTAGACGGGCGGCGGGTTCTTGACGGGGGAGCCCATGTAGTTGCGGGCGTGCTCGCGGATCGGCGTGTCGATGGCGCTGGGTTTGATCAGGGTGACCGAGACGGCCGGCGCGCTCTTCTTCAACTCCATGCGAAGCGCGTTGGTGAAGGCTTTCAACGCGTGTTTCGAGGCGGAATAGGGCCCCTGGGTCGGTACGGCGAGGTCGGAGAGGATGGAGCCCGTATTGATCAGCACGCCGCCGTCCGGACGGTTCTTCAGGTGCTCCACCGCGATCTGTGAGCCGTGCACCGTGCCCCAATAATTGGTGTCGAACAGCCGCCGCTGGTCCTCCAGCGGGGTGTCGGCGATCGTGCCGTAGATCGTTGTTCCCGCCACATTGATCCAGGTGTCGAAGCCGCCATGAAGCTCGTCCGCCCGCACCGCCGCCTTCTGCAAGGCCGGCAGGTCCGCCACGTCGGCGGCGACATAGTCGGCCACGCCGCCCCGGGCCCTCAACTCGTCGCACAGCGCCTGCAGCGCCTGCTCGTTGCGCGCCACGAGCATCAGCTTCGCCCCCCGGGCCGACGCCGCGCGGGCGGTGGCCAAGCCTATCCCGGAGGTCGCACCGGTGATGACGAGGGTCTGGTCTGAGAGGGGCTTCAAGGCTGAGGGCATGGACGTCCGCTCCTGGAGTGGGCAGAAAACGGGGCGCTCGGACCCCGGTTCCTGCCGGTCTTGCGCGATTGCCACACCCGCTGTGGACGGTTAGCGCAAGGGCTGAAGGGCCGGGCGGAGATGGTGCGCAAGCGAAACAGGGAGAGGCGGTCGCTAAAGGCCAGGGCGGTTCGATCTGCGAAGCTTCGGTCGACGAAGCTCAAGCTTACGAAGCTCACGCTTACGAAGCTCCGGCCGAACAAACCTTCGGCCCCGACCGGCGCGGCGAGGGGCAAGACCGCGACGTGGACGGCCGCGCCGACCGCCGGAGCCAGGGGTGCACGTCGCGTCGCTTCCCTGGCCGTGGCGGTCGTGCTGATCGCCCTGGTCGCCCCGTTGGCGCTCGCCGCCGCCTACCGTATCGTGGCGCCTGTGACGCTGCTGATGCTGGAGCGGGCGACCCAGGGCTATGGCGTCCACAAGGCCTGGCGTCCCTTGTCGCGCATCTCGCCCGACCTGGCGCGCTCGGTGATCGCTGCGGAGGACTCCGGCTTCTGCGCCCATCATGGTTTTGACTTCGCCGCGATGCGGGCGGCGGCGACGCACAACCGGCGTGATCCGCACAAGGTCAGGGGCGGCTCCACCATCAGTCAGCAGACGGCCAAGAACGTCTTCCTCTGGCCGCAGCGCTCCTACCTGCGCAAGGGACTGGAGGCCTATTTCACCGTGCTGATCGAGGCGCTCTGGGGCAAGCGACGCATCCTGGAGGTGTATCTCAACGTGGTCGAATGGGGCCCGGGCGTGTACGGCGCGCAGGCGGCCTCGCAGCGCTATTTCGGACACGACGCCGATGAGCTGAGTGCGGAGGAGGCGGCCCGGCTCGCCGCCATCCTGCCCGATCCGCTCAAGTGGAAGGCCGTGCGGCCCGGCGCCTATGTGGCGCGTCGTAGCCGCCGGATCGGCGCTTCGGCCCAGATCGTGCGGGAGGACGACCTCGCCGCCTGCGCGCTGCGTGGCGGCTGAGGATCAGTGCTGGCTGAGGATGGCGTCCAGCAGGTCCGTCTTGGGCGCTGCGGCGGAGGCGCGGACCGGCTGAGGCGCGGCCATGGCGATCTGCGTGCCGTTCGAGCGGCCGGTCGCCGCCTGGGCGATCTGGTTGGCCATGCCGGCGGCGCGCTGGGCGGCGCGGTAGATGAAGCCGTACGTCGGATAGACGCTGTTGCCCAGGTTGTGGCTGGGATCGTACCAGACCTTGACCTGGCTCCAATCGCCCGAGGGGGAGACATCGACGACGGTGACGTCCTTCTCGACCTGGCCGCGGTGGCCCTCGATCATCGACCAGTTGGCGTGGGTCACCTGGATGATGCGGTCGGTCAGCACATGGCTGACCACGGCCACATGGCCGTCGCGCATGACGCCTGACGCCTTGAACACCAGCACAGAGCCGGACTCGGGCGTGAAGCCGCGGGCGTACTTGCCGAAAGCCTGGCTCCACCAGGTGGCGGCGTTGCCGAAGATCTGGATGCCGGAGAAGAGGCGCGCGAACTCTACGCACTGCAGCCCCTGGGCGTTGGCGGAGGAGCCGAGGCCGAAGCCGGCGAGGGCGGCCGAAAGAGCGATGGCCGTCAGACGCTTGCGCATGCAGAGTAATCCCGAACAACCTTACGTGCATGTGAGGATGACTTTGGCCGGCAATGGTGAAAAGTGCCTTACCTGTCGCACCCACGTGGTGTTTCGCCACGGAAACCTTTCAGCCACACCGCTGAGCCGCCAAAACCACAGTGGCCGTATTGACGCCGCCTCGCCGCCCCATTCCCGCCGTGGGCGTCGTCTGCCTTCGAGGTGACGAGGTGCTGCTGATCCGCCGCGGTCAGCCTCCGATGCAGGGCTCCTGGAGCCTGCCCGGCGGCCGGGTGGAATGGGGCGAGGCGCTGGAGGCCGCCGCCTTGCGCGAACTGGTCGAGGAGACCGGCGTGCAAGCCGACATGCTCGGACTGGTGGACGTGGTCGACGGCGTGTTCGGGCCGCAAACCCACTACGTCCTGGTCGACTATGCGGTGCGCTGGCGTTCCGGCGAGCCGCGGGCGGGCGACGACGCCGACGACGCGGCCTTCCACCCGCTGGACGCGCTGCACACGCTCGGCCTCTGGAGCGAGACGATCCGCGTGATCGCGCTCGCGGTCGAGCGCTACACCCGCAGCGGCATCAGCACATAGCGCACGCCGGCGTCGGCGGGGTCGAGCACCAGGGTGGGGGAGGCGGGATCGGCGAAGCGGAACTCCGCCGTCTCGCCTTGGATCTGGCCGGCGACATCGAGGAGGTAGCGGGCGTTGAAGCCGATCTCGAACGGCTCGCCGTCGTAGTCGATCTCCACCTCCTCCACCGCCTGGCCGGCCTCCATGTTGCGTACGGTGAGCACCAATCGGCCGGGCTCCAAAGCCAGTTTCACCGAGCGCGACTTCTCCGCCGAGATGGTGGCCACCCGATCCACCGCGTCGGCGAACAAGGCGTTGTCGATCAGGGCGACCTTCTGGTTGTCGCGCGGGATCACCCGCATGTAGTCGGGGAAGGAGCCGTCGATGACCTTGCTGGTCAGCGCCGCGCGGCCGAACTCGAATCGGACCTTGGCCGCCGACAGCTGCAGCTGCACCGTCTCGCCGGCGTCGTCGAGCAGGCGGCGCGCCTCCTGGATGGTCTTGCGCGGCACGATCACGCCCGGAGCGCCGACCGCCCCTTCCGGGGCCGGCATCTCGGCTAGCGCCAAGCGATGGCCGTCGGTCGCGACGGCGCGCAGCTTGGTCTCGCCGCCTTCGGAGACGGTGTGCAGATAGAGGCCGTTCAGGTAGTAGCGGGTCTCTTCCGTGGAGATGGCGAAGCGGGTCTTGTCGATCAGCCTGAGCAGGTCGGCCGTCGCCACCGTGAGCGCTGGCGACAACCCGTCGGACGACATCACCGGGAAGTCGCCCGCCGGCAGCACCGGCAGGTTGAAGCGCGAGCGGCCGGCCTGAATCGATAGCCTGGGGTCGTCTCCGGCGAACTTCAGCTCCACATCCGCCCCGTCCGGCAGCTTGCGCACGATCTCGTAGAGGGTGTGGGCGGGCGCGGTGATCTGGCCGCCCGAGCCGACCTGAGCGTTGGTCTGGTCGACGATCTCCATGTCCAGATCGGTGGCGGAGAAGGTCGCGCCGTCCTTGTCGGCGGACAGCAGCACGTTGGACAGGATCGGGATGGTGTTGCGCCGCTCCACCACGCTCTGCACGTGGCCGAGCGCCTTGATCAGCGCGGAACGCTCCATGGTCAGCTTCATGCGTCGTCCGGTCCGTGCCGCGGGGCCTGAGTCCCGCCAGGGTCGAGGGCCGCAGAGACTAGCCGAACCGGTGCGGCGGGGAAGAGGCCTTGCGCGCGCAGTCGCCCCGACGCCCGCCAATGGACACCTCGCCAGCATGGGTTATGCGAGGCGCCCATGCCCGACTCCGTCCAGACCGCGTACAAGGATCGCCTGAAGTGCGGCGAGCTCGCACCCGATGCGGCCCAGGCGGCGGCCGTGGATGCGCTGTCACGGCTTGAAAGCGACCTGAACGCCCTGGCCGAACCCGGCTTCTCCTTCGGTTTGCTGCACCGCAAGCGCGAGACGCCGCAGGGCGTCTACCTCTACGGGCCGGTGGGGCGGGGCAAGTCCATGGTCATGGACCTGTTCTTCGACTCCGCTCCGGCGGCGAAGAAGCGGCGGGTGCACTTCCATGCCTTCATGGGCGAGACCCACGGCCTGATCGACGCCTGGCGCAAGGGGGATGCCGCGGCCCGCAAGGCTCGCTTTGGCCAGTCCCACTCCGGCCGGCACGGCGGCGACGATCCCATTCCGCCGGTGGCGCACCTGCTGGCCACGGGCGCGCGGCTGCTGTGCTTCGACGAGTTCCACGTCACCGACATCGCCGACGCCATGATCCTCGGCCGCTTGTTCGAGGCCATGTGGACGGAGGGCGTGGTGATCGTGGCGACGTCGAACCGTGCGCCGGACGCCCTCTACGCGGACGGCCTGAACCGCCAGCTGTTCCTGCCCTTCATCGAGGCGCTGAAGGGTCACATGCAGGTCGTGCGCGTGGAGGGTCCCAAGGACTTCCGCCTGGACCGGCTCAAGGGGCGGCAGGTCTATTTCTCGCCTGTCAACGCCCAGACCCGCGCCGCCTTTGACGCGCTGTGGTCCGGGCTGCACGACGGGGCGTCGGAAACCGGCGAGACGCTGGTGGTGCAGGGTCGCAAGCTGCGCCTGCCGCACGCCGTGAGCGGTCACCTGAGGTCGAGCTTCGTCAGCCTGTGCGGGGCCAATCTGGGAGCGCAGGATTATCTGGCCGTCGCGCAGCGCTTCCACACGGTGTTTCTGGAAGACGTACCCCAACTCGGACCGGAGCGGCGCAACGAGGCGGCGCGTTTCGTGTCCCTCGTCGACGCTCTCTACGAAGGGCGCTGCAAGCTGGGGATGCTCGCCGGGGCGGAGCCGCCGGACCGGTATCGGGCAGGCGGCGGCGGGTTCGAGTTTGAACGCACCGCCTCACGTCTGCAGGAGATGCGGTCGGCCGACTATGTCGAGGCCGCCCGCGATTAGATCAAAGCTGAGCCCAGCGAGGGTCGGCGCCTTCGCTGGGCGATATCGGCTAGTGGGCCAGCGCGCCGACGGCGAGCAGCGGCAGGGCCGCCATCAGCAGCAGGCCGGCGTTGGCGACGCGTTCGGTGATGGTCGATAAGCGGATCATGGTCCCAGTCCTCTTTTTTGCCCGCAGGGCTTTCACCAAAGGTCCGACGAGAGGTCGAATATCGCTTCCGCAAACACGATCGTGGAAGGAGTGGCCCCGGTGAAGCGGGTATGAGGGTCATATAATCTCTCATCTCGGCGTTGCTGCATTAATTCGCTGCAATGCACAACAGCTGTGTTCCGCAAGTCACGCTCCACGGAACCGATGCTCGCGCGACCGGTTTCGCACCCTCATCCGGACGGCGGACGGGACCAGATCATGAGCGATGCAGGCGTGAACGGCAGGGTGGCGCTGGTGACCGGCGCGTCGTCGGGCATCGGCGAGGCGACGGCGCGCGCCCTGGCCAAGGCCGGAGCGAAGGTGGCCGTGGCGGCCCGGCGTCGCGAACGACTCGACACCCTCGTCAAGACGATCACGGCGGCGGGGGGCGAGGCGCTCGCCCTGACCGCCGACGTCTCCGACCCGGATGCGGCGGCGCAGATGGTGAACGCGGCGGAGGATCACTACGGCCGGCTCGACATCTTGGTGAACAACGCCGGTGTCATGTATCTGGAGCCGACGGCTGAGGCGGACCTCGGCCGCTGGCGCCACATGCTGGAGCTGAACGTGCTGGGCCTGATCGCCGCGAGCCAGGCCGCGCTTCCCGGCATGCGGGCGCGCCGGGACGGCCATATCGTCAACGTCGCCTCCACCGCCGGCAGGGTCGCCAACCCCAACAGCGCAGGCTATTCCGCCACCAAGTTCGGCGTGGTCGGCTTCTCCGAGGCGCTGCGCAAGGAGCTGGTCAAGGACCGGGTGCGGGTGACGGTTGTGGAGCCCGGCATCGTTGAGACGGAGCTCCGCGACCACGTCGCCCATCCTGGCGCCCGCGAGGCCATCAGCCAGTTCGCCGGCTCCGTGCGCCAGCTGCAGAGCGAAGATGTCGCCAACGCCATCCTCTACGCCGTGTCCCAGCCCGAGCACGTCTGCATCAACGAGATCCTGATGCGTCCGACCGACCAGGAGCGGTGACGGCGGCCAGACGCGCGGCGACGGCCAGGGCGGCGGCGAGCAGCAGGGCGACCAAAGCCGCCACTCCGTTCCAGCCCGCCTTCGCCCAGCACACCCCGCCGAGCGATCCCATGATGCTGGAGCCCGTGTAGTAGGCCAGCAGGTACAAGGCGGCGGCGTGGCCCTTCTCGCCCTGCGCCACCGCGCCGACCCAGCCGCTGGCCACCGCATGGGCCACGAAAAAGCCCCCAGTCACCAGGGCTACGCCGGCGATGACCAGCGGCAGCGGCTCGAGCAAGGTCAAGGCGACGCCGAGGGCGAAGAGCACAAGTCCGCCGGTCAGCACCGGCGCGCGTCCGAACCGGTCGGCGAGCCCGCCGGCCGTCGATGACGCGGCCATCCCCACCAGATAGACGGTGAAGATCAGCCCGGCCTGGGTCTGGCTCAGACGGTAGGACGGCCCGGTGAGGCGGAAGCCTGCGTAGTTGTAGATCGTCACAAAGCCGCCCATGACCAGGAAGCCGGTGGCGAACAGCCACGGCAAGGCCGGGTGGCTCAGGTGGCGCGCGAAGGCCTTCGCGTGGAAGCCTGGCCCAAGCTCGGCGCGGCGCTCGAAGTTGCGCGAGGGCGGTAGGAGGGCTGCAAAGCCGGCGGCCGTGGCGAGCCCCAGCAGGCCGATCACCGTCATGGCCGCGCGCCAGCCGCCGAGGTCGGCGGCGACCCCCGTCAGCACTCGTCCCGCCATGCCGCCGAGCGCCGTGCCGCCGACGTACAGCCCCATGGCGAAGCCCAGGCCGTCCGGATGCACCTCTTCGGCGAGATAGGTCATGGCGATGGCCGGCGCGCCGCCGAGCGCCACGCCCTCCAGCCCCCGGGCGAGGAGCAGCAAGGGCCAGTTCGGGGCCGCCGCCGCCAGCAGGTTGAACCCCGCCGCCGCGCAGAGCGAGACCACCATGATCGCCTTGCGCCCGAGCGAGGCCGACACGATCCCGGCCACGACGATCGAGATCGCCAGCAGCCCCGTGCTCAACGACAGGGCGAGCGAACTCTGCGCCGCATCCACCCGGAAGGCCGCGGCCAAGGCGGGGAGCAGGGGCTGGACGCAGTACAGCAGCGAGAAGGTGGAGAAGCCCGACAGGAACAGGGCCAGGTTGGTGCGCCGATAGGCCGGCTCACCGCGCACGATGAAGCCGGCGACCTCGTCGTGGACGGAAGCAGCCATGACCGCCGTGTAGGCGATGGGCTGCAAGCGGTCACCTTGCTGCATCGTCTGGGAGCCGGCCGCCCTGGACATGCCGTTGGCGGCGGACCACTGGGGCGGCCATGCGCGCCGCCCTTCGCCGTCTGACGCTGACCGACTACCGGTCCTATGAGCAGGCGACGCTCGCCTTGGACGGCCGGCCGGTGGTGCTGTTCGGCGCGAACGGCGCCGGCAAGACCAACCTCCTGGAGGCGGTGTCCTATCTCGCGCCCGGCAAGGGGATGCGCGGCGCGGCGGTGGCCGAGCTCGGGCGACGGCGGCCGGGGGAGGCGACCGGGCGCGCCTGGAGCGTAGCGGCGGTGCTGGAAGGGCCCGACGGCGAGGCGCGGGTCGGGACGGGGGTGGAGGCCGCGGGCGCGCTGCGTCGCACCGTGCGGCTGGACGGAGAGACCGTGCCGCCCGGTCGCCTGTCGGACTTGGTGCGGTTGGTCTGGCTGACGCCGGCCCAGGACCGGCTGTTCCTGGAGGGCGGGACGGAGCGTCGCCGCTTCCTTGACCGGCTGGCCTTCGCCGCAGAGCCGGGCCACGCCGCCGTCGCCAACGCCTACGACCGGGCGCTGCGGGAGCGGACGCGGCTGCTGACCGACGGTCCAGACGATGCAGTGTGGCTCGACGCGCTCGAGGCGAGGCTGGGAGAGGCCGGCGTCCGGCTGGCCGCCACCCGCGCCGAGACCCTGGACGCCCTGCAGGCCGAGATCGACGCCCGCGTCGACCGGCCTTTCCCACAGGCGCAGCTGGCGCTCTCGGGCGAGTGGAGCCGGCCTGATTGCGCCGCTGATGCTCCGCGCCTGGCCGAGGCCTTCGCCCGCGCCCGGGTGCGGGACGCCGCCGCAGGGCGCGCCTTGACCGGCCCTCATCGCACCGACCTGCTGGTCCGGCATGGCGAGAAGGACCGTCCGGCCGCGGAATGCTCCACCGGCGAGCAGAAGGCGTTGGTGCTGAACCTCGTCCTGGCCCAGGCGGCGCGTTTATCGCGTGCAGAATCGGCTCCAAGCCCTATATTGTTATTGGACGAAGTGGCCGCTCACCTCGACCTGCACCGCCGGGCGGCGCTCTTCGAGGAGATCACCGCGCTGGGGCTGCAGGCCTTCCTGACCGGGACCGACGAGGCGCTGTTCAGATACCGGCCAGGCTGGGCGCAGGCGGTTCGGGTCGAGGCGTCCCGCCTGTCGCCGGCGGACTGAACAGCGTGCTGGAAGACTGAAGGACTGGATGAGCGAAGAGCTTCCCGAGGCTCCCGAAGCGGGCGGGGCGAGCGAGTACGGCGCGGAGTCGATCCGCGTGCTGAAGGGCCTGGACGCGGTGCGCAAGCGCCCCGGCATGTACATCGGCGACACCGACGACGGCTC
>CAXTEX010000033.1:0-19553 GCA_964243445.1 uncultured Caulobacteraceae bacterium | reverse complement strand
CCAGGGTGACCTTGACGGCGTTGGCGAGGATGTTCACGCCCTGCAGCATGCGATCGCGCGCATCTGAGGCGAAGTAGACGTCTTTAGCAGCCATTGTGAGGCTCTCTTTCGTCAGAGGGTTGAGGGACCGGCCTCGTGCTTCGACAAGCTCAGCATGAGGCCTGTTGTGGTGTTGATTCTATTCCGGAGCCGTCTTTTGCATTCGCCTCATCCTGAGCTTGTCGAAGGACGGGGCGACGCAGACTACGGCGCCGGCCAGATAGCTCAGGCGGCGGCCTTCATCGCGGCGGGGGTGTCCACCACGCCCAGCACGTCCGACTCCTTCATGATGATCAGATCGTCGCCGTCGACCTTGACCTCGGTGCCCGACCACTTGCCGAACAGGATGCGGTCGCCCGCCTTCAGCTCCATCTCGACACGCTTGCCGGTGTCGTCACGGGCGCCGGGGCCGACGGATATTACTTCGCCTTCCTGGGGCTTTTCCTTGACGGTGTCGGGGATGATGATCCCGCCCTTGGTCTTGGCTTCTTCTTCGACGCGCTTCACCAGAACGCGGTCGCCGAGTGGACGAAACGCCATGCTGTGTCTCCTTGAAAAGGTGCGAGGGGCCGTTGTCGCTCTGTCTGTCAGCCGGCCTTAGCAGCCGACCCCTGAGAGTGCTAACGAGGCTGGTAGATACGGTCGGCGCCGGCGCGAGTCAAGCTGGTCAGGGCTCTTACAGGATACCTATGATGCCAGGATCAGGTGGCGGCAGGCGGATGAGCGACGTTGCAATGGCGCTCTCGGCGACACCGCTGACCGACCGCTTCACCTGCCTGGAGCCCCTGACCGAGGCCCTGCGCGAGTCTCTGCGGGCGGCGATCTCGGGCGACGATCCGGTGTGGGACATCATGGCCTCATCCGCCCGCGGCGAGCGGTTCGACGGCTGGTGGCGCACGGCGCTGGGGGACATGCGGACGGGGAGCCGCGTCGCCTACGCCGTCCGCCGACTGGCCGACGACGAGATCGTGGGCGCGACCAGCTTCCTCCACATCGATCCCGCGAACCGAGGCGTGGAGATCGGCTCGACCTTCCTGCACGCGCAGGCGCGGTCCGGCCCCGTCAACCCCGACATGAAGCTCGCCATGCTCGCCCACGCCTTCGACTCGGGCGTCGCTCGAGTGGAGATACGCACCGACGAGCGCAACCTGCGAAGCCAGGCGGCCATCGCCAAGCTGGGCGCGGTGCGCGAGGGCGTCCTGCGCAAACACAAGGTGCTCTGGAACGGGGAGATGCGGGCGACGGTCATATTCTCCATCATCGACGAGGACTGGCCCCCCGTCAGCCGGGTGCTGCAGGCGCGTCTGGACGCCTTCGCCGCGCCCTGAAGAAGGCTTGCAGCAGCGCCGCCCCCTCCTCCGCCAGCACTCCGCCCGCGACCTGCGGGCGCCAAAGGCAGGTCGGCTGCTCGAACACCTGCGCTCCATGTTGGACCGCCCCGCCCTTGGGATCGCTCGCCCCATAGATCAGCCGTGCGATGCGCGCATGGCTGATGGCGCCGGCGCACATGGCGCAGGGCTCCAGCGTCACATAGAGCCACAGGCCGGTCAGGCGGTAGTTGCCGATCCACTCGCCCGCAGCCCGCAGCGCGCGGATCTCGGCGTGGGCGGTGGGGTCGTGCAGGGCGATGGGCGCGTTGTGGGCGCTGGCGACCACCTGCCCCGACGCGGGGTCGAAGACCACGGCGCCCACCGGCGTCTCGCCCGCCTGCGCCGCCGCTTGCGCGAGGTCCAGCGCCAGGCGCATGTTCGTCAGGTCATGGTCGATCACGCCAACCAGCCCAGACCCTCGCCCGCCCCACGTCAAGCCGCGACGCAGGCGCAAGCCGAGCCTGCCTCCGCGGAGCCCGTCCCCGGCGACCGCGTCGCCAAGGCCCTGGCGCGGGCCGGCGTCGCCTCCCGCCGCGAGGTGGAGCGCTACATCGCCGACGGGCGGGTCAGCCTGAACGGGCGCGTGCTCGACACGCCCGCGGTGAAGATCGAGCCCGGCGACGTGCTGCTAGTCGACGGACGGCCCGTGGCGGCGGCCGAGCCGACGCGGGTCTGGCGCTACCACAAGCCGGTCGGGCTGATGACCACCCACAAGGACCCGCAGGGACGGCCGACGGTGTTCGACGCCCTGCCGCCGGGAATGCCGCGGGTGATCTCCATCGGACGGCTCGACGTCAACTCCGAGGGCCTGCTGCTGCTGACCAACGACGGGGCGCTGTCGCGGGCGCTCGAGCTGCCGTCGAGCGGCTGGGTGCGGCGCTATCGGGCCCGGGCCTATGGGCGCGCGACCCAGGCCATGCTCGACCGGCTGAAGGACGGGATCACCGTGGACGGCGTCGCCTATGGCCCGATCGAGGCCCGCCTGGACAAGGTGCAGCGCAGGGACGGCCACACCGAAGAGTCCAGCGCCAACTGCTGGATCAGCGTAGCGCTCAGTGAGGGCAAGAACCGCGAGGTCCGCCGCGTGCTCGAGGCGCTGGGGCTGAAGGTGAACCGGCTGGTGCGCCTGGCCTACGGACCGTTCGCCCTGGCCACCCTGCCGCTGGGCGCGGTGGAGGAGGTCGGGCCGCGGGTTATCCGCGAACAGCTGGCCGGTCTCATCGCACCGGAAGACATGCCGACCGGCGAGCGCGCCCTGACCGCCCTCACCGCCGCGCCCGGCCGCCGTCCGACCGCCCAGAGGCCGGCGCCCGGCCACGACGGCGTCCCGCGCGCCAAGACGGTCTACAAGCCCGGCTGGGCCAAGCCCGCCAAGCGGGTCAGCCATCCGGGCCAGGCCAAGGCCGTCCGGCGACGACCGGCCGGACCGGCGCCTGAGGCCATCATCCACGCCCGCCCGGAGAGCAAGCCGCACGCCCCGAAGCGGCCCGGCGGCAAGGCCCGCACTCCGGCTGCGACCCTATCGAGGCCGGCTGGCTCCGCGCCGCGCAAGCCGCGCCCGGCGCGCTGACCTCCCGATGCGGATCAGCGCCGGCGCCTTCCGCGGGCGCGCCCTGCGCGCGCCGGACGGCCTCGCCACCCGGCCGACCGCCGACCGGACGCGGCAGGCGGTGTTCAACATCCTGGAGCACGCGCCCTGGTCGCCCGGGCTGCGGGACCTGCGCGTGCTGGACCTGTTCGCCGGCTCGGGCGCGATGGGACTGGAGGCCCTGTCGCGGGGCGCGGCCTTCTGCCTCTTCGTGGAGACCGACGAGGCCGCCCGCGGGGCCCTGCGCGACAATATCGAGGCCTTGGACCTGTTCGGCCAGGGCCGCATCCATCGCCGCGACGCCACCGACCTCGGCCGCCGGCCAGGCAGCGCGGGCGAAACGTTCGATGTCGCTTTCCTCGATCCTCCTTACGGCCGAGGGCTCGGCGAGCAGGCCCTGGCCGGGCTGGCGCAGGGCGACTGGCTGCGCCCCGGCGCGGTCTGCGTGCTGGAGCGGGGACCGGGCGAGCCGCCGCTTTCGCCCGCCGGCTTCACCCTGCTGGACCAGCGCGCCTATGGGGTGGCGGACGTGGCCATCCTGTCGCTGGACGCTACCACAGCCGGCTGCCCGGAACGCCCTTGAACGGGCCCGCCTCGTGGGCGGTGATCCAGCCGCCGTAGAAGCCGCCGGGCTGCGGCGTCGCCCGCTCGCCATCGACCCGGCAGGCGTCGAAGGGCGCTGCGTAGAAGGCGATGTGGCCGGCGAGGGTCGCAAAGGCCGGCGTGGGACGGGCGTAGCTCCAGGCCGCGTCCTCGAACACCTCGCCGCCGACGCAGACGTCGAAATAGTTGGCCTGCCCCTTCCATTCGCACAGGGAGCGCCGGGTGGAGGGGCGCAGCACGCCTTCGGCCACGTCCTCGCGAGGGATGTAGTAGGTCGGCGGATGACTGGTCTCCAGCGTGCGCACGCTGGCGCGGGTGTCGGCCAGCGTCTCGCCGTGGTGCACGATCTGGATATGGCGGGTGCAGGCCTCGGCGATGGCCGGGCGCGGATAGGCCCACACGCTCTCCTGGCCGGGCGCGACAGGGTCGGGGGCGGGGCCGAAGCTCATTGGCTCGTCCCCGCGGGCTCGAAACGGCGGGCCAGGCGCTGCAGCGTCGGGCGGTATCTCAGGAAGCCGACATAGAGTCGCTGCAGCAGGGCCAGCACTGGCGGCCAGCGCGCCATCAGGCCGAGCGGCCGCAGCAGCGGGATGGCCCGCCACATGGCGGCGAAGGCGGCAGCGCCGGCGAGCAGGCGTCCGTCCTCGCGAGCATGCAGCTGAGCCAACAGCTCGCCGCGGGGAAGCGGGCAAGTCGCAGCGTCCGGGTCGGTCAGATCGAGGAAAGCGATAGCGCGCCGGTGATCCAGGCGGCGCATCAGCGCGATCTCTCGCCGGCACAGCGGACACCCGCCATCGAACCATACCGTGACATCGCTCATGACCCTCATATAGGGCGGCGAAGGCGGTCTCCGACCCCCTCCCGTGACGCTGCCTGCGGGCTCAGGCCAGACCCGGAGCCCGCCCGCCGGCGACAGGCGCGGACGGCTTCAAGCAGGCCGCGACGGGCTTGCGCGCCGCCTTGACGCTGGCGGCGAGCGCGTCGACCGGCGGTAGGAGCGGCTCGCCAGGAAGCGAAGCGGCGCGGGCGTCGGGTGCGCTCGGATCGTGCGCCAAGGCGTCCTCCGACGCGAAAGTCCGATCCAGGGCCGAGACGCCTTCGCCGGCGGCGGGCGTGACGCCGAGCGGACAGGTCGGGGGCAGCAGGATGTCGACGGACACGATCGGCTTCAAGGGCGCGCCGCGTAGGACGAGGTCCGCGGGCGTCCGGCTGCGCGGGCGCTCGGCGTCCGCAACGGGCGAGATCAAGGGCGGAGCGGAGGCGTCAGCCACCTGGAGCGGTGGCGCGCCTGGACTCGACGCGGGGAGCGCCGGATCGGTTGCGCCGTTGCTTGAACTCAGACGTCCAAGAAGGGTCTTCGACCGGAGGCGAGCGAGGCGGAAGCCGGCCGCCGGTTCGCGGCCCATCGCCATAGGGCGCGGCGGGAGGGTCTGGCGGAGCCGCAACGCGCTCAGCTTCGCCTGCCTCAAAGCCACCGGCGCGGGGACGGTCTTGAGCGACGCCGCAGGGGGAACTTCCACCGAAGGGGTGACGCGCACGAGGGCGATGGGCAGGATCATCAGCCCGCTCAGCGCCACGGCAGCCAGGGTCCGCGCCGGGGTCGGCCGGATGCTGTGGGCCGGCGCGCGAACCAGTTCGGCCACGCGGGTCTCCAGTTCGCCCCGCCCGAACAGGGCTAGCGCGGCGCCGGTGCGGCGACGCCTGGCCTGTTGGATAGAGCGGGCCAGCTCGACCAGCCGCTCGGCGTAGCGGACCGGCGACCCCATCTCCGCGGCCGCAAGGCCGTCGCAGACCGCCTCCCGCGCCGCGCGCAGCCGCCGCTTCAGCAGGTGGATCGCCGGATGCCAGTCCAATGGCGTGGCGACCAGCTCCAGCGCCAGGTTCAAGGCGTAGTCGCGGCGCAGCACATGGGCGCATTCGTGCAGCAGCGCGGCGCAGGCATGGTCCGCCGACAGCCGGTCGAACCCGTCCGGCACCAGCACGACGGCCGGGCGGCAGCCCACCACGGCCGGGCCGGACACCTCCGCAGAGCAGCGGATCGGCGGCAGCGCGCGGCCGGAACGGGCGACGAAGATCAGCAGCCGAGCCTCGACGGCCGGATCGAGGGCGTAAGGGCGCGAGCGCCGCACCAGGCCGCCCGCGGCGCGCACCGAAGCCAGCAGCCGGAGCAGGGCCGTGGCGGCGCAGAGCAGCGCTGCGCCCACCAGCAGGGCAGCAAGCCCGCGGTCGACGGGCAGGCGCGCCTGCATCGCCCGTGGGCCGAACGGACTGATCTGCCCCGATCGCCTCACCCGCGCCGCCCCGACGCCTGCAGCGCTCGCCACGGGCTGAGGGCGGCTGACGTCATCCCACCGCGACGGGACCGCCGGGAGCGCGACGGCGAGGGCCAGGCAGGCCGCCCAGGTCGCATAGCGCGCCCGCGGCGAAAGCCTGGCCAGCCGGCAGAGCAATCCTGCGCCGATCGCGGCCAGGGGCGTCTCCCAGGCGGCGTTGACCAGATAGGCGAGTACGGCCTGGATCACCGTTCGCCCTCCGCGTCGCCCTCTTCGGCGAGCAGCGCCGAGGCGCGGGCGATCTGCTCGGCGGTGATCTGACGGCTGTCGACCAGCGCCATCAGCAGCGCCTCGCCCGAGCCGCCGAACATGCGCGAGACCAGATCGCTGAGCGTCGCGCCCACCGCGCCTTCGCGGCTGACGGCGGCCTGGTAGAGGAAGGCGCGTCCGGCCGGGCTCCGCTTCACCTTGCGCTTGCGCAGCAGCACGGTCAGCATGGTCTGCACGGTGGTGTAGGCCAGCTCGGAGCCCAAGGCGGCCTGGACGTCGGCCACGGTGGCCGGCCCCGCGGCCCAGAGCACCTGCATGATCTCCAGCTCGAGGGGGGTCAGGACCTCCCCGGAGCGTCTGGGCGGGCGGGACACGGCGAGCTCCTACGGACTTAGGAGATCAAGCACCGCCCGGCTCGCCTGTCAAACGCTGCAGACAGCGAGGGACGCGCATACAGGCGTCGTTAACTGCGATGTGATCGATTGGCCGCTTGGAGGACGCGCGCCATGGCTGCACGCGCCGCGCTCAAGCGGCTTGAAGGAGACGAGCTCTGCTCGCAGGCGACGGGCGCGCCCATCGCCGTGGCGCGGCCCTACATGCCCTCGGCGGCGCAGCTCCAGCCTTATCTGCAACGGATCGACGCCAGCCGCTGGTACTCCAACTTCGGCCCGCTGGCGACGGAGCTGGAAAGCCGCCTCGCCGCCCGCTTCGGACAGGACGTCTTTGCTGTCAGCGTGGCCAACGGGACGCTGGGGCTGGCCCTCGCCCTCAACGCCCTGGGCGCCAAGCCCGGCCAGCGCTGCATCATGGCGTCTTGGACCTTCGTGGCGACCGCGCACGCCGCCCTCCAGGCGGGCCTGACGCCCTGGTTCGCCGACGTGGACGCCCAGACCGCGACGCTGTCGCCGACGGCGGTGCGCGCGATGCTGGAGGCTGCGCCCGGACAGGTCGGGGCCGTCGTGGTCACCGCGCCGTTCGGGCTGATGCCGGAGCTCGGGGCCTGGGCCGACCTGCAGGCGGAGACCGGCGTGGCGGTGCTGGTGGACGGGGCCGCCGCCTTCGACGCTGGCCGCGACGCCCGCCTGCCGGTCATGGTCAGCCTGCACGCCACCAAGACCCTCGGCGTCGGCGAGGGGGGCTTCATCGCCACCTCGGACGAGGGTCTGGCGGCGCGGGTGCGCGAACTAAGCGTGTTCGGCTTCAACGGCTCGCGCGAGTCCCGCGTGGCGGCCACCAACGCCAAGCTCAGCGAATACGGCGCCGCAGTCGGCTTGGCCGCGCTGGACGTCTGGCCGACGACCCGACTGATGTATCTGCGCGCCGCCCAGCGGCTGCGCATGGCCCTGGCCCGCACGCCGGAAGTGGCGTTCCAGGCCGGCTGGGGGATCGGCTGGGTGTCGAGCGTGTGCACGGTGGGCCTGCCGGACGGGAGCTCGGACCGGATCGAGGGCCGCCTGAGGGCGCAAGGGATCGACACGCGGCGCTGGTGGTCGCGGGGCTGCCATGTCAGCCCGGCCTTCGCCGCCCTTCCGCGGGGGGAGTTGACCCAGACCGAACGGCTGGCCGACGCCACCCTGGGCATCCCCTACGCCGCCGACCTGGACGCCGAGGAGATCGAGCGCATCGCAGACGCGCTGATGCGCGCGGTCGCGCAGGGCTGACGCGCCATGGCGTTCGACCTCGATCAGCCTTGCGGCCAAGGCTCCTCAGGCGGCGCGGAAACGGACTATCTGATCCGCTCGCGCGGCTGGGCGCTGTTTCCCACCCTCATCGCCCCCGACCAAGTCGCCGGGCTGGCGCAGGACCTGGAGGGTCTCTACGCCCACTGCCGCGCGGTACAGGTCAGAAACGGCGTCGCCGCCAACATGGAAGGTTCGGCCCACCATCTGGTCGGCTATGACACCAACCTGGACCGGCTGCTCGACGCCTTCCCGCTGCAAGCCGAGATCGAGCGCCACTTCGGCGGCAAATATGTGATCGGGACCTTCGGGGCGGCGCTGAACCTGCCGGGGTCGACCTCCTACGTCGCCAAGCCGCACCGCGACGTGCGCGCCTATACCGGCGACTACCGGCTGTCGTTGAACATGCTGATCATGCTCGACGACTTCACTGAGGAGAACGGCGCGACCCTGCTGCTAGACGGCTCCCACCATGTGGAAGCCCTGCCCGGCGCCGAGCTGTTCCATCGTCATGCCCGGCCTGCGCTGGGGCGCGCCGGCGACGTGCTGCTGTTCGACAGCCTGCTGGTCCACAGCGCCGCGCCTAACCGCAGCGCGCGAACCCGGCGGGCGCTGACGCTGACCCTGATCCGACCCTGGATGAAGCCGCAGATCGACTTTCCCCGCTACCTCGCGCCGGACGCCGAGGCTCGGCTGTCGCCGCTGGCGCGCCAGCTGCTGGGTTTCGACGCCCAGGTGGCGGCGAGCCTGGAGGCCTATTACCAGCCGCCCGAGCGCTGGGCGTTCAAGGCCGATCAGCGGTGAGGTCGACGCCTAGCCGCGTCTACGGCCATGCGCACCACCTCGACCCAGCGGCCGGCCTTCTCCACGCCGCCGGGCCGAAACCCTGTCCGTTCGAAGCCCGCGGCGACGTACAGGGCCTGCGCCGCGACGTTGGAGCCCAGCACCTCCAGCCGCACCGTCTCCAGCCTGAGCGCCTCGAAGGCCAGATCGAGCAGGGCTTCCACCGCAGCCCGGCCATGGCCCTGACCCCGCATCTGCGGGTCGCCAAGAAACAGGTGCAGCTCGGCCTCGCCGTCTCGCACCCTCAGCAGCGCCGCCTGACCCAGCAGCCGCCCGTCCGCCCCTGCACCGTCCGCCGCAAGCACGACGGCGCGCCGGACGTCGACGGGATCGGGCGCCAGCCACCGCTGCATGAACCCGATGGCCTCCTCGGCCGTGCGGGCGGGGATGTCGTCCACCAGATGGGTGGACAGTTCAGGCGTCTGATACCAGCGGTGCAGGTGCGGCAGGTCGGCGGGCGCGATCGGCCGCAGCCGCACGCCGGAGCCGCCGGCCCGATCGGGTCCCTGTCCATCGTCCATGGCTCTCAGGACTATGGGGCGGCGGATCGCGGCGCAATCCACGCGCCGCCATGACCCACCCCTACGCCGGCGGCGGCTATCTCGCAGCGCTCGCCCGGCCCGGCGAACAGGCGTGCGAAGTCAGGGCCTGGGGAACGTCGGTCCTGTCGCGACCGATCCCGGAGGGAGGATCGGACGCCGTCGGCGCCTATCCCATGGCCGCCTTGGCGCCGGACGCCGACGTCGGGCGCGGCCTGGAGCAGCTCGCCGCCGCGGGGCTGGTCTCCGTCGTCCTGGTGGCCGATCCCCTGCGCGGGCCGCCGGCGGACGCCCTCGCTCGCGCCTTCGACGTCGGCCGCCCGTTCAAGACCCACTACCTCGCCGAGCCCGGCCGCTACGCCCCCGGCAAGCACCACCGGGCCGAGATCCGCAGCAGCCTGAAGCGCTGCCAGGTGGAGATCGCGGCGTTCGACAGCGTGCGCGCCGTGTGGGAGGCGCTCTACGCCGGCCTGGTCGAACGCCGCGCCATCGCCGGCGCGGCCGTGTTCGGCGCGGCCTACTGGGACTGGATGTCGTCGCTGCCCCAGCTGGTCGCCTTCTGCGCGCGGGCGGAGGGGGAGATCGTGGCCATGGCGCTCTGGTTCGAGCACGAGGGCGTGGCCTACAACCATCTCGGCGCGTCGTCGGCGGCCGGCTATGCGGCGGGCGCCGGCTACGCCCTGTACGACGCCGCGATCCAGCACCATCAGGCCTGCGGGGTGGCGAACCTCGGCGGCGGCGCGGGCCTGAGCGACGATCCAAATGACGGCCTGGCTCGCTTCAAACGCGGCTTCGCCGCCCGCACGGCCACGGGCCGCCTGTACGGCAAGGTGCTCGACGCGGAGCGCTATGCGGCCCTGTCCGGCGGCCGTGAGACCGGCTTCTTCCCCGCCTATCGCGGCTGAGTTCCCACAGACCGGAGGTCTTGATGTCGGGCGGGCTCGGCCAGGGCGCGGATCGCCTTCGCCGCCCGGTCCATGTCCGCATCGTCGTAGCGGTGGTCGCAGGGCAGGCAGAGAAGCTCGGCGGCGAGGGCGTGCGCCCCGGCGAACGCCTCCGCCGGACTCGGTAGCGCCGCCCAGTATCGCGGGCAGAAGATGCGCCGTTCCGCCATGGCGGCGACGGCAGCGGCGGCGTCGCGCACCCGCACGGGGAAGGCCAGGGGCGCGAAACCGGGGACGACGTCGGGCCACAGCGCATAGTCGCCCAACCTCTGCAGCAGGTGGGCGTAGTTGCTGCGGCGACGCGCGATCAGCGGCCTGGCGTCGATCCGCTCCAGAAGGGCGCGGGTAAGGGCGTCCATCGGCGCCGCATCGGGGGCGAAGCCGGCCTCCCGCGCCAGGAAGGACGGCCGCCAGCGCTCGGGATGGGCGCCGTCGACATCGCCGAGGCGCGCGATCGCGGCCGTCCAGGCGGAGGGGTCCGCAACCGGGGCTGGGGACGGCGGCAGGGCACGGTCGGAGACCAGCAGCCCGCCGTCCGCCACCCCGACCAGCTTGCGCGGACTGTAGAGCAGCACGTCGCCCCAGGGCTCCGCGTCCGGCGCCATGGCCTGAGCCCGGTCCTCGATCCACAGCACGTCGCGCCGCTCGCGGGCGAGCCTCGCCGCCGGCTCAGGCGCGCTCCGGCCGAAATAGTCGACGCAGAGCACCGCGTCGCCCGAGGCGGGCGTGAGGGCGTCGAGCGGCAGGCCCGGCCCGTGGGCGTAGAAGCGCACCTCGCAGCCCGGCGGCGCTGCGGCCGCCGTCTCGGCGCAGATGTAGGCCGGCAGCCAGAGCCGTGGGACGCCTTCGGCCCGCAGCAGGGCGCGCAGGGCCCCGCGAGCGGTCTGAAAGGCGGCGTGGTGGCGATGGCCGCCGGTCCACAGAGTCCAGAGGCTGTCCGCACCGGCGCCGCCGATCTCGGCTGTTGGGAACGGCGCCACGCCGCCGAGGGCGCGCATGGCGGCGCGTCTAGCTCGCGGCCTGCAGCGTCGTGCGGGCGCGGACCGCCTCGATCATCTGGCGGTACTGCGCCTCCAGCGAGCGGGTGAAGCCAACGTAATCGCCGTACGGGCCCTGCTCGAAGCGCTCGCGCACATGGACGCGCAGGGCGTCGAGCCGGTCCAGATCGGCGGTCATGGCCAGCGCTATGGCCACGTAGTCCTCCCAGCTCCCGGCCACCAGTTCGGGCGCGTCGACGCCGTAGAGACACTGCAATCCAACGCGCGAATAGAAATCCTCGCCCTTCAAGGTCAGCACCGGCAGGCCGTTGGACAGCGCCTCGCAGGTCGTCGTCCCGCCCGTGCAGGGAGAGGGATCGAGCGCCAGGTCGATGTCGGCGAACTCGGCGAGGTACTGATCGCCCGTGGAGTGGCCGCGGAAGGCGATGCTGTCCAGCGCCACGCCGTGGGCGGCGAAGCGGGCCTGGGTCGCGCGCTGGAGCACGGGATCGGCGAAGTAGCCGTACTTGAGCACCAGGCGGGAGCCGGGCGAGGCCCGCAGGATCGCCGCCCAGGCCTTGACGGTCTGGGCGCTGAGCTTTGATGGGTGGTTGAAGGAGCCGAAGGTGACGTAGCCGTTCATCCGCGCCGGCGACCGTGCGACCGGCGGGCGGCCGGGCTGGGGTCGGAAGGGGACGGTGATCGGGCCCAGCCGCCACACCTGTTCGGTGAACAACCCCTCCACCCCCGGCGCGTTCATCGAGTCGGAGTGCAGCACGAAGTCGATGCAGTCCAGCCCGGTGGTCTGGTTAAAGTTGACGAAGCCCGCCTGCACCGGCGCCGGACGGTGAGCGAAGACGCCCAGGCGGCTGCCGGAGTTGTGGCCCCACAGGTCCACCAGCAGGTCGAGCCCGTCCCGCCGGATCAGGGCCGCCGCCTCGGCGTCGGCCAGCGCACCGATGGAGCGGACCACCGCGTGCGCCGGCAGGGCCAGTTCCTGATCCGCATCTGCGGAGTAGAGGTGCAGGTCGACGGCGACGGGATCGTGCGCCTCCAGCACCGGCAGGATGAACTGGCTGAGCTGGGAGCGGGTGAAGCTCGGGCCCACATAGCCGATGCGCAGGCGCACGCCCGGCCGGCGCAGCGGCGGGCGGGGTTGCACGTCGGGCGTCCAGGCGCGCGCCCAACGCCGGGCCTCCGCCGCATAGCGCCGACATCCGTCCTCGCCGTGGAAAAGGGCGTAGAGCAGGAACTGGTGCATGGCCGGCGAGGGAAACGCCTCCACGCCCGCGGCGAACATGCGGATCGCCTCCTCCGCCCGGCCCTGGTGCTGGAAGCAGAGAGCGTAGAGCACCAGCAGCTCAGCGCTCACGCCGCCCAGGCGCATGGCCTCGGCCACCGCGATGCAGGCCACCGCCGGCCGCTTGGCGGCGTAGAGCCGCCGACCCGTCTCCGCGGCATAGGCGGCGTCGCGGCGCAGCGCCTGCACGTCGACGCCCAGATCGGCCATGACGGCCATGGCGTGGAGGCTGCAGGCGTCGGCCTGCATCAGCTCCGCCGCCTCGGTCCGACCGGCGGCGATCAGGGCGCTCGCTAAGCCGTAGCGCGGCTCCGCGTCCCGGGGCGAGCGCTCCAGCCAGAGCGTGAACCGCTCGAACGCGCCCTGGGCGTCGCCCGCCGCCAGGGCGGCCATGCCGTCCTGGCGAAGGTTATCGGCCTCCTGGCCGAACGGGACGGGATCGATCATTCGGCGCACCCTCGCTCGCGCCCGACAGGGTCGACGCTCAGCGTTAAGCTGCGATAAACGCCGGTAAGTCCGGCTTAACCCCGCCCTCGCAAGCTGGAGCCGACCCGCCGTCGAACGCAGGAGACGGCGATGACCGGCCAAGATGCACCCATGTCTCCGCTGGGCCAGGGCACCTGGCTGATGGGCGAGCCGGCCGCACGGGCGGCGGAGACGGCGGCGCTTCGCGCGGGCGTCGAACTGGGCATGACCCTGATCGACACGGCCCAGATCTATGGCGACGGGCGGGCGGAGGACCTCGTCGGCGAGGCGCTCGGCGCAGCGCGCGATCAGCTGTTCATCACCTCCAAGGTCCATCCGCAGAACACCCGTGGCGCTCGCCTCGCCGCAGCCTGCGAGGCGAGCCTGCGGCGGCTCCGAACAAACCGCATCGACCTCTACCTGCTGCACTGGCGCGGCCCCGGTCCGCTGGCCGAGGTCGTGGACGGGATGGAGGCGCTGAAGGCCTCCGGCAGGATCGTGCACTGGGGCGTCAGCAACTTCGACGTCGCCGACATGGAGGCGCTGATGGCGGCGGGCGGCGAAGGCTGCGCGGCCGACCAGGTGGCCTACAACCTGCGTGTCCGCGGGGTGGAGTTCGACCTGGCGCCCTGGCTGCTCGCCCGTTCCATCCTGCTCATGGCCTACAGTCCGGTGGACAAGGCGCGCCTGCTGCAGGCTCCCGCCCTCGCGCAGGTGGCGGCGCGCCATGGGGTCGGCGCGGCGACCCTGGCCCTGGCCTGGACCCTGCGCCGCCCGGGCCTCGTCGCCATCCCCAAGGCGGCGTCCGTCGCCCATGTGCGGGAGAACGGGCGCGCCCTGGAGCTGAAGCTGAGCGACGACGATCTGGCGGCGCTCGACGCGGCCTTTCCGCCGCCTGTGGTGCGGACGCCCCTCGTCCTGCTCTAGGGCGGAGTTCGGTCGCCTTAGTCCCTTCGATCCGTAACTGGCGGTCCCTCGCGGCCCCTGAGCTCGCCCTCGGCGGCCCCGATGTAGCCGCGGGTCAGGGGGACGTCCTCCCGCCGGCGGGCGAGTTGGACCTGGTACAGGGTCACGTCGTCAGTGCGGAAGGCCGCCTCCGACAGGGCCAGGTAGAACTCCCACAGCCGGCAGAACCGCTCGTCGAACAGGGCCGCGGCCTCATCCCGCCGGGCCATGAAGCCGGTGCGCCAGGCCCGCAGCGTCCGGGCGTAGTGCGGCCCCAGCGTCTCGACGTCGGTGACCACGAGCCCCGACCGCTCGACCGACGCGATGATGTCGGAGAGCGAGGGGATGTGGCCGCCGGGGAAGACGTGCTTGACCACCCAGGGATTGGTCGGCCCCGGCGTGCCGGTGGAGCCGATGGTGTGGAGCAGCATGACGCCATCCTCGGCCAGCAGGCGGCGGGCGCTGCGGAAGAAGACGTCGTAGAAGCCCAATCCCACATGCTCGAACATGCCGACCGAAACGATGCGGTCGAAACGCCCCTGGACCGCGCGATAGTCCTGCAGGGCGAAGCGGACCCGACCCTCGAGGCCGGCCGCCCGCGCCCGGCCCTGCGCCCGCGTCAGCTGCTCCTGCGACAGGGTCACGCCCAGGACCTCGCGGGCGTCGGCGACCCCGGCCAGATAGAGGGCCAGGCCGCCCCAGCCGCTGCCGATGTCGAGCACGCTGTGGTGCGGCTCGATCCTCAGCTTGGCGGCGATATGGCGGACCTTCGCCCGCTGCGCACCGGCAAGATCCTGTTCGGACGTCTCGAAATAGGCGCAGGAGTATTGCCAGTCCGGATCGAGGAACAGGGCGTAGAGGCTGTCGCCTATGTCGTAATGGTGGGCGACGTTGCGGCGCGACCGTCCCGCGGCGTTCTGGGGGAAGCGGAGCCAGAGCTGGCGCCGGCCTTCGTCCCAAAGCCGGAAGGCCAGCGGCGGCCGCAGGTCGCGCAGGTCCGCCAGCATGAGCATGAGCAGGTCGTAGACGGAGCCCTGCTCCATGATCAGTCGGCCGTCGGTGAACAGTTCCCCGAGCTTCAGGGCCGGGTTCAGCGCCAACTCGCGCTCAGCCCGTGCGTCGGCGAAGCGGATGCGCACCGGCGCGCCGGTCCCGTCGCCGAACTCGAGCGGGCGGCCACGCGCGGTGACCACCGTCAGCGCCCCCGCCTTCACCGCCGCGCCGAGAACGGCTTTCAGGAGCGCTTCCACGTCGGACGATAGCCCGTCGCCGGCAGCTTGTCTCCCGCGCGAGGCGAGGAAGGCCCTGGACACCTGCGGAGCCTCGTCGCAGGAGCGCAGGGGCGGACAGCGGCGACCACGCGGGCGCCCGATCGTCGGCGTAGGAGGGACGCGCCATGGACCAGGGCCTCATCGCCGGCCTGCCGATCGGGCCGTTCGCCAGCCGGCCGCGCCTGGTCGGCGCGATCGCCGCGGGCGTCGGGGTCGGTGCGCTGTTGGCGGTCTTCCCGGCCGGGCTGAGCGTCAGCACCCGCGCCATCCTCACCTGGGACGCGGCCTGCGCCTGGTTCGTCGTGGCAAGCCTTGCGAGCATGGGCGGCCAGGGTCGCGAGGACATCCAGGCGCGCGCCGCCCGCCAGGACGACGGCCGCGGCATGATCTTGGGCCTGGTGCTGCTCGCCTCGACCGCCGGCCTCGCCGCGTCCGGTCTGGAGCTTTCCCTGGCCAAGGGCGACCACGGCTGGAGCCGGGCGCTGCGGGTGGCGTTGGCCCTCGCCACGGTGGCCGGATGCTGGCTGCTCAACCAGATCATCTTCGCCCTGCATTACGCCCACGAATACTATAGCCGCGACGATGTCGGGGCGTTGCAGGGTGGGCTGAAGTTCCCCGACGACGACAGCCCCGACTATTGGGACTTCCTGCACTTCAGCATCATCATCGGGGTAGCCGCCCAGACTGCGGACGTCAGCTTCGTGTCCAAGCGGCTGCGGCGGATCGGGACGGTGCACAGCCTGCTGGCCTTCGCCTTCAACACCGTGGTGCTGGCCCTTTCCATCAATCTCTGGGCCGGCATCTTCTGAGGCGGGGCGCGACCCGGCTCGGCGCCGCCCGCCCGGCTCAAGGGCCGCTCGACAGCCACCCTGACTCGAGCACCGCCCAGATCGCCGCGCATGTCAGGGACAAGGTCGCCGCCACCGCAGCCCATCCGTGCGCGGAAAGCAGCCGGATGTGTCTGCCCGAGACTTTACCGCCGACTGGTTTCATCAACAGTTCCCCTGTAGCTGGGCTATAACGGGGCGGGCCGAGGATCATTCACATAGGACAACGCTCAGTTGAGCGACGCTGCGACCCGACGGCGCATGGGGCCGGGCGGAGATGACCGGGACGCCAAGAGGCGGGCGAGGGCGGAAGCGGTGTATCCCGATGCCGCGCCCTGACGACATATAAGACGGAAGGATTTCGGATCGTGGCTTCAGACGCGTTGCACGACCTGTTCGTCTCGCGCGGCGAGGTCCGGTCGCTGCCCGGCGGCGAGACGTTATTGAAGGCGGGCGAGGCGTCAGGCGCGCTCTACCTGCTCACCGCCGGCCGCCTCGCCTCGGTCGACCCGCGCCGGGACGGCGGCGCGCGGGTGCTGTCGGTCCATCGGCCGGGCGCGATCCTGGGCGGGATCGGCCTGCTGAGCGGCGCGGCGCATCCGGCCGATCTGACCGCGCTCCGCGACAGCGAGGTGCGCGTGCTGCCACGCGCCACGATCGAGCCGGAGCTGCACGAGAACTCCGCCCTGCTGGCCGAACTCGCCCGCAAGTCGCTGATGAGGGTGGCGCAGCCGGAGGCGAAGGGGGCCCGCAAGGCGTCCATTCTGGGCTTTGTCGCCGTATGCGACAGCGTGGCCATGCGCGCCCTGGTGGAGGCGCTGGCCGCGTGCATGCGGGCGCTGGGCGTCACGGCGGTAGTGGTGGGCGCAGAGGCCAGCCAGCCTTCGTCCGCCCAGCTGTCGGAGCTGGAGACCCGGCACGACTACGTCCTGATGGCCGCCGAGCGGCAGGACTTCGACTTCACCGACTACTGCGGCCGCCAGATCGACCGGCTGGTGCTGGTCGGCAGCGCCCACTCGCCCCTGCCGGAGGCGCCGGTGCCGTTCGCCGCGGTGGCGATCCAGCGCAACCGCCTGCTCGACTTCATCCTGATTCAGCCCGCCGACATCGCCCGGCCGGTCGACTCCACGCGCTGGTTGTCGGCGGCGCCGGCCGCACGGCTGTTCCACATCCGCAAGGACGACGCCCGCGACCTCGCGCGGCTCGCCCGGGTGTTCACCGGGCGCTCAACGGGGGTGGTGCTCTCCGGCGGAGGCGCGCGGGCCTACGCCCACATCGGCGTCCTGCGCGCGCTGGACGAGCTCGGGGTGGAGATCGACTTCGTCTCGGGCACCTCAATGGGCGCGGTCATCGCGGCGGGCGTCGCCATGGGCTGGAGCCAGGCGGAGCTGGACATGCGCATCCGCGACGCCTTCGTCTCGTCAAGCCCCTTGTCGGACATCGCCTTTCCCCTGCTGGCCATGACCCATGGCCGCGAGGTCGACCGCCGGCTGAAGACCCATTTCGGCGAGACGCTGATCAGCGACATGTGGCGGCCTTTCACCTGCGTCTCCACCAATCTGACCACGGGCGAGCTGTTCAGCCATCGCTTGGGGCTGCTGCGGACCGCGCTGCGCGCCTCCATCTCCCTGCCGGGCGTGCTGCCGCCGGTGGTGTCGGACGGTCAGGTGCTGGTGGACGGCGCCCTGGCGCGCAACCTGCCCGCAGACTTGATGCGCGACCAGCACGACGGAACCACCATCGGGGTGGACGCGGCCCATGCCTCGGGCCTGTACCCGGAGGAGCTGATGCTGCGCCCGAGCGGCCTGCGCTGGCTGACGTCGGGCGCCTGGCTCAAGGGGCCGCCGATCGTGTCGGTGCTGATCCGCGCCGCCACCCTGCCCAATGCGCGCGCGGCCGACGCCGCCGTGCGCGAGGCGCTGGACATCACCATCAACCCCAAACTCGACGGCGTGCAGCTGCGCGACTGGAAGGCCTACGACCCGGCGGTGGAAGCCGGCTACAGGGCGGCGATGGAGCAGGCCGACGCCCTGCTCGCCGCCGGGCGGTGACGCGCGCGCCGGGCGAGCCTAAGGCGCGTGGTGCAGCAAAGCCCAACTCGCCCCGCCAAGCGCGCCCAGCATGAGCACCACGGTGGCCAGGGCCTGGACGCCGAAGCCGGTCGAGCGCGTCGCCGGATCGCGGGCGTAGGCGCGCGCATAGATGACCCGTCCCACGATCCACACGACGCCCAGCAAGGCCGCCAGGCGCGCGTCGACATAGACCGCGAACAGCCACAGGCTCGGCAGATAGACCACCAGCCCTTCCAGGGTGTTGGCCTGGATGCGGACCAGCCGCTCGAACTCCGGATGGCCCGTCATGGCCGGGGCCAGCACCCCGTGCTTGCCGCGCCCCCGCCCGACCTGCGCCAGGGTCACGACGTAGAAGATCAAAGAGGCGATGGTGACGATCGCGACCCAGGCGTCCATGCGACTCTCCAGCGGTTCAGCTCCCACTGACTAGGCCAAGCCGCGCGCCGGGAGAAGCCTGCGACTACCGCCCGGCCGCTCGACGGTCCTCCCAGGCGAGGGCGCTGGCCACGATGGCGTCGAGCTCGGCGTGGCGCGGCGTCCAGTCCGGCAGTTCGGCGCGCAGACGGCCGGGGTCGGCGACCATGACCGCCAGATCGCCCGGGCGCCGGGCGGCCTGACGCACGGGCACCGGGCGGCCCAGCCGCGCGAAGCTGGCCAGCACCTCGCGCACCGAGGCGCCGCGTCCATAGCCGCAGTTGGCCAGCAGCGAGCGGCCGCCCCGCTCCAGATGCTGCAGGGCGCACAGATGCGCCGCCGCAAGGTCGGCCACGTGGATGAAGTCGCGGATGCAGGTGCCGTCCGCCGTCGGATAGTCCGTCCCGAAGAGGTCCAGCGGCTCGACCCGCCTCGCCGCGGCGCGGGCGGCGGCGGTGATCAGGTGGGTCGCCGTGGGCGAGGGCGCGCCGGTGCGTCCCTGCGAGTCGGCGCCGGCGACGTTGAAGTAGCGCAGGATGACCGATCGCAGCCCGTGCGCGACCCCCGCATCGGCGATGATCCGCTCGGCCATCAGCTTGGAGGCGCCGTAGGGCGTCAGCGGCTCGGTCGCCGCGCTCTCGTCCACGCGCCCGGACGGACTTGGCGCATAGACGGCGGCGGTGGAGGAGAAGACCAGCGCCTGAACGCCCTCCGCCACGCAGGCGCCTACGACGCTGAGCGCGCCGCCGACGTTGTTGGCGTAATAGGCCAGCGGCCGCTCCAGCGACTCCGGCACCGAGGTGCTGCCGGCCATGTGCACGACGGCGCTGATGCGGTGCTCGCGGAGGGCGCGGCGCACGGCGGCCTCGTCGGTCACATCGGCGTGGATGAAGGCGGCCCGAGGCGGCGCGCTCTCGCGGCGGCCGGTGGACAGGTCGTCCATGACCACGACGTCGATCCCCGCATCGCCGAGCGTGTAGCCGAGCTGGGAGCCGATGTAGCCCGCGCCGCCGGTGACCAGGACCGCGCCCACGCCTCAGGCCGCCTTCACCCGCCTGGCCTTCTTGGCGCCCTGGCCGACCTGGCTCGGCCGTGCGCCGGTCCGCGCCCGGTCGAGCACGAAGCGGGCGTAGT
>CAXTEX010000032.1:0-19723 GCA_964243445.1 uncultured Caulobacteraceae bacterium | reverse complement strand
CGGTCCAGCCCCTCGCGATGGTAGTCCAGCGGCACGGCGTAGATGCTGTCGCTGTCCATGGCCTGGATCACCGCGCCCTCGCGCACGTTGCAGAACAGCGCGATCTTGCGCTTCTCGTCGGGCGGAATGGGCTGTTCGCAGCGGCAGAGCAGGATGTCCGGCTGGATGCCGATGGCGCGCAGTTCGCGCACGCTGTGCTGGGTCGGCTTGGTCTTCATCTCCCCGGCGGTCTTGACGTAGGGCAGCAGCGTCAGGTGGACGAAGACGCAGGAGCCCCTGGGCAGCTCCTGGCCGAGCTGGCGGATGGCCTCGAAGAAGGGCAGGCCCTCGATGTCGCCCACCGTGCCGCCGATCTCCACCAGCACGAAGTCCGCCTCGCCGGCGTCTGAAAGCACGAAGCTTTTGATCTCGTTGGTGACGTGGGGGATCACCTGAACGGTGGCGCCCAGATAGTCCCCTCGCCGCTCCTTCTCGATGATGGTCTTGTAGATCTGGCCGGTGGTGATGTTGTCGCCGCGGGTGGCGGAGACGCCGGTGAAGCGCTCGTAGTGGCCGAGGTCGAGGTCGGTCTCCGCCCCGTCGTCGGTGACGAACACCTCGCCGTGCTGGTAGGGGCTCATCGTGCCCGGATCGACGTTCAGATAGGGATCGAGCTTACGGAGGCGGACCTTGTAGCCGCGCGCCTGCAGCAGGGCGCCCAGCGCGGCGGAGGCCAGGCCCTTGCCCAGCGAGGAGACCACGCCGCCGGTGATGAAGATGTAGCGCGTCATGGCCAACCGACTTCGGGGACGTCAGCTTTGGGCTGATTCGCGAAGCGCTCGGGAGGCTCCGATCGCCCGGCCCGGGATCACCGCCCGCCCGTCGTATTGCCGGGAGCCGCCTCCGTCACCGGGGCGAGCTTGATCGCCGGCGCGGGGCCCGCCGGCGCAGGCGCCAGCGGCGCGACGGTGGGGCTGGACTGCGGCGCGGTCTGCACGCCGAACAGGGTCGAGGGCCGGCGCGGGGCGCTGTTGGCTGCAGGGGACGGCGAGCCCGTCGGCGCTGCGGGCGCGGTGTGGACCTCCGGGCGGGGCGCGTCGAAGCTCGTGGGCGGCGGCGGGGTGATGACGCCGATGTTGGCCGCGCCGCCGGTCGTGGGCGCCGGCGTTGCGGGCGCAGGCGCGGCGTGCGGCGAGATGTGGTTCAGCGCGTCCGGCGCCAGGCCCTGCACCCTCAGCCGGTCGACGACAGAGCCGCCCGTATGCAGCCGCGCCGACAGGACGGTGAGCAGCAGGCAGAGGAAGAAGAAGACGCCCGCCAATATGCCCGTGGTGCGGGTCAGCAAGTCGCCGGCGCCGCGCGCGGTCATGAAGCCGGACGGACCGCCGCCCATGCCCAGCGCCCCGCCCTCAGACCGCTGCAGCAGGATGACCACGCTCAGCGCGATGCAGACCAGCACCAACAAAACGAGGAGAGAGCCCAAGAGCATGGCGCGAGGTCTTCGGTGAGGACAGGGAGGTCGCGGCGTCACGCGCTGCGCCGGCGGGCTGTAACATTCCTGCGTCCGACGCGCCAGCCGCCCGCCCAGGCGCCGGACCAGCCCATCCAACTGCAACTCCAGCCGTTGCGGAAAGCGCAGGATGGGCTAGGGTCGGGCTTCAAACGCTCCTGGAACCCCGCCCATGTCGATTCGCACCGCCCTCGTATCCGCCGCGCTCTCGCTCGCCGTCGCCAGCCCCGTCCTGGCCCAGAGCTTCGCCAACTCGTCGCCCTCCGCGGTGCAGACGGGGAGCTATGTCATCGAGCCGAGCCACACGCGGGTGCTGTTCAGCGTTTCGCACATGGGCTTCACCACCTGGTACGGCGACTTCACCGACGCCACGGGATCGCTGACCCTGGATCCTGCCCATCCCGGCGCCAGCCAGCTGCAGGTGACCATCCCCATGGCCAGCATCAGCACCACGAACGCCAAGCTGGACGGGGAGCTGAAGGCCGCCGACTGGTTCGACGCGGCGCGCTTCCCCACCGCCAGCTTCCGCTCCACCGCTGTCAGGATCGTCGGCCAGGGCCAAGCGGAGGTCGCCGGCCTGCTGACCCTGCACGGCGTGACCCGGCCGGAGACGCTGCGGGTCTCTTTCAACGGCGCAGGCCAGAACCCGCTCAGCCATGCCTACACCACGGGCTTCGAGGTGCGCGGGCGCATCAAGCGCAGCGAGTTCGGCGTGTCGAAATACGTGCCGGTGGTCGGCGACGACGTGGACCTGATGATCAGCGCCGCCTTCACCAAGGGCTGAGCCCCCAGGGCGCCGAGCCCCAGAGCGCCGAGGCTCCAGAGCGCCGGGCCCCGAGCGCCGATCCTCAGGCGGCGCGCACGATCGGCAGGAAGTCGGCGGCGCGCAGGGAGGCGCCGCCGACGAGCGCGCCGTCCACCCCCGGCACGTGCAGCAGCCTGCCCGCGTTGCCGGGCGTGACCGATCCGCCATAGATCACCGGGACGTCGCCGCCCTGGCTGAACCGGGCCTGCAGCAGGTCGTGGATGGCGCCATGCACCGCGGCCACCTGCTGGGGCGTGGGCGTACGCCCTGACCCGATGGCCCAGACCGGCTCATAGGCCACAGCGAAGCGCCGCCCCTCCAGCGAGCCGGTCAGCGACGCCTGGAGCTGGGCGGAGACGACGTCCAGGGCCGCGCCGCGGTCGCGCTGCTCCAGGCTCTCGCCGACGCAGACGATCGGCTCCAGCCCGCCGCGCAACGCCGCCTCGACCTTGGCGGCCACGTCGGCGTCGCTCTCGCGATAGCCCGTGCGCCGCTCGGAGTGGCCAAGGATCACCAGCGTGGCGCCGGCGTCGTGCAGCATTTCCGCGCTCAGATCGCCCGTATAGGCGCCGGCGGCCTCCGGGTGGCAGTCCTGCGCCCCGATCTCCACGCCGCCCCCCGACACGGCCGCAGCCATGCGGTGGATCAGCGGCGCGGGCGGGAACAGCGCGACACGGCAGCGGGCGGGCTCGCCCGTCAGGGCCTCGGCCAGGGCGCGCGCCTCCCGCAGGGCGCCGGACGCGCCGTTCATCTTCCAATTGCCTGCGACCAGTCGCATGGGCTGGCTCAAGGTCGGGGTTCCTCCGTGCAAGGCCGATGCGCCTAAGCCAAGCCTGCGCGCCTGTGAAGCGTCGGCGTGCGCGGTCACGCTGACGCGGCCGGCGCGCGCGCCCTTGCCGGGCGTGCGTCCTCGCCCCTATAGGGCGGGTTCGCCGCGCGGTCGCCCGGCCCGCGAGCGGCTTCAGCGCGTCGATGTTCCGATGCGTGCAGCGGTTTCATCAAAGGTCGCCGCCTCCTCATGCTCTCCCAGTTTCGCGCCCTCTGGAAAACGCCCGCCGCCAAGGTGCTGATCGGCCTGCTCATGGCCAGCTTCCTGATCTGGGGCATCCGCGACGTGTTCAGGAACGCCACGCCCGGCGACGCCGTGGTGCAGGCGGGTCCACGCACCGTCACCGCCACCCGCTTTCGACAGATGTTCCAGGACCAGCTGAAGCAATACGGGCAGCAGTCCGGCCAGACCATCACCCTCCAGGACGCCCTGGCCCACGGCTTGGACCGCCAGGTGCTCGACGCCGTGGCCGCCGACGAGACCCTGGCCGCCTACATCCAGAAGATCGGCGTTCGCCCGTCCGACAAGCAGGTGGTGGGCGAGATCGCCAAGGCTCCGCGCTTCTTCAACCCCGTGTCCGGCCAGTTCGATCGCCAGGCCTATGAGGCCTTCGTCCAGCAGGCCGGCTATACGGATGCGGAGTTCGAGGCCATCCTGCGCGACGACCTCGCCCAGACCCAGTTCGTCTCGGGCATGGCGACGGGCCTGCGCGCGCCCCTGCTGTTCTCAGGACTGCAGGCGGCCTATGACGGCGAGGGCCGCAGCTTCAGCTATTTCATCCTGCCGCCGGAGGCCGTCACGGCCCCCGTCCAGCCGACCGACGCCCAGCTGAACGCCTTCATCCAACAGAACGCCGCCCAGCTGATGCGGCCGGAGGCCCGGGTCTTCACCGTGGCCGCCTTCTCCGGGGCCAAGCTCGCCCCCGGCCTGACCGCCGACCCCGTCCAGGTGCAGAAGCGTTTCGAGTTTGAGAAGGACACTCTGTCCACGCCCGCCAAACTCTCGATGGTGCAGATCCCCGTGCGCAGCCAAGCGGAGGGCCAGACGGTGGCCGCCCGGCTGGGCAAGGGGGAGAGCGCCCAGGCCGTGGCCCACAGCCTGAACGTCCAGCCGGTCGTCTACACCGACAGCCCCAGGACCGCGGTGGCCGACAAGAAGCTCGCCGACATCGCCTTCGCCATGACCTCGGGCCAGGTGAAGGGACCGGTCCAGGGCGATCTCGGCCTGGCCGTGCTGGACGTGCAGAAGGTCGTTCCCGGCCATGACGTCACCCTGGAGGAGGTCCGGCCCAAGATCGAGCAGGAGGTCAAGACCGCCGCGGCCCAGGTGCAGATCACCAAGGCCGTGCAGAAGTACGAGGACGCCCGCTCCGGCGGATCGAGCCTTGCGGACGCGGCCAAGGCGGCCGGCGCCCAGGTCACGACCCTGCCCGCCATCACCGCCCAGGGCACCACCTTGCAGCGGCAGCAGGTGGCCATGCCGCCCAAGCTGCTGCAGGCCGGTTTCGCCCTCAAGCCCGGCCAGGACAGCGACATCGTCGATCTCGGCCCCGGCGAATACGCCGCCCTGCGGCTGGAGAGCGTCGTGGCGCCCGCTCCGCCGCCCCTGGAGGAGATCAGGCCGCTGCTGACGCGGGTGGTCATGCAGCAGGACATGATCAAGCGACTACACGCCAAGGCCGACGACATCGCCGCGGCGGTCAGCAAGGGCCAGCCGATCGAAGCGGCGGCCGCGGCGGCGCACGTCCCGATCGCCAAGGGGGACGCCGTCTTGCGCGCGGCGGCGGGCAAGACCTACAGCAACGAACTGCTCGCCCGCCTCTTTCTCGCCAAGCCCGGCGACGTGGTGACCGGACCCGACATCAAGCCGGCCTATGTCATCGCCAAGTTGCAGGCCATCGTCCCGGCGACGGCTCAAGGCGCCGCTCAGGCGACGGCGGACCAGCGCCAGGCGGCGAGTCAGGCCCTGGCCCAGGACTTCGCCGTCGCGGTGCGATCATCGGCGCGCCAGGCGATCAAGCCGCGGGTCGACTACGCCAAAGCGCGGGCGGCGCTGGGCGCGGACACCGGTCCAGGTCAGTAGCGCCTCGTCGTGGAGCTCAGCCCCGAGCGCGACGCCTTCGCCGCCGCCTACGACGCGGGCCAGGCGCAGGTGGTCTGGACACGGGTGGTCGACGATCTGGAGACGCCGGTCTCCGCCTTCCTGAAGATCGGTCTCGGCCGACCCTTCGCCTTCCTCTTCGAGTCGGTGGAGGGCGGCGCATGGCGCGGGCGCTATTCGGTCATCACCTTGGACCCCGATCTCGTCTGGCGCTGCCAAGGCGACCGGGCGGAGATCGCGCGCGACGCCGATGTCGCCCGCGGCGTCTACGCGCCTGAAGCCGGACCGGCGCTGGCGTCCCTGCGCGCCACGCTGCAGGCCGCCCGCATCGCCCTGCCTTCGGAACTGCCGCCGATGGCCGCGGGCCTGTTCGGCGTGCTCGGTTACGACATGATCCGCCTGGCTGAACCGCTCGGCCCCGCCAAGCCGGACGTGCTCGGCCTGCCCGACGCGGTGATGACCCGACCATCCATCGTGGCGGTGTTCGACTCCATCGCCCAGGAGATCGTGCTCATCACGCCCGTGCGTCCGGGCGCGGCCTCGGCTGATGCGGCCTATGCGGCGGCGGCGGCGCGCCTGGCGCAGGTGCGCACGCGCCTTGCGCAGCCGCTGGAACGACGAAGCGATGCGGAGACGCCCAGGCTCGCCGCTCAGCCCCTCGCCTCTCCCGTCTCCCGTGCGGCCTATGCGCAGATCGTCGAGCGCGCCAAACGCTACATAGAGGCTGGCGACATCTTCCAGGTGGTGCCCAGCCATCGGTTCAGCGCGCCCTTCGCTCACCCGCCGTTCGCCTGCTACCGGGCGCTCCGCCGTCTGAACCCCTCCCCCTTCATGTTCTTCCTGGACTTCGGCGACTTCCAGCTCGCAGGCTCCAGCCCGGAGATCCTGGTGCGGCTGCGCGACGGCAAGGTGGTGATCCGTCCCATCGCCGGCACCCGCCCCCGCGGTGCGACGCCCGAGCAGGACCAGGCGCTGGAACGCGAACTGCTCGCCGATCCCAAGGAGCGGTCCGAGCACCTGATGCTGCTGGACCTCGGCCGAAACGACGTCGGCCGTATCGTGAAGCTCGGCGACCCGAGGCGCAATCAGGCGCCCACGGGAGAGCCCCGGGTGCGGGTGACCTCGAGCTTCACGGTGGAGCGCTACAGCCATGTCATGCACATCGTCTCCAATGTGGAAGGCGACGCGCCGGGGCCGCTGGATCCCGTCGACGTGATCCTGACCGCCCTGCCCGCCGGCACCCTGTCCGGCGCGCCCAAGGTGCGGGCCATGCAGATCATCGACGAGCTGGAGCCGGAAAAGCGCGGCCTGGCCTACGCCGGAGCCGCCGGCTACGTCTCCGCGACCGGGCAGGTGGACACCTGCATCGTGCTGCGCACGGCCCTGTTCAAGGACGGCATGATGCATGTCCAGGCCGGCGGCGGCGTGGTGGCCGACAGCGATCCCGACGCGGAATACGAGGAGACCCTGCACAAGTCCCGCGCCCTGCGTCGCGCCGCGGAGGAGGCTTGGCGGTTCGCCTGATCCACCATCGTTTGACGTTGGCGCCGCAGTGCGGCACTAGGTCGCGCAGGGACAGCCAGGAGCCGAGACGTGCTGGATACGCCTACCCGGCCCGCCTCAGACGCCGCCGCGCCCGTGCAGCCTGGTGCGTCCGAAGCCGACCCGCGCCTCAGGCCTGACCCGCGCCTGCATCGGGTGCTGGTGCTCCAGGGCGGCGGCGCGCTCGGCTCCTATCAGGCAGGGGTCTGCGAGGCCTTGCAGGCCGCCGACATAGAGCCCCAGTGGGTCACCGGCATCTCCATCGGGGCCATCAACGCGGCCCTGATCGCGGGCAATCCACCCGAGCGGTGCGTGGAGCGGATGCGCGCCTTCTGGGAGCAGGCGAGTTCCGGGCCCTTCTTCTCGCCCATGGCCGGGCTCAGCCCGATCCGCAGCTTCATCAACCAGATGAGCGCAGCCTCCATCGCCGCCTTCGGCTCGCCGGGCTTCTTCACGCCGCGCCTGCCGCCGCCCATGATGTGGCCCGAGGGAAGCCCCGAGGCGATCAGCTACTATGACACCTCGCCGCTCCGGACCACGCTGGAGCGGCTGGTCGACTTCGACCTCATCAACTCGGGGCGCACGCGCCTAAGCGTGGGCGCGGTGAACGTGCAGAGCGGCAATTCGGTGGTGTTCGACAGCGCCCGCCAGACGATCGGACCCGAGCACATCATGGCGTCCGGCGCCCTGCCCCCCGGCTTTCCGCCCGTCTGGGTCGACGGCGAACCCTATTGGGACGGCGGCCTGCTCTCCAACACGCCCCTCCAGTTCGTCCTGGACGACGACCAGGTCGACGACCTGCTGATCTTCCAGGTCGACCTGTTCAACGCGCGCGGCATGGTCCCGCGCAACCTGCAGGAGGCGGATGAACGGGAGAAGGACATCCGGTATTCCAGCCGGACGCGACTGAACACCGACGCCAGCCTGCGCATCCATCGGGTCAAGACGGCGCTCCGCAAGCTGCTGGACAGCCTGCCCGCCGAACACGTCGGCGGCGCCGATCTCGCCGTGCTGAAGGAAGCGGCCAGGGAGAACGCCGTCACTGTGGTGCAATTGATCTACCGTAAGCAGGCTTACGAAGGCGGCTCCAAGGACTTCGAGTTCTCCCGCCAGACCATGACCGAGCACTGGGCCAGCGGGATCGCCGACGTGACGCGCACCCTGGACCGCCATCCCGAGATATTCCAGACCGCCGGCGACACGGGCGTGCGCGTGATCGACGCCGGCCGCCAGGACCGCGAAACCACCTCGCCTACGCCTTAGCCCCAAGGACTGCTCCCATGAGCCTGAAATCCCGCAACGCCGTGGTCACCGGATCGACCAGCGGCATCGGCCTCTCCTACGCCCGCGCCCTGGCCGCCGAAGGCGCCAACGTCATGATCAACGGCTTTGGCGACGCCGCCGCCATCGAGAAGGAGCGCTCGGCCATTGAAAGCGAGTTCGGCGTGAAGGCGGTGTATTCAGCCGCCGACATGACCAAGCCTGACCAGATCGCCGCCATGATCGCCGAAGCGCACACGACCTTCGGCTCGGTGGACATCCTGATCAACAACGCCGGCGTCCAGTTCGTCTCCCCGATCGACGAGTTCCCGGTGGAGAAGTGGGACCAGATCATCGCCATCAACCTGTCCAGCGCTTTCCACGCCATGCGCGCCGCCATCCCGCTGATGAAGGCGCAAGGCTGGGGCCGGATCATCTCCACCGCGTCGGCCCACTCCAAGACGGCGAGCCCGTTCAAGTCGGCCTATGTCACCGCCAAGCATGGGCTGAACGGCCTGACCAAGACCGCAGCGCTGGAGGTGGCCACCCACAAGATCACGGTGAACTGCATCTCGCCCGGCTATGTCTGGACGCCGCTGGTGGAGAGCCAAATCCCGGACACCATGAAGGCGCGCAACATGACGCGCGACCAGGTGATCAACGACGTCCTGCTCGACGCCCAGCCGACCAAGGAGTTCGTCAAGCCGGAGGAGGTGGCGGCGCTCGCCGTATTCCTGTGCTCCGACGCCGCCGCCCAGATCACCGGGGCGAACCTGTCCATCGACGGCGGCTGGACGGCGGAGTAGCGGCCCTCCAGCCACAAGCCCTCAGCGCGAGGCGCCCACGCCGCCGTCCAACTGCAGCGCGCCCTGAGCGCCGCCGGACTGGGCGGTCTCGCTGCGATAGGCGATGCACTCCTGAGCCAGGGCGAGCTTGAGCACCTTGATGCCGGCGCCGTAGCGGCGCAGCAGCGAGCGTTCGTTGCAGTCGCGCGCCGGACGCTGCGGGCGACAGGCGATCTGGCCCGTGGCGGAATGGTAGAGCGCTTCGCCCTTGAGACAGGATACGGTCTGGCCCCGGGCGAAGTCCGCTGAACCCGCGTAGTCGGCCAGGGTGTACTGCATGCGCGCGCCGGCGATGCAGCGGAACAGCTCGCCCTCATAGGCCGGCAGGATGTCCCGGTCGGGCGTCACCTGGGAGGCGGGATGAGGCACCGCCTTGTCGTCCAGGCAGACGGCCTGGACGGCCATGACCTTGGCGACGGCGCGGAACTGGGCGCAGACGCGCCGCACCTCCGGCGTCTCCACGCCCTCGACCTGCAGGTTGGGAATGAAGCTGTTGACGCCCTCCGCGGCGGAGGAGCCAGACCCCCCGCCGGAGCCGAAGCTGTTGGCGGCGGCCAGCGCATTGCTGAAGGCCGAGCCTGCGGCGTTGGAGGATGCCAGGCCGGCGGCCTGGGCGGCGGCATAGCCGGACGCCTGGGCGTCTGCCGAGGCCGAGGCCGATGACGACGCCTGGGCGTCGGCGGAGGACTGGGCGTAGGCGGCCGAGGCGGACTGGATCTCCACCTGGGGCGCGGAGATGTAGATCGAGGGCGAGTTCACCGTCACGCTGGGCGGGCTGATGTTCACGCCCGGCACCTCGACGGTATGCCCGGTCGGTATGTTGCAGCCGCAGGACTTGGAGGCGCCGCTCCCGCCGGCATGGGCCAGGCCCGGCGCCATGGCGGCCATCAGCGTCGCGCCGAGCAGGCCTGCTCGCAAAGCCGGCTTCATGTCTCTGCTCCCCTCCTACGGGCCACAACCATGATCTGCACGCCAAGGTCCTTAAACGCGGTTAAGGACCCGCACGGGTCGCGCCCGCGGCTGGCGTTCGCAGGACGGGCGTTGCAGATAGTCTGCGGGCGATTGCGGACGTGGCGAAACCGGTAGACGCGACAGACTTAAAATCTGTTTCCCCAGGGAGTGCGGGTTCGACCCCCGCCGTCCGCACCAGCCGCGATCCGACTCAGCCCGCCTCAGCTCCGCCTCTGCTCAGGCGAGCTTGATCTCGCGCAGCCGCTCGCGCAGGCAGGCTGCGGCGGTGATCGGTTCGGGGTAGCGGTCCGGCCGCTCCGGCGTGATGCAAGAGGGCAGCGTGCGGATCAGATGGTCCGGGCGGAAATGCAGGAAGAATGGCGTGGAGTAACGCGCCACGCTCCGCCGCTCGGGCGTCGGATTGACCACCCGGTGGGTCGTGGACGGCAACACGTGGTTGGTCATGCGCTGGAGCATGTCGCCGATGTTGCAGACCAGCGCGCCTGGCGGCGGCTGGACCGGCAGCCAACGCCCGTCCCGGTCCAGCAGCTCCAGCCCCGCCTCCTCCGCGCCCAGCAGCAGGGTGATGACGCTGATGTCCTCATGGGCGCCGGCGCGCACGCCGGGGGCGGCTGCGACGACAGGCGGGTAGTGGAGCAGCCGCAGGATGCTGTCGCCGTCACGGGTCGGTCCCTCGAACAGCGTCTCGTCCTCGCCGAGGTCACAGGCGATGGCGCGCAGGATACGGTCGCCGAGGGCGGCCATGGCGTCATAGAGGGCCGAGACGCCGACCCGAAAGCCCGGGACTTCCTTCGGCCAGACGTTGCCCGGCAGGGTTCCAGACGCGAGATCGCCCGGCGCAAGCTCGCGCCCGACGTGCCAGAAGGCCTTCAGGTCCTGGGTCTTCGCGCCCTTGGCGGCTTCACGACCGAAGGGCGTGTAGCCACGCTGCCCCGCGCCGCCCGGCACGACATAGGCGAGCCTGGCGGCCTCAGGCAGGGCGAAGACGGCCCGGGTCTGGGCCAGCGCCTCGTCGATCAGGGGCTGCGGCAGGCCGTGATCGGCGATCACCGCGAAGCCGTAGCGCTGGAACGCCTCGCCGAGACGCCGCGAGAAGCCGGGAAAGTCGCGATCGGCGTCGTGCAGCGAGATCGGCGCGATGGTCACCGGGCCGGCCTCAGTGCGCCGACGAGGGCCCGCCGGCCGGGCGACCGGCGGGCTTGGCGATGAGCCAGACGCTGCAGGCGGCCAGAACCAGCAGCCCGGTCAGGGTGAGGAAGAGATGGTCGGTGGCGAGCATGACCGCCTGCCCCTGCACCAAACCCTCGAACCGGCGCAAGGCCTGGCCGTGCGTCATGCCGGCGCTGGCGATCCGGTTCACAGCGTCAGCGGAGCCGGCCTGGTTCAACAGCTGCACCCGTCCGCTGCGCGAGGCGTTGTTCCAGGCGGTGATCGAGAGCGAGGTGGCGAAGGCGCCAGCCATCGTGCGGGCGAAGCTCAACAGGCCCGCGCCCCCGGCGATCTCCGTTGGCTTCAGCGAGGCGAGCGCCAGGCTGAACACCGGAACGAAGAACAGGGGCATGAAGGCGCCCTGCAGCAGCTGAGGCAGGATGATGCGGCCGTAGTTGATGTTGGACGCGAAGCCGCTTCGCCACAGCATGGTGACAGCGATCCCGCAGACCCCGATGAACAGCAGGATGCGCGGATCGGTCTTCTTCATCATCGCACCGACGATGGGCGACATGACCACGGCGAAGATGCCGAGCGGCGCGACCGCGAAGCCCGCCCAGGTCGCGGTGTAGCCGAGGTTGGTCTGCAGCCACAGGGGTTGGATGACCACGCTGGCAAAATAGCTGCCGAAGCACAGGCACATCACGCCGAGTCCTATGACGTAGTTCTTGTTGCGGAATACACGCAGGTTGATGACGGGATTGGCGTCGGTCAGCTCCCAGATCAGGAAGGCGGCGAAACCCACCGCCGCCACGATGGCCAGATGGACGATGAAGGGCGAGTTGAACCAGTCGTCGTCCTCGCCCTTGTCCAGCAGGATCTGCAAGGCGCCGATCCACACCACCATGAGGCCGAGGCCGACCCCGTCGATGGGCAGCTTGACCCGCTTGTCCTCGAACCGCAGCAGCAGCCGCCACACCAGCACGGCGGCCAGCAGCGCCACAGGCACGTTGATCAGGAAAATCCAAGGCCAGGTGTAATTGTCGCAGATCAGCCCGCCGAGGATCGGCCCGGCGATGGGCGCGACCACGGTGGTCATGGCCCACAGTCCCAGCGCTTGGCCCGCCTGTTCCTTGGGGAAGACGCGCAGCAGCAGGGTCTGGGACAGGGGGATCATGGGGCCGCCGGACAGGCCCTGCAGCACGCGGAAGCCGACGAGCACGTTCAGCGAGGGCGACAGGCCGCACAGGGCGGAGAACAAGGCGAACAGCACCAGGGCGGTGGCGAAGGTGCGCACCGAGCCGAACCGCTGCGCCAGCCAGCCGGTCAACGGCACGGTGATCGCCTCGGCCACCGAATAGGAGGTGATGACCCAGGTGCCCTCGTTGGCCGAGACTCCCAGCCCTCCGGCTATGGTGGGCACCGAGACGTTGGCGATGGTGGTGTCCAGCACCACGATGAAGTTGGCCAGCGACAGCAGGACGCCGACGCTCCAGAGCAGGCTGCCGGTCAGCGGTTGAGGCGCGGCCGTCTCGCCGGTCCTGGCCTGGAGCGCCGCCGACCGGGCGCCGCCGCCGGTCGCGGCGACAGGCGCCAACCCCTCCCCGGAACCCTGGCTGGCGAGGGGCAGGTCGGCCATCGCTCAGCGCCCCGTCTGCGGGTTGGCGCCGCGCTGGCCCACGTCCACCTTCGCGTCCATGGACAGGCCCACCCGGAGCGGATGCTGGCGCAGCTCCCTCGGGTCGAGGGTGATGCGCACGGGCAGGCGCTGGACCACCTTGATCCAGTTGCCCGTGGCGTTCTGCGCCGGGATCAGGGCGAAGGCCGATCCCGTGCCGCCCGACAGACCCTGCACCCGGCCGTGGAACACGACGCCCTTGCCGTAGCGGTCCGCCGTCAGCTCCGCCGGCTGGCCGACCTCCACCTTGCGCAACTGCACCTCCTTGAAGTTGGCGTCGACATAGACCTGGGCCACGGGCACCACGGTCATTAGATTGGCCCCGATCGGCACGCGCTGGCCGACCTGGACCTGACGCTGGGCGACCACGCCGTCGAACGGCGCCCGCAGGACGGTGCGCGACAGGTTCAGCTTGGCCACGTCCACCGCCGCCTTGGCGGCGGCGACCTCCGGATTGGCCTGAACATCGGAGCCCTGGGTCAGGGTCAGGGAGGCGGCGAGCTCGCCTTGGGCCACCACCTTGTTCGCGGCGAACTGGGCGCCGGACGCCTTGGTGGCGTCGAGATTGGCGACGGCGGTCTGATAGGCGTTGCGGGCTGTGGTCAGCTCCTCGCCTGACACCGCGCCGGAGGCCGACAAAACCTCACGCCGCTTCAAGTCGATGGCCGTGCGGTCCACATCGCTCTGGGCGGAGGCGAGCAGGGCCTTGGCGCGCAGCACGTCGGCGTCGCGAGCGGTGATCTGGGCCGCCGAGGTCTTGTCGTTGGCCATGTACTGCTGGACCCGCCGCACCGCGCGGCCATAGTCCGCCTCGGCCTGGGCCAGGGCCAGCCGAGTGTCGGCGGAGTCGATCACCACCAGCACGTCGCCGGCCTTGACGGCCTGGGTCTCATGCACCCGCACCTCGGTGACCTGGCCGGCCACCTGGGGCGTGATCTCGGCCACATCGGCGCCCACATAGGCGTCGTCGGTGGAGACCGAGTGGGAGAGCACCAGCACGTCGTAAAGCACGTAGCCGGCCGCAGCCGCCAGCACCACGAAGGCCAACAGGCCGAACAGCCGCTTGCGGCCGGGCTTGGCCGACGGCTGGGGCGGTGAGCCCTTGGGCAGGCTCTGGTCGTCGGCCATGGGCTCGGTCCTTCCAGTCAGCGGGCGGCGAGGCGCGGCGTGGCGTCGACGAAGCCGCCGCCCAGCGCCTGAACCAGGGCCACGTCGAGAGACACGCCCTGGGCCTGGAAGTCAGCGACGGAGCGCCGCGCCGCCAAGGCGCCGTTCTCCGCGGTCAGGACGTTCAGATAGGGCGACAGGCCGCCCTGGTAGCGCAGGGTGGCGATGCGGAAGGCGTCGTCGGCGGAGACCTGCTGGGCCTGCGCATCCTTCAGCTGGACGGCCAGCGCCCGCTGGGCGGTGATGGCGTCTGCCACGTCGCGCAGCGCATTGGCCAGGGTCTGGTCGTAGCTCGCCGCCGCTGCGTCATATTCCGCCCGCGCGTTGCGATAGGCGCCTTCCAGCCGGCCCTCGGAGAAGATCGGCAGCCGGATGGCCGGGCCGATGGCCCCGATCACCGAGCTGTAGCGGAACAGGGTGTTGATCCCCAGCGACTGCACGCCATAGACCGCGGTCAGATCGATGTTGGGATAGAAGTCGGCCCGGGCCACCTTGATCTGTTTGGCCGCCGCGTCAGCGCGCAGGCGCGCGGCGACGATGTCCGCCCGCCGTCCGACCAGATCCACAGCCAGATGCTCCGGCAGGCCGAAGGCGTGCAGCCTGTCGGCCGCGGGCCTCGTGATCTGCAGGCCCCGGTCGGGTCCCTCGCCCAGAAGGGCCGCGATCTGATGTCGGCTGGCCAGGATCTGGCGGTCGATGGCGTCGATGTCACCCTGCGCGCTCGGCACGAATTCGGCCTGCTGGCTGACCTCGCCGCGGGTGTCCAGGCCGTTGGCCAGCCGCTGGCGCACGAGCGCCAAGGTTTCCTGGCGCACCTTCAGGGCGTCCGCGGCCTCGTCGCGATCGGCGTAAAGGCGGATCAGGTCGGCGTAGGCGCTGGCCACCGCCACCGTCAGCTGCAGCGCGGCTGCGGCTGCATCGGCCTGGGAAGCCTGCGCCGTGGAGGTCGCGGCCGCCAGGGCGGCGCGGTTGCGGCCGAAGAAATCCAGCTGCCAATCCAAGTCGGCGGCGATACGGCTCTGGGTATGATAACCGGCCGGAATGAAGGGAATGAACTGGGTGGGGAAGCCCTCGTTCACGCTCTGCTTACTGGTCTGGATACTGCCTTCCCCGCTGACCTGAGGCCGCAGAACCGCCCGCGCCGCCTCGACCGAGGCCTCAGCCTGACGCACCCGCGCCTGAGCCAGCTTCAGATTGGGCGCACCGCGCAGGGCCTCGGTCTCAAGCGCGTCAAGCTGCGGATCGCCATAGACTTCCCACCAGCGCTGGCTCGGCCAGTCCGCGGCCGGCGAGGAGAAGCTCTGCGCCGTCCCATACGTCGCGGCGTTCGACAGAGGAGGCTTAGGTCCAAGCATCGGCGCGCAGCCGCACAGCGCCATCGCCCACAGCGATGCTCCGACGCCGAGCGCGGTTTGGCCAACAGCGCCTCTACGGACCTTCAAGGCTAATCTGGTCTCGGACGGCCGGGTGATCGAGAAACGTGTCATCGCCTCGACAGGGACATTATCAAACCGTACAGTACGGTCAATATCGCCCTGATACGCTTCTGTTGCACTGCGTCAAGGGCCAAGCGTACAGACCGGTCAGACCATGGACGACGGCAGCATAAAGACCCTGGCCCGCGACGCTCGCCGCCTGGCCATATTGGAGGTGGCGCGGGCGGTATTCATGGAGGACGGCTTCGCCGCAGCCTCGATGGCGACGATCGCTGCGCGCGTGGGCGGGTCGAAGGGCACGCTCTACAACTACTTCCCGTCCAAGCACGAGCTGTTCGCCGCGGTCATCCAGCACGAGTGCGACCTGAAGCAGGCGGCCATGTTCGACAGCCTGGACGCCCGCGGCGAAGACGTAGCGGCGGTGCTGCGCGAGGTCGGGCGGCGCTACACCCATCTGGTGCTCAGCGAGCCCTCGATCCTGTTGACCCGTATGGTGGTGGCGGAGTCCACCCGCCTGCCGGAGCTCGGACGGGTGCTGTACGAAGCCGGGCCAAAGCGGGCGCGGGTGCGCATGGCGGCCTATGTCGAAGGCCAGATGGCGGCGGGACGCCTGCGCCGGGCGGACCCGGTGCGCGCCGTGGACCAGTTCTGCGACATGTGCCTCTCCGGCCTCTACCGTCAGCGGCTGATGAACGTCTCCGGTCCGCCCGACGAACAGACCGTTTGCGACAATGTGGACGCCGCCTTGAACGTCATTCTGGCGGCCCACGGGCTAGCGGGAGAAGAGCCCTCGGCTGCAGGCGAAGGCGGGCGGCCCGGGTCCTGAGCTGGACCAGGCCGCCGCTCGCCGCGGCCTCAGGCCTGCATCGTCCATCCCTCCACGCCCATCGCGGCCTGACGCAGGGCTTCGGAGCGGGTGGGATGGGGATGGGACGTGCGCGCCACATCCTCCGAAGCGCCGCCGAACTCCATGGCCACGCAGTATTCGCCGATCATCTCGCCGACCTGCGGTCCGATCATGTGGGCGCCCAGGATGCGGTCGGTCTTGGCGTCGGCCAGCACCTTCACAAAGCCCTCCGCCTCATGGTTCACCTTGGCGCGGCTGTTGGCGGTGAAGGGGAACTTGCCGACCTTGTAGTCGACGCCCTTGGCCTTCAACTCCTCCTCGGTCTTGCCGACCCAGGCCACCTCGGGCGCGGTGTAGATGACGCCGGGGATGACGTCATAGTTCACATGACCGGCCTTGCCCGCGATCAGCTCGATGCAGGCCACCGCCTCGTCTTCGGCCTTGTGCGCCAGCATCGGGCCGTGGGTCACGTCGCCGATGGCCCAGACGCCCTTGGCCGAAGTCCTGTAATGGTCGGTGTCGATAAAGCCCCTCGGGTCCGGCTTGATCCCCACGCTGTCCAGGCCGAGCTCGCCCGTGACGGGGCGACGACCGACCGCCACCAGGACCACGTCGGCCTCCAGCGTCTGCGCCTCGCCGCCCGCCTTCGGCTCGATCGTCAACTTGACGCCGGCGTCGCTGACCTCGGCCCCGGTGACCTTGAAGCCCAGGCGGAACTTGATCCCCTGTTTGGTCAACGACCGCTGGAAGGCTGTGGCGACCTCCCCGTCCGCGCCGGGGATGATGCGGTCGAGGAACTCGACCACCTCGACCTCGGCCCCGAGCCGCCGCCAGACCGAACCCAGCTCCAGCCCGATGATGCCCGCGCCGATCACGATTAGCTTCTTGGGGACTTGAGGGATCGCCAGGGCGCCTGTGGAGTCCACGATCCGCGTCTGATCCACCTCGACGCCTGGCACGCGCGAAGGCTCAGAGCCCGTGGCGATAACGATGTTCTTGGTCTCCAGCGTCTGCTCGGACCCGTCCTCGGCCCTCACCGTGACCTTGCCGGGGCCGGCGATCGTCCCATGCCCTTTGATCCACTCCGCCTTGTTCTTCTTGAACAGAAAGTCGATGCCCTTGGTCAGGGTCACGACGCTCTCGTCCTTCTGCTTGTGCATCTGCGGCAGGTCGAGTTCGGGCGTCACCTTGATGCCCAGGGCCGCAAAACCGTTCTTGGCTTCGTCGAACATCTCGGAGGCGTGCAGCAGGGCCTTGGACGGAATGCAGCCCACGTTCAGACAGGTTCCTCCCAGCGTCTTGCGCGCCTCCACGCAGGCGACCTTCAGGCCCAGCTGGCCCGCGCGGATGGCGGCGTTGTATCCGCCGGGGCCGCCTCCGATGATCACGACGTCGTACTGGGTCATTTGTCTTCCTTTGAAGGACGGCGCAGGTGGGGCGTCCAATTATTCGGATCGAATTCTCTTGCACCGGCGGCGTCCGACCAGTCGACCAGCGTCAGGCCAGGGATGCGAATGAAATCCTTGATATTGTTTGTGATCACGGGCCATCCCCGGTTTAGGGCCTGTCCGGCGATCAGACTGTCTACCGCACCCACCGGAGCGCCGGTCGCTTTCAGATCAGCCCGCAGACGAGCCGCAGCGATGCCATCCTCGGCCGTCCAAGGCTCCACGCGCGCACGTTCGACGAAACGGTCTACCAGCGCCAACTGCGTATCGGGCCTTGCGCTGATCAGCGCCCCGTAAACGAGTTCGTGGAGAACGAAGCTGGAGATCACGACGCCGCCAGGCGCTTCGAACGCCTCCTCGAGCCGCCTGCGGCATTGAGGCTTGTCGTCACGGAGTACGTCAATGACGACGCAGCTGTCTAAAAACGCCGTCAACGATCTAAATCCACCGGGTCCGGCCAGACAAGATCGTCTCGCGGCGGATAGTCCATCTGCACATCGCCACGGATTGCGTCCAGCTGCGCCCAGAACTCTGACCAGCTCTCCTTCACCTTTACCGGCTCAAGGATCACTGCGTCGCCTTCCTTGCGCACCGAGACTTCGGTCCCCTCGAACCGGAACGCCTTGGGCAGGCGCACCGCCTGACTGCCGCCGTGGGTGAAGAGCTTGGCCGTCGCCGTCATGACCCCGCTTTCGTAGCTACAGCCTGTAGATATGGATGACGATCGAGCGGTTCAACGCCTCTCAGCGCTCAAAGATGCATGATCCGCCGCCAGGGCGACGACCTGTTCAGGATCGAGCAGCAGATCGTGATCACGTCGCCCGACGCCTTGCGTGACAGTTGAAACCTCGCATCGAACCTCGCGGTAGCGTTGGCGCCGAAGGCCTGACAGGAAGTAATAGAAGGTATCCGCCATCTCGGCGGGCGCAAACGTGGTAATCGGAATTCGAGCGGGAGCGAAGCCGATATTGGCCAGACCCGCTCCCATGCAGCCCACGACTTCCGTCGCGCTCATGAACGCTTGCACCTGTGCTCTGAAGTCAAGCCGCGCCGGATCGAGCACCCGGTAACCGCGGCGATCAAACGCCTCGCAGACGCCCGCCTCGTCGACGAACTTCCTGAGCCGTCCCCGGCGTGTGACATAGATTCGGCTAGGTGGATCAGCCTTAAGACGGTGCTTGATGCGGTCCAGGCAACGAAGCACTTGAGGTGACATGAAAATCCCGTGGGCCGTCAGGTCGCTCACCCCATAGAGCTCCTCCACCCTGACAGGAGCCTCGACCGGGATCACAGCGTGCGCAGGAACGCCGATCAGCTCCAGCGACTCCCGGATCACCGCCGCCAAGCTCGGTTCGGCCTTTGGCACGAGATAGCTTGGATTGGGCAAACCAAGTCTACGACCGAACTCGGCTCGCGACAGCATCTCGTTCAGCCAGTGGCCGTAATTATCTCCGCCCGGCTTTGTGCACAGTATGCAGGGCCCCATGATCTGAAAGGGGCCCCCTTGAGCTTCGGCTTCTTCAATCTGCTGAAGGCCGAACTGGAGATCCATCTCGGTATGCTGGGATATGCTTGCGACATAAACCGCCCGGTCGAACGGCCGGATTATCAGGCCCTGGTTGGCGACGAACACAGCCCCATACCGACGCACGGCGATGTCGCGGGCCGGAAATCCGCAAGCAGACCAAGCCCAGTCGCAGGCCGCGCGCACGTCGGCGGGCATGAGGTCGGCCCCGATCAGGTCGGGAGGCGGCAACTTGAATCCAGGCGAACCGAAGCGCTGGACTATATCCAGATCGGAGTCCCAGGTGCGCGAGACGGCCTGATCCTGAGGTGCGCCAGCCTTCTGCATCATCCGTTATCAGCGTAGCGATTATCAGACGTCGAGCAGCATCCGTTGCGGGTCTTCAATGGCGTTCTTCACCGCCACCAGGAAGGTCACAGCGCCTTTGCCGTCGACGATGCGGTGGTCGTAGCTCAGCGCCAGATACATCATCGGCCGGATCAGCACCTGGCCATCCACCGCCATCGGCCGCTGGACGATGTTGTGCATACCGAGCACGCCGGACTGAGGCGCGTTCAGGATCGGCGTCGACATTAACGAGCCGTAGACCCCGCCGTTGGTGATGGTGAAGGTGCCGCCCTGCATGTCCTCG
>CAXTEX010000031.1:0-20327 GCA_964243445.1 uncultured Caulobacteraceae bacterium | reverse complement strand
CCCGCCATGATCACCGGCGCGGCCAGCGGCGCCTCGACCTGGAGCAGGCGCTGGCGGGGCGTCATGCCGACCGCGCGCGCCGCCTCGACCACCGCAGGGTCCAGCCCCGTCAGCCCCGCCACGCCGTTGCGCAGGATCGGCAGCAGGGCGTAGAGCGCCAAGGCCAGCAGCGAGGGCAGGAAACCCAGGGCCGAGAAGCCGTGGCCGCTGACCATCCTGACCGCGGTGGAGAGCGCCAGCAGCACGGGATAGAACAGCGCCAGCAGGGCGAGGCTCGGGATCGTCTGCACCAGGCTGGCGAAGCCCAGCGCAGGCAAGCGGACGGCGGGAAGCCGCGCGGCGAGCAGCGCCAGGGGAAGCCCGACCATGAGCCCCAGCAGCAGCGCCGCGGCGCTGAGGGCGACATGGCCAGCCAGATAGCCGGGCAGCAGGCCCCAGGCGGCGGCGATCTGCTCACCCACGACCGGTCTCCAGGCCCAGCCGCTCGGCCACCCGCTCGGCCTGGCGCCGGGGCGAGGCCATCAGCTCGCGCACATAGGCCGGCGCGTCCTCGCCCATCAGAGCGCGCGGCTGACCCTCGGCCAGGACGCGGCCGGACTGCATCACAGCGATGCGGTCGGCCAGCAGCACCGCCTCCAGCACGTCGTGGGTGATCATCACCGTGGTCAGGCCGAGCTCTTCGTGCAGCGCCCGGTAGTCGCGGCCAAGCCCCTCGCGGGTGACCGGATCCAGCGCCCCGAACGCCTCGTCCAGCAGCACGATCCTGGGCTCCGCCGCGAGCGCCCGGGCGATCCCCACCCGCTGGCGCTGGCCGCCGGAGAGCGCCGACGGCGCGCGCCCGGCGTAGTCGCGCGGCAGGCGGACGAGATCGAGCAGGGTCTCGACCCGTCCGGCTATCCGCTCCGCCGGCCAGCCGAGCAGGCGCGGCGTCACGCCGATGTTCTCCGCCACGCTCAGGTGTGGGAACAGCCCGATGGCCTGGAACACATAGCCGATCCGCCGTCGCAGCAGGTGCGGCGCGCCCTCCCCCGCCGGCCGGCCGTCGACGAGCACCTCGCCCTCGTCCGGCTCGGTCAGCCGGTTCAGCATGCGCACCAGGGTGCTCTTGCCCGAACCCGACTCGCCGGCGATGGCCAGGAACTCGCCGTCGGCGACCTCCAGCGTCACCGCATCGACCGCACGCGTACGGCCGCCGTCGAAGGACTTGCAGACGGCGCGCCAGGCGATCACGGCGAGCACCGCCTCACTGCGGTTGGCCGTAGCCGCGGAACTGCTCGAACACTTGCGCCATCTGATCATCGTCCAGCAGGTTTGGGCCGCCGATGGCCAGCGTCCCCCAATAGACGGCCGCCTGCTCCTCGACCTCCTCGGCGATGGCCAGGGCGCGCTCCAGGCTGGTCGAGGCGACGATCAGGCCGTGGTTGGCCATCAGGCAGGCGAAGCCGCCGTCCAGCGCCTCCGCCACGCCCTGCGCCAATGCATCGGTGCCGAAGGTGGCGTAGGGCGCAAGCGGCACGTGCGCCTTGCCGCCCACCGCGACCATGTAGTGCATCGCCGGGATCGGCCGGCCGGCGCAGGCCAGGATGGTGGCGTGGCGCGCGTGGCAATGCACCACCGCCTGCACGTCCGGACGTCGCACATAGAGCCCGTGGTGCATGCGCCATTCGCTGGAGGGTTTCAGGGCGCCAGGCTCCGCCGCGCCGTCGGCGTCGAGGGCGACCATGGATGGCGGCGTCAGGCGGTCCGGCGTCACGCCGCTAGGCGTCACCAGCATCCCCTCTCCGAGCCTCGCCGACACGTTGCCGGAGGTGCCGCGGTTCAGCCCGCGCTCGGCCATCGCCCGCATGACGTCGACCAAGCCCTGGCGCAGGGCGGGTTCGTCGACGGTCATAGACGATCCCCCGACATCGACGCCGGCCCGAGGTCTGACCCGATCCGGCGATATCCCGTGGGCTCTCCTCCTCCGGAGTGCGCGATCCGCGCGACCGCCTGCTCCAGCGGCTCAGCCGTCACGGCCATATGGAAGGCGTTGGCGTGGATCATCGTCTCGCCATCCAGCATCATGGCGACATGACCGCGCCAGAACACGAGATCGCCCCGCGCCAGGCCGGCTGCGGGATCGATCTCTCGGCCCAGCGTCATCTGCTGATCGCTGTCGCGGGGGGCGGCGCGGCCGCAGGCGTAGAGCGCCTGCTGCACTAGGCCCGAGCAGTCCAGCCCGACCGACTCCCGCCCGCCCCAAAGATAGGGCGCGCCGAGATAGGCCTGCGCCACCGCCGCCGCATCGTCCGCCCAGCCGCCGAGCCGGCTGAGGTGCCGGTCGGCGACGAAGCCTGACCCGTGCAGTTTCGCGAACCGACCCTCGCGCGCCTTGACCAGGACCAGCGCGTTCATGGAAAGCAAGCTCACCGGCGGCGACTTGATGGACGGTTCGCTGAAGGCGTAGGTGCGCAGCGCGCTGACCCAATGGGTGGGCGGCGCGCCGACCGCGGCCAGGGTCTCCAGGGGCGCCCAGCCGATGTAACCGTCGCGTACCGCCTGGCCGAACGCCCAGCCAGCCTGGCGCTCCAGCACCTCGAAGCGCTCGCCGAACAGCAGCTGGTCCATCTGCTCGGCGGTGGGCGACGGGTCGCGCCGGATGGCGGCGACAGGGGAGACGAGCTGCATCGGTTCGGGGACGAGATAGCGCTCGGCCGGGGCCAAGCCTTCCCAGGATAGGGCCGCAGCGCCGCCCCGCGCCAGCATGTATCGCGGATCGAACGGGCTCACGCCGCGGCCCCAGGCGGGTCGATAGGGTAGCGGGAGCGCAGCAGGTGGAACAGGGCGCGGATGGCCTGGGCCTCGCCGCCGACCGGCCATCCCGGCCGCTTGCGCGGGTTCCAGGCGAAGATGTCCAGATGCGCCCAGGCGCCCGTGGCCGGCGCAAACCGCTTTAGGAACAGGGCCGCCGTGATGGAGCCGGCCTGGGCCCAGGCGTCCGGATCGTTCTTCAGGTCGGCGACATCGCTGTCCAGGGCGCTGTCGTAGCCGCTCCAGAGCGGCATGCGCCAGAGCGGGTCGTGGGCGGCGCGGGCGGCGGCCTCGATCTCGGCGGCCAGGGCCTCGTCGTCGGTGTAGAAGGGCGGCACGTCCGGCCCCAGCGCCACCCGCGCCGCGCCGGTCAGGGTGGCCAGGTCGAGGGTCAGGTCAGGCTGCAGCTCGCCGGCCCGGGTCAGGGCGTCGGCGAGGATCAGCCGCCCCTCCGCATCGGTGTTGCCGACCTCCACCGACAGGCCCTTGCGCGTCGCCAGCACATCGCCCGGCCGCATGGCGTCGCCGGCGATGGCGTTCTCCGCCACCGGCAACAGCAGGGTGAGCCGCAGGGGCAGGCCCTCGCCCATCACCATCTGCGCCAAGGCCAGGGCGTGGGCGGCCCCGCCCATGTCCTTCTTCATGTTGCGCATGCCAGCCGACGGCTTGATGTCCAGCCCGCCGGTGTCGAACACCACGCCCTTGCCGACCAGGACGACGTGCGGAGCCTCGGGTCCGGCGCCCTTCCCGCGCCACGCCATCTCGATGAAGCGCGGAGCCCGGTCGCGTACGGCGGCGCGGCCGACCGCATGGATGGCGGGATAGCCGCTGGCCAGCGCCTCGCCCGCCACAACCTCGATGGCGGCGCCGTGGGCTTCGGCCACTGCGCGGGCCAGGGCCTCTATCTGCCCGGGTCCCATGTCGTTGGCGGGAGTGTTGACCATGTCGCGGGCGAGGGTGCAGGCGTGTGCGACGCGCAACGCCCGGTCTCTTCCTGCGCCGGCCGGCAGGCTGAGCCGAGCCCCGTCGGGGGCGCCGCGCTTGTAGCGATGGAAGCCGTATCCGCCGAGCGCCCAGGCGGTCGCCCCCGCCTCCGTCGCCTGCCCGTCCGCCAGCCTGTAGTCGCCGGTCGGCAGGCGGGCGGCTAGGGCGCGCAACACCGAAGGATCGGGATCGCCGCAGACGTCGGCCGCTCCCGCCAGCACGTGGCGCGCCACGCCGTCGGCGTCCACGACGACGAGCATCTGACCGGGCTTGCCGACGAAGCCCTGGGCGCTCGCCTGGACCTGCGCCGACGCTCCGAGCACGCCCAGCCGCGCCAGCGCGCTCGCCTCATCGACCAGATGGATCACGCAGGGATCGACCGCGTCGCAGATCAGCGGGTCACCAGCCACGTCAGCTCGTCTCCTCAAGTGAAGGCCCGCGCCCCGGGTCGCGGCACGGTCATGCTTAACGCTTCCTTGAGGGCGCCCGCGCAGACTGACCTCCACGCCGCCCAGAGGACAAGACGAGATGTGTCGCAACCGCGCCTGGACCGCAACCATCCTTGCAGCCCTGCTCGGCTCGATCGCGCTCGCCGGACCCGCCTGCGCCTGGCCCTTCGGATCGGCGAAACCGGCCGCCGCCCCGGCGGCGAAGCCCGCAGCCCAGCCGGACGCGCCCAAGAAGGCCAACCCCCAGGAGCGCGCCGTCGCCGACCGCCTGGAGCCCCTCGCCCGCGCCGCCTTCTGGGCGCGCGAAGCTGAGCTCGATCCCGCCGACGCCCAGGCGGGGGTGGAGCTCGCCTCCGCCCTGCGCGGTCTCGGGCGTTTCCCCGAAGCGGCCGACGCCGCCGGCAAGGTCTCGGTGCTCTATCCCGACAACCTGGACGCCCTGCTGGAAAGCGCGCGCGCATCGGTGGCGGCGGGCAAGGGGTTCTACGCCCTGGCGCCGCTGCGCCGCGCCGAGACGATCGCGCCGCGCGACTGGCGCGTCTACTCGCTGTTCGCCGTCGCCCACGATCAGAACCAGCAGCCGACCGAGGCGCGGGCCGCCTACGACCAGGCGCTGGCGCTTTCGCCCGACAATCCGGCGGTTCTCTCCAATCTTGGCCTTTGGTACGCCACCCACGGACAACCGGGGGTCGCTGAGACCTATCTGCGCCGCGCCGCCGCCGCGCCGGGATCCTCAGCCCAGGAGCGGCAGAACCTGGCCCTGGTACTGGGCATGGAGGGTAAGATGGGCGCCGCGGAAAGCCTGATGCGCGAGGACCTGCCGCCCGAGGTGGCCGCGAACAACCTGGACTATCTGCGCGGGGCGACCCTGCCAAAGTAGCGCCTGGGCCACACTGCGCCGCCCACAAGCCTGAGACCGCCGGTCAAGAGGAACCCGGCCTGCAACTCCGTGTTCTCGCCCCGTCGAACGCGCGCAAACCTGCAGGCCGTCCATGTCCCTCGCCATCGGTCAGCCAGCTGCCGCAGGCGTCCGCACCATCGAATTCCCCGCGATCTCGTCGGCGCGCCCATCGCGGCTGTGGATCGCCGCCGCAGGCTGCGCCGTCATGGCGATGTCGGGCGTCGGCTTGGCCGGCTATCTGCAGACGCCGACCACGCCGGCTCAGCCTCTCGCCGCAGACGCCGCCTACCCGGGCTGACCTCTCAAGTTCGGCGCCGGCTCACGTCGATGCCGAGGGTCTCGATCTTCTTGCGCAAGGTGTTGCGGTTGATGCCCAGCACCTCGGCCGCCCTAATCTGGTTGCCGCGAGTCGCCCGCAGGGTCAGCCGGATCAGCGGCCGCTCCAGGCTCTCCAGGGTGCGGTCGTAGAGGCCAGCTGCAGGCAGTTCGCCGCCCGGGGCGTTGAACTGCCGCGCCAGCGTCTGCTCGACAAGGTCTTCCACCGTCTGCGCAGCCTCCGTCACCGGCATGGCCACGGGCTCGTCCTGAAGTTCGCGCTCGATCAGCCGTTCGGTGATCAGGTCCTCGGTGTAGAGGACGGCCAGGCGGCGCATCAGGTTCTCCAGCTCGCGCACATTGCCGGGCCAGCTGTGGCGCGCCAGCCGGTGCAGGGCGGACTCCTCCAGCGTCTTGCCCGAAGAGCCGTTGCGGTGCGCCCGGAATAGAAAGGCGCGCGCCAGGTCCGGCACGTCGTCCAGCCGGTCGCGCAGGGGCGGCAGGTGCAGGTTCGTCACGTTCAGCCGCAGCAGCAGGTCGTCGCGGAACCGGCCCTGCCGCGCCAGGTCGCGCAGGTCCAGGCGCGAGGAGGACAGGATGCGGATTTCCAGACGGCGGCCGGTGACCGGATGCAGCGGCCGCTCCGCGCCGTCCACGATCCGCACCAGCCGCGCCTGGGCCTCCAGGGACATGTCGCCCACCTCGTCCAGGAACAGCACGCCGCCATCCGCCTCCTGCAGCCGTCCGGGTCGATCAGGACCCGAGCCGATCAGGGCCTCCTCGACCGTCTCGGCCGACAGGCCGCCGAACTGGGCGGTTACGAACGGGGTGTCGCGCTTGCCGCCGAGCTCGTGCAGGGCGCGGGCGGCGAGGCCCTTGCCGGTCCCGACCTCGCCGGTGACCAGCACGTTCAGGGGCGTGTCGACCAAGCGCGCCAGGGTCCGATAGACCTCCTGCATGGGCGGCGAACGACCGATGAGCGGCAGGCCCTCGTCGCGCAGGGCCCGCGCCTGGGCCCGCGCGCGCACCGCATCGGCCGGGCGCGCCAGGGCGCGGCGCGCCACCCCCACCATCTCGTCCAGATCGAAGGGCTTGGGCACATAGTCGAAGGCGCCGATCTGGGCGGCGCTGACCGCCGTCAGCAGCGTGTTCTGGGCGCTCATGACGATAGCTGGCAGCTGGGGCCTCATCTTGCGCAGCCGAGGCAGCACGTCGAAGGCGTTTTCGTCGGGCATGACGACGTCGGTGATGACCAGGTCCCCCTCCCCGTCCGACACCCACTTCAGCAGGGTCGCCGCAGAGCCGGTGGCGCGGACCTGGAAGCCGGCGCGGGTGAAGGCCTGGCTCAGCACCAGGCGGATGGAGGTGTCGTCGTCGGCGATCAGCACCTTGTGCGGCGTACTCAAGGCTCAGGCCTCCGGGTTGGTCGGGTGGGCGGCGATGGGCAACAGGATGTGGAACACGGTGCGGCCGGGTTCGCTCTCCAGCTCGATCAGACCGCCGTGCGAGTCCACGAGCTTGGCGACCAGCGTCAGCCCGAGCCCCATGCCGCGGTCCTTGGTGGTGACGAAGGCGTCGAACAGCCGGTGGCGCAGGTCGGCCGGCACGCCTGGACCGTTGTCCTGCACCCGCACCTCCAGGGGCGCGGTGCGCCAGCCCTGGCGGCCGGCGTGGACCCGGGAGCCCGGCCGGTAACCGGTGGAGATCAGCACCTCGCTTCGCCCGTCCGCCCGGTCCAGCGCCGCCTCCGCCGCGTTCTTCGCCACGTTGAGGAATATCTGCACGAGCTGGTCCTCGTCGCCGAGGGCCTGGGGGAGAGAGGGGTCGTAGCTGTCGGAAAAGCGCACGGCGCCGCCGAAGGCGCTGGACACCAGGGTTCGGACCCGATCCAGCACCCGGTGGATGTTGACCGGCCGCTTCTCGGTAATCCGCTCGTCGGAGAAGGCTTCCACCTGGTCGACGAGCCGCCGGATGCGATCCACCTCGTCCACGATGACTTGGGCGAGCGGCGCATCGGCGGGGCTGGCGCCGAGCTTCAGCAACTGGGCTGCGCCGCGGATGCCCGCCAGGGGGTTCTTGATCTCATGCGCCAGGGTCCGGCCCATGCCGGCGACCGAGCGCAGCGCCTCGCTCGCCCGCTCCAGCCGCGCGCCCTGGCTCTCCATGTAGAAGGTCGCGAGCAGGCGCGCGTCCGCTAGCTTGGCGAACGCCACCTCCGCCTCGAAGGTGGGGCCGCCCAGCAGGGCGACCTCCACCGCCGAGCGCCGCTCCGCCCCGCCCTCGCGCCAGGCCTGTGCGAACAGGGACGCCAGTTCGCAGCCGGGCGTCAGCATCGCAGGCAGCGGCCGGCGGGAGAGCGCGGCGAGCGCCTGGCCGAACAGCATCTCCGCCGCCTCATTGGCGAGTTCGACCATGCCGTCTGCGTTGAACACCAACGCAGGCCAGGGGCTGGCGTCGAAGGCGGACGAGCCCAGCGCCTGACGAGCGGGGGTCGAGAGGGTCTTGGCCGAAGACATCGCCCAAACCTTTGCCATAGCAGGCCCCCCAGACAGGCTCCGCGATGAAGCCTGCATCAAATCAGCAGCTCTCGACATCTTCCTGCTTACAGATAGGGCTTCTCACGCTTCGATGCTCAAAGACGCGTCATCGCCACTCGAAAGCCGAGCGGCTATTCCGATCGCGCGCCGCTCCGGATTGCCCGCTTGGCTAGCGTGGCCCAGCGCCGGTGCGGAGCCACGACCTTGCGCTTGCCAGCAGGGAGGGGACGTCTCGCATGAAGCTCGTCATGGCGGTCATCAAGCCGTTCAAGGTCGACGATGTCCGAGAGGGCCTGACCGCGGCGGGGATCGAGGGGCTGACCATCACCGAGGTGAAGGGCTACGGCCGCCAGAAGGGTCAGACGGAGATCTACCGCGGCGCCGAATACGCCATCAACTTCCTGCCCAAGGTCAAGGTGGAGGTGGTCGTGCCCGACGACCTGGTGGAGCGCGCCGTGGAGGTCGTCCGCGCGGCCGCCATGACCGGCCGGATCGGCGACGGCAAGATCTTCGTCATCGACGTCGAGCAGGCCGTGCGCATCCGCACCGGCGAGGCCGGCGCCGCGGCGCTCTGAAGCGGCGGAAAGGATTACACATGGCTTTGCGAGCTTGCGTCGGCTTCAAGCCCGCTCGATGGATCGCGGCCACGGCGATGACCCTCGCCATCGGCCTGTCCGGCTCCGGCGTCGCGCACGCCCAGACCGCCGTAGGCCCCGCGCCAGCGGCGGCATCCGCCCCGACCGGACCCGCCAACGCCGCCTCCACGCCGTCGGCTGCAGCCTCCACGCCGGGGCCCACGGCGACATCGCCCTTCGTCGCCGGCGACACGGCCTGGATGCTCACGGCCACGGCCCTGGTGCTGATGATGACCATCCCGGGGCTGGCGCTCTTCTACGGCGGCATGGTGCGCAAGAAGAACGTCATCGCCACAGTGGCGCAGTCCTTCGCCATCACCGCCGTGGTGACGCTGGTGTGGGCCGTGGCCAGCTATTCCATCGCCTTCGCCACCAATCCCGACCCGGTCCAGAACCGCGTCTGGGGAGGGCTTGGGAACGTCATGCTGCGCTCGGTCTCGATGACCAGGGCCTTCTCGGTGGCGGGCGTGGCCCAGACCATCCCCGAACACGTCTACATGACCTACCAGATGACCTTCGCCATCATCACCCCAGCGCTGATCTGCGGGGCGTTTGCGGAGCGGTTCAAGTTCTCGGCGCTCCTGCTGTTCACCGTGCTGTGGTCGATCTTCGTCTATGCGCCGATCGCCCACTGGGTCTGGGGCGGCGGGTTCCTGGGCGGGCTCGGGGTGATGGACTTCGCCGGCGGCACGGTGGTGCATATCAATGCGGGCGTGGCGGGCCTGGTCTGCGCGCTGGTGCTTGGCCCCCGTCGAGGCCTCGGCCACGACAACATGGCCCCCAACAACCTTGTCTACACCCTGATCGGAGCGAGCCTGCTGTGGGTCGGCTGGTTCGGCTTCAACGCCGGATCGGCCGGAGCCGCCAACGCCCTGGCTGGGGTGGCCATGGCCAACACCCAGATCGCCACCGCCGCCGCCACCATCGCCTGGATGGTCGTGGAATGGGGGCATCGCAAGAAACCGACCCTGCTCGGCATGGCGTCGGGCGCGGTGGCGGGGCTGGTGGCGGTCACGCCTGCATCCGGCTTCGTCAATCCGACCGGCGCCCTGTGGATCGGGCTGGCCGCCGGTGCGCTCTGCTACGGCTCCGCGGTGTTCCTGAAGAGAGCGCTGAAGTACGACGACAGCCTTGACGCCTTCGGCGTGCATGGCGTGGGCGGCTTCATCGGCGCGATCCTGACCGGCGTGTTCGCCGATGCGAGCATCAACACCCTTCCGACCGGACACGGCGTGCTGACCCAGCTTTACGGCTGCATCGGCACGATCGCGTGGACGGGCGTGGGGACCTACCTGATCCTGATGGTCTGCAAGGTGACGACCGGCTTGCGGGTCGGCGAGGAGGACGAGATGATGGGGCTCGACCTTGCACTGCATGGCGAGGCGATCCACGACTGATCGTCCGCCTCTGACCGCCTCTCCACCGCCAAACGGGCGAAGCGGCTACCGCCCGCCCCCAAAACGCTGTTCCAACGGAGTTCCTGCATGACGCCCGAAGACATCCACGCCCTGATCAAGGAAAAGGAGGTCAAGTATGTCGACATCCGCTTCACCGACATGCGCGGCAAGATGCAGCACGTCACCTTCGACCTTGGCTTGGTCGACGACGAGTTCCTCACCGAAGGCACCATGTTCGACGGCTCCTCCATCGCCGGCTGGAAGGCGATCAACGAGAGCGACATGCTGCTCCGCCCCGACCTGTCGACCGCCTATGTCGACCCTTTCTACCAGCAGACCACGCTCTTTCTGTTCTGCGACGTGCTCAATCCCGACAGCGGAGAACCCTACAACCGCGACCCGCGCTCCATCGCCAAGAAGGCGCTGACCTACGTCCAGTCGTCCGGCGTCGGCGACAAGGTCTTCTTCGGGCCGGAGGCGGAGTTCTTCATCTTCGACGATGTCAAGTGGAACACCAGCTACAACAACACCGGCTACAGCTTCGACTCCATCGAGCTGCCGGCCAACACCGGCAAGACCTTCGAGGAAGGCAACATGGGCCACCGTCCGGGGCCCAAGGGCGGCTACTTCCCCGTCAATCCCACCGACAGCGCCCAGGACCTTCGCGGCGAGATGCTGAGCGTGATGAGCGAACTCGGCATGGATCCTGAGAAGCATCACCACGAGGTCGCCCCCGCCCAGCACGAACTCGGCCTGAAGTTCAGCGACCTGCTGACCATGGCCGACCGGATGCAGCTCTATAAGTACGTCATCCACAACGTGGCCGCCGCCTACGGCAAGACCGCGACCTTCATGGCCAAGCCCTATTTCGGCGACAATGGATCAGGCATGCACTGCCACCAGTCGATCTGGAAAGACGGCAAGCCGCTGTTCGCCGGCGACAAATACTCCGGCCTGTCAGATATGTGCCTCTACTATATCGGCGGCGTGATCAAGCACGCCAAGGCGATCAACGCCTTCGCCAACTCCACCACCAACAGCTACAAGCGGCTGGTGCCGGGCTATGAGGCGCCGGTCAAGCTGGCCTACTCCGCGCGCAACCGCTCCGCCTCGATCCGCATCCCCTGGGTGTCGTCACCCAAGGCCAAGCGCATCGAGGTCCGCTTCCCCGACCCCATGGGCAATCCCTACCTGACCTTCGTGGCCCTGTTGATGGCGGGCCTCGACGGGATCGAAAACAAGATCGATCCGGGCGCGCCGATGGACAAGAACCTCTACGACCTCCCGGCCGCCGAGCGGAAGAACGTGCCGGAAGTCTGCGGCTCCTTGCGGGAAGCGCTGGAGAACCTGGATCGCGATCGCGCCTTCCTGAAGAAGGGCGAGGTGATGGACGACGATTTCATCGACGCCTACATCGAACTGAAGATGGAGGAGGTCATGCGCCTCCAACTCCACCCTCATCCGGTGGAGTTCGACATGTACTACAGCTGCTAGACCAGAAGCGCGGGATCGGCCGGCTGCGCTCGCCCCACATGGGCGCGCTGCGGTCGACCGATCCGCCAAGCCAGCGGTTGGACCATCGCGCTTGGCCATCGCCCTCAGGCCGATTCTGGCCTATGCGGCGAGGTCTTCCAGCCGTTGACGGGTTCGCGATGATGTTCCGACCGATCGCGTTCGCACTGCTGCTGGCCTGCGCGCCGGCCGCGGTCCACGCCGCCACGCCCATCTACAGCTATCAGGTGGTGCAGACCTTTCCCCACGATCGCAGCGCCTTCACCGAAGGTCTGTTCTACGAGGACGGCCTGCTTTGGGAGAGCACGGGGCTCGAGGGCCGCTCCTCGGTGCGCAAGGTGGAGCTGACCACCGGTCGGGTGCTGGAGCAGCACGACCTGCCGCCTCAAGACTTCGGCGAAGGCATCGTGCGCTGGGGCTCCAACCTCTATCAGCTCACCTGGCGCGAGCAGTTCGGCTACGTCTACGACCCTGCCCGCCTGAGCGTGAAGGCCCGCTTCCAGTACCGGGGTGAAGGCTGGTCGCTGACCAAGGACGCCCACAACATCTACATGAGCGACGGTACGCCGGATCTGCGCGTACTCGACCCCTTGACCTTGCAGGAGGTGCGCCGCATCCGCGTAACCGACGAGGGTCGCCCTGTGCGCAACCTGAACGAACTGGAATGGGTCAAGGGCGAGCTCTTCGCCAACATCTGGCAGACCAACCGCATCGCCCGCATCGATCCGCAGACCGGCCGCGTGGTCGGCTGGATAGACCTCGCGGGCCTCCTGACGCTGGACGAGTCCGCGGGCGTCGACGTGCTGAACGGCATCGCCTACGACGCAGCCGGCGACCGCCTGTTCGTCACCGGCAAGAACTGGCCCAAACTGTTCCAGATCCGGCTGGTGCGCCGTCCTTAGCGTTGTCCTGCCTAGCGTTGTCCTGCCTAGCGTTGTCCGGCTTAGCGTTGTCCGGCTTAGCGTTGTCCGGCCGCAGCTGAACGTAAAAGCGCGCCGGAATCCTCCGACGCGCTTCAAAATCGTCAGGCCGAAACCGCCACCAGCGGCCGGGACTAGCGCCGGGGAGGCGGACGCGGCGTCGCCGGCAGCAGACCTTCGCGCTGGGCCCGCTTCCTGGCCAGCTTGCGGGCGCGGCGGATGGCCTCGGCCTTCTGGCGCGCGCGCTTCTCGGAGGGCTTCTCGTAGTGCACGTGCCGCTTCATCTCGCGGAAGGTGCCCTCGCGCTGCATCTTCTTCTTCAGCGCCTTGAGGGCTTGGTCGACATTGTTGTCGCGGACGAAAATCTGGACGATGACTCGGCCCTCCTCTGGACCTTCGCAGCGGCTGTGGCTTCAGACGATGGTGCAAACGCCATCTGGCCCGCAGGCGCTCCCGCGGGCTTATGACGAGGCGACTACCAAAGCCCGGCTGATTTGTCCACGCCGCTCCTTCTCGCCCGGCGAAGCCTAGGCGAGCGACACGCCGACTCGGCCCATATCAAGCTCTCGCCTATTTGGAATCGCTCATGGCGCGTGACGGCGCGATCTACACCTGCCAGGCCTGCGGGGCGGTGCACACCAAGTGGAGCGGGCAGTGCTCGGCCTGCACCGCCTGGAACACGCTGGTGGAGGAGGTTTCGGCCTCGCGCCCGCCCGGCGCCCTGGCCCCTGCCCGTTCCAGCAAGGCGCGCGGCGGCCTGGCCTTCGAGACGATGGACGTGCACACGCCCGCGCCGCCGCGCATCGTCACCGGCATTGAGGAGTTCGACCGCGTCTGCGGCGGCGGCGTGGTGCCGGGCTCCGCCATCCTGGTCGGCGGCGATCCGGGCGTGGGCAAGTCCACCCTGCTCATGCAGGTCTGCGCCTCCGCCGCCCTGAACGGCGCCGTGACCGCCTACATCTCCGGCGAGGAGGCGGTGGAGCAGGTGCGTGCGCGCGCCCAGCGCATGGGCCTTGGCCACGCCTCGGTGAAGCTCGCCGCCGAGACGGCGCTGCGCGACATCGTGGAGGGGCTGAAGCGCGACGCCTTCGATCTGGTGGTCATCGACTCCATCCAGACCCTGTGGAGCGACCAGCTCGAGGCCGCGCCCGGCTCGGTCACCCAGGTGCGGGGCGCCGCGGCCGAACTGGTCAGGCTGGCCAAGAAGCGTCGCATCGCCATCGTGCTCGTCGGCCACGTCACAAAGGACGGCCAGATCGCCGGCCCTCGCGTGGTCGAGCACATGGTCGATGCGGTGCTCTCCTTCGAGGGCGAACGCGGCTATCCGTTCCGCATCTTGAGAGGCGCCAAGAACCGCTTCGGGGCCACCGACGAGATCGGCGTGTTCGAGATGGGCGACTCAGGGCTGCGCGAGGTGCGCAACCCGTCCGCCCTCTTCCTGAACGAGGGCGGGGAGCGTTCCGCCGGAGCGGCGGTGTTCGCCGGCATCGAAGGTTCGCGCCCGGTTTTGGTCGAGTTCCAGGCCCTGGTCGCTCCGTCCGCCTACGGAACGCCGCGCCGCGCGGTGGTCGGCTGGGATAACGGGCGGCTGGCCATGGTGCTGGCGGTGCTGGAAGCGCGCTGCGGGCTTGGTTTCGGGGACCGCGATGTCTACCTGAACGTCGCTGGCGGCCTTCGCATCACGGAGCCGGCGGCCGACCTCGCCGCAGCCGCGGCGCTGGTCTCCTCCGCCCTGGATCAGCCCTTGCCTCAGGATTGCGTGGTGTTCGGTGAGATCAGCCTCTCGGGCGACGTGCGCACCGTGGGCCGCACCGACGCCCGCCTCAAGGAGGCCGCCAAACTGGGCTTCGGCTCCGCGCTCGCGCCCGTCGGATCGGCGCCTGGCGCGGTGTCGGTGGCAGGCGTGTCACGCCTGGCCGATGCCGTGCGACGAATCGGCGACGGTGATTGGAAATGAGGGTAGCGCAGGCTACGCAGCGCGCGGGGAGAGGCGTGCATGAACCTGTTCGACCTCGTCGCCGGGCTGATGCTGATCGGCTCGGCCTTCCTCGGTTTCAGCCGGGGCGCCGTGCTGGAGCTGGTCACCCTGTTCGCCTTCACCGTGGCGGCGAGCCTTGCGGTGTATCTGCTGCCCTTCACCGCGCCCGTGGCGCGCTCCACGGTGCATCCGGTCTGGGCGGCGAACGCGGTGGCGGTCGGCCTGTCGTTCCTGGTCGCCTACATCGGGCTGCGGCTGCTGGGTTCCAACCTGTCGCGCCGCGTGCGGGGCCACGCCACCTTGGGCTCGCTGGACCGAACTGTAGGCCTGGGCTTCGGGCTGGTGCGGGCGCTGGTCGTGCTGGGGGTGGTCTATCTCGTCTTCGCCGCGACGCCCTTCGCCCAGCCGCCCATCCTCACCCAGGCCAGACTCTATCCGGTGGCCCGCGTCGCCGGCACGACGCTCGCCTCCCTGGCCCCGGGCGGGATGCGCCAGCTGGAGGGCTTCGGCACATCGTTGAAGGCCCGCATGGGCGGCGGCGATCCCGGACCGCCGCCAGGGCCGGTCGAAGCGGGGCAGGAATACGGCGCGCCCGGCCCGTCCGCCCCCTCGGACACGACGAGCACGACGTCCGCCGACCGCCGACCGCACGCTACACATCGACGACGGCGCGCCGCCCGACGCCATCATCGCCGTCCAGCCCCCGCTTCGGTGGAGTGAGCCCGTGACCCTCGCCTCGACCCCCGCACGCCTGACCGCCTTGCAGGACCCAGGCGGCCATGTCCGCGACGATGACGACGACCAGATGCGGCTGGAGTGCGGGGTCTTCGGCGCCTGGAACCTGGCCGAAGCCAGCGCCATCACCGCCCTCGGCCTGCACGCCCTGCAACACCGCGGCCAGGAGGCCTGCGGCATCGCCAGCTTCGACGGCCAGCTGTTCCACACCGAACGCCACATGGGCCATGTGGGCGAGGCCTTCTCCGGGACCGACCTCGTCCACCGCCTGCCCGGCCGCTACGCCATCGGCCACACCCGCTACGCCACCGCCGGGGCCAGCGTGATCCGCAACGTCCAGCCGATGTTCGCCGACCTGGAGTCGAGCGGTATCGCCATCGCCCACAACGGCAACCTGACCAACTTCCGCGCCCTGCACAGCCAGCTCGTCGCCGAGGGCTCGATCTTCCAGTCCACCTCCGACAGCGAGGTGATCCTGCATCTGGTCGCCCGCTCGCGCAAAGGCTCGATGGAGGACCGCTTCATCGACGCCCTTTCGCGTATCGAGGGCGGCTACGCCCTGCTCGCGCTGACCAACGAGTGCTTGATCGGCGCGCGCGATCCGCTCGGCATCCGGCCGCTGGTGTTGGGCGAGCTGGATGGCGCCTATGTGCTGGCCTCGGAGACCTGCGCCCTGGAGATGATCGGCGCCAAGTTCGTCCGCGACGTGGAGCACGGCGAGGTGGTGGTCATCTCGGGCAAGCGCACGCTGCGCTCCTCCCGCCCCTTTCCGGCCGCCCGCGCGAGGCCTTGCCTGTTCGAATACGTCTACTTCTCCCGCCCCGACTCGGTGGTGAACGGCCGCTCCGTCTATGACGTAAGGAAGCGCATGGGCGCACGGCTGGCGCAGGAGACCGGGGTGGACGCCGACGTGGTGGTGCCGGTGCCGGACTCCGGCGTGCCCGCGGCGCTCGGCTTCGCCCAGGCCAGCGGCATCCCCTACGAACTCGGCATCATCCGCAGCCACTACATGGGCCGCACCTTCATCCAGCCGACCCAAGGCGTGCGCGAACTGGGCGTGCGCATGAAGCACAGCCCCAACCGCCAGGTGCTGGAGGGCAAGCGCGTTGTGCTGATCGACGACAGCATCGTGCGGGGCACCACCTCGGTGAAGATCGTGCGCATGGTGCGCGAGGCCGGCGCGAGGGAGATCCACTTCCGCTCGGCCAGCCCGCCGATCAAGTGGCCGGACTTCTACGGCATCGACATGCCCCATCGCGACAAGCTGCTCGCCGCCAGGAAGAGCCTCGCGGAGATGAAGGAGATGCTGGAGGTGGACAGCCTGGGCTTCCTGTCGGTGGACGGCCTCTACGCCGCCATGGACGCCGGGCCCCGCGACCCGGTGAACCCCCAGTTCACCGACCACTACTTCACCGGCGAATACCCCACCCGCCTGCTGGACCGCGAGATCGCGGAAGGCCGGAACGATCCTGTGGAACGCCAACTCTCGCTGCTGGTCTCGGCGTGAGCCGCTGGGACATCCCTCCAGCGTGATGCACACGCGGCCCTAAGCCACCTGAAAGACCCAAGGATTTAACAACGCGACGCCCGTCGCGATAAAGTCGGCCGTGTTGCGGGTGACGACCGTCATGGCGTGGATCAGCGCCGTAGCCGCGATCAGGGCGTCCCGCTCGGCGCAGGCGTCAGGCACATGCAGGCTTGCACAGCGCCTCGCCACGGCGGTGTCGATGGCCAGCACTCGGCTCCGAAAGGCGACGAGCACCTGATCGTCCAGCCAGCTGCGAAGCATGGCGCCCTGCCGAGCGTCGCGCCGCCCCATCCGCAGCACGCCCAACTCCAGCTCAAGGACGGTGAGCGCTGATATGTAAAGGGAAGCCGGGTCGGCTTGGTGCGCCCAGGCCAGGACCTGCGCGTCCGCTTGGCCGCCGCGGGCTTTGCGCAGCTCGGACACGACGTTAGTGTCGAGAACGAACATCAACCCAGGTCGGCCGGGCGGCTCCCAAAAGTTGCGCGGGGCGGCTCGAAGTCGATCGTCTCGGCGCCCGGCATGGCCAGAGCATCGACGATGCTGCGCCGCTCGCCGGTGAGACGCCGATAGTCCTCGACGCTGAGGAGGACATGGCGCGGCTGGCCCCGGTCGGTGATGAAGACCGGACCGTACGCCGTCGCCTTCTTGGCTCGGCCTGCGTCCTGGTTGAATTCGCGGCTCGAGAAGGTGGTGATTGACATGAGACCTCTCCTGCCTTGCTTGTAGATACGTTACTACGCTACTCGACACGGCGCAATCTTGTCGTAGGCAGCGGTTTGCTCCGACGCCGCCCGCCGCTACGCTTAAGGCCTGCCAAGCTGGACGCTGCAGCATCGCTGCGTATAGCGGACGCCTTCAAGCCCGTCAGGACGCCATGCCAGACCCCACCCCTCCCCTCGCCGGCCGCATCGCCCTGGTCACCGGCGCCTCGCGCGGGATTGGCTACGCCCTGGCGCTCGGGATGGCGCAGGCCGGGGCGCATGTGGTCGCCACCGCGCGCACCCAGGGCGGGCTGGAAGAGCTGGACGATGCGGTGCTGGCGGCCACCGGCGCGCACGCCACCCTGGTCCCGCTGGACATCGAGGACGGCGACGGCCTCGACAGGCTGGGGGCGGCGCTCTACGAGCGGTTCGGCAAGCTGGACATCCTGGTCTCCAATGCGGGCGAGCTCGGGCTGCTGACGCCGGTCGGCCACCTGGACCCGAAGATCTGGAACCGGGCGGTGGCGGTGAACATGACCGCCGCCTACCGGCTGATCCGCGCGATGGACCCGCTGCTGCGCCGGGCCGAAGCGGCGCGGGCGGTGTTCCTGACCATCGGCGTGGCCAGCGCGCCCCGCGCCTTCTGGGGCGCCTACGCCGCGACCAAGGCCGGGATGGAGGCGCTGGTGGCGACCTACGCCGACGAGGTGGAGCACACCGCGATCCGCTGCACCCTGCTCAGCCCAGGTCCCCTGCGCACCCGCATGCGCATGCAGGCCTTTCCCGGCGAGGACCCGGCCGACCTCGCCCCGCCCGAAGCGCTGACGCCGCTGCTGCTCGAACTGGTGCAGACGGATCGCGAGCCGCCGCTCCGGGCCAGCCTCGCCGCTTGGCGCGAGGCGCAGATGGGATAATACAACTTCCGATAGTGTTCCTGGCCCGCAATCCTGTCCTGAGTAGAAAATACGCGGCATCTAGGCGCAACTCAGGATATTGATGATTTTTCCTGATCCTACAGGTTGATCTCCGCAGCGTATGCGGGGGCAAGCGCATGTTTGACGGGGAATTGCCGCGTGAGGATCGCGCGGCTTTGCGACGATACTGGCTGGTCACCACCGAAGCGCCGGGCTTCAGCGGCGGCATCGGCGTCTACACCCACCAGAGCGCGCGCATGTTGGCCGCGGCGGGCCTGGCGGTCACGGTCCTGCATCATGATCCGCAGGTGCATGACCCCATCTGCGGCTTTCGCGACGGCTATCGGCTGATCCGCTTTGCGGAGCGCAGCCTGGACCGGCGGCCGATCGCCCACGCCAACCTGCAAGGACCGCTGCGGATCGCGCGGGAGGCCAGCGAGATGGTGCGCGCTCTAATCGCCGCGGAAGGCGCGCCCGACGTCGTGGAGTTCCAGGACTACGGCGCCCTCGCCCACGGCTTCCTCAAGCACCGGCTGATGCACCCGCAGATCAGCTGGCCGCGGGTGGTGCTGACCGCGCACCGGCCGCACGTGCATTGCGTGGTGACCGACGAGGACAGCCCCCACGAGCACCGCACCGCCTTCCTCGCCGATGCGGAGCGCTGGTGCTACGCCGCCGCCGATGCGGTGCTGGCGCCCTGCCGCTTCATCCTCGGGCCACTGGCGGAGCTCGGCTTCCCGCTGGAGCGCGCCCAGGTCGTGCACAACCCCTACGATCCCGCGTCCATCCTCGCCGCCGACCCCGCCGATGCGCTGCAGCCCGAGGCGCTGGAGCTGGCGCGCGCCCTGCACACCGGAGCCGAGCCGGTGCTGTTCTTCGGAAAGCTGCAGCTGCAGAAGGGCGCGCCGGACCTGCTCGCGGCGCTCGACGCCCTCCACACCCACGGAGAGGCGCCTGCAGCGTGGCTGTTCGGACGCGACGCCTTCCTCAGCGGGAGCTCGACCACGACCTACGGCGCCCTGGAGCGGCGGCGTGCTCGCCTGTTCAGCGAAGGTTCGGTGCGATATTTCGGCGGCTATGACCTGGGAGACCTGCGCGCGCTCTGCGTCGCCCACCCGGTCGCGGTCCTGCCCTATCGCGAGGACTGCCTGCCCTACGCCTTCATCGAGGCGGTCCTGTGCGGCGCCCTGCCGTTGACCAGCGCCCACGGCGGCCAGGCCGAACTGATCCCGGCCGAGCTGCACGACTGGCTCACCGCCGACGTCACGCGTCCGGACGCCTGGGTGGCCAAGGTCCGTCGGCTGCTGGCCCTCGGCCCGGCGGAACGGGCGAGGATGTCGGAGCGCCTGCAGACCTTCGTCCGCGCCGCCACATCGCCCGCGACCGTCTGCGCGCAGAAGCTCGCCGCGCTGCAGTCCGTTCGGGCCGTGTACCGGGACCCGGACTACCCCTTCGTCCATCGAGACGCCAAACGCTTCACCGGCTCTGACGCGCGCCGGCGTGCGGCGCTGGCGCAGGCGGTTCCGCAGCTGGGCGCCACGCGCGGGCTCAGGCGGGCGGGACCGGAGCTTCGGGGGCGGCCGGACCTGATCAGCGTCGTGGTGCCCTATTACGAGATGCAGGCCTACATCGGCGAGACCCTGGCCTCGATCGAGGCGCAGGACCATGCGGACGTGGAGGTGGTGATCGTCGACGACGGCTCGCCCTCCGCCGAAGCGCGCGCCCGGCTCGACGCCCTGCTGAACGCGCCCCGCCGCTTCCCGACCCGCGTGCTGACCAAGACCAACGGCGGCCTCGCCGACGCACGCAACGCTGGCGCCCGGGTCAGCCAGGGCGAGCACCTGTATTTCCTCGACGCCGACGACGTCATCCACCCGAGCACCCTCAGCCGCTCGCTCACCGTGCTCAAACGCTTCCGCAACGTCGGCTATGTCGGCGCGGGCCTGAAGGAGTTCGGCGAGAGCGAGGGCGAGTGGGCCGTCTTCGACATCGACGGCGCCTACATCGGTTTCCACAACCTGCAGATCTGCG
>CAXTEX010000030.1:0-20419 GCA_964243445.1 uncultured Caulobacteraceae bacterium | reverse complement strand
TGCCCATGGACATGCCCAGGAACACCTCCTCCTGGTTGTCGCCGTACTCCACCACGCCGAGTTCGTCGGAAAAGCCCCACTTGGTCACCATGGCCCGGGCCAGTTTGGTGGCCTGGGTGATGTCGGACGAGGCGCCGGACGTCACCTTGTCCTTGCCGAAGATGATCTCCTCCGCCACCCGGCCGCCGAACAGGATCGCGAGCCGCGAGGTCATCTGCTCGAAGCTCATGGACAGCTTGTCCCGCTCCGGCAGCTGCATGACCATGCCGAGCGCTCGTCCGCGGGGAATGATCGTCGCCTTGTGCACCGGGTCGGTGGAGGGGACGTTCAGCGCCACGATGGCGTGGCCGCCCTCGTGATAGGCGGTCATGCGCTTCTCGTCCTCGGTCATGACCATGGACTTGCGCTCGGCGCCCATCATCACCTTGTCCTTCGCATCTTCGAAGTCGCGCTGGGTGACCATGCGGCGGTTCTTGCGAGCCGCCATCAGCGCTGCCTCGTTGACCAAGTTCATCAGGTCCGCGCCCGAGAAGCCGGGGCAACCGCGGGCGATGGTCTTAACCTCCACGTCTGCGGCCAGCGGGACGTTGCGCATGTGCACGCGCAGGATGCGTTCGCGCCCGTTGATGTCGGGATTGGGCACCACGACCTGACGGTCGAAGCGGCCGGGACGCAGCAGGGCGGGATCGAGCACGTCCGGCCGGTTGGTGGCCGCGATCAGGATGATGCCTTCGTTGGTCTCGAAGCCGTCCATCTCGACGAGCAGCTGGTTCAGGGTCTGCTCACGCTCGTCGTTGCCGCCGCCGAGCCCTGCGCCGCGATGGCGACCCACGGCGTCGATCTCGTCGATGAAGATGATGCAGGGCGAGTTCTTCTTCGCCTGTTCGAACATGTCGCGCACGCGGCTTGCGCCCACGCCCACGAACATCTCCACGAAGTCTGAGCCGGAGATGGAGAAGAAGGGCACGCCCGCCTCGCCCGCGACCGCGCGCGCCAGCAGCGTCTTGCCGGTGCCTGGAGGGCCGACGAGAAGGGCGCCCTTAGGAATCTTGCCGCCCAGGCGCTGGAACTTGGCGGGCTCCTTAAGGAAGTCGACGATCTCGTTCAGTTCGTCCTTGGCCTCGTCGACGCCGGCGACATCCTCGAAGGTGATCTTGGTCTTGTTCTCGGTCAGCAGCTTGGCCTTGGACTTGCCGAAGCCCATGGCCCCGCGGGCGCCGCCCTGCATCTGGCGCATGAAGAAGACCCAGACGCCGACCAGCAGCAGTATGGGCAACAGGCCGCTCAGGATCTGCATCCAGGCCGAGGGCTGGGACGACTGCACCCGGATGTTGGCGCCGTGGGCCTCCAGCCGCTTCAGCAGGTCGTCCTGGGAGCCGGGCGTGGTGACCAGGAACTTGCGGCCGGCGGCGTCGGACGCCTGCACCAGCTCGCCGCGCACCACGGCATCCTTAATCTGGTCGCTGTCGACCTTCTGCAGCAGCTGGGTGTAGCTGATCTCCCCCGCCGCGCCGGCGGTATGGCTGCTGGGGTTCAGCACGCTGTAGAGCGCGACGATGACCACCACGATCACGCCCCAGATCGCCAGATTACGCCAGTTCATGTTCAACCTTCGCGCCTTCCCGTGGATCGAGCCGCACCCGGCGGCGCCGCCTGCTGATGCGAGTTCCGTTCCAGTGAGCAAGATAGGACGATTGAGCCGCCGCCGCTACTACGGCGCGCCGTCCTGGAACGGCGAGTGCGTCCCTTCGCGTCCGACGAGACCCAGGGATGAGTCGAGGCGAGGGCCCGAAAGGCTGCGCGCGGTCGCCGGTCCGTCGCCGAACGGCGCGGGCAGGGCGGCCCGTCCCCCGCTATCCAGCAGCAGGGGCAGGCTGGGCCGGACCTGCGCGGGCGCGGCCCGCAGCACCCGCCGCTCCGCCTTCGACAGGTCTGCGGCATGTCCGGCGAGGGCGACCACGCGCAGGCCGGACGCCTTGGTCGTCAGTTCGAAACGGCCGTCGAAGACGCACGGTCGATGCGGCTCGAGCGCGACGACGGCGCACCCCGCGCGGCCTGGCTCGCGCGTCAGATGCATGCGTCCGCCGTCCAGACGCAGCCGCGCGCCTGCGAGCGTCGCGACGAAGGGCGCGCCGGCGTGCAGCCTGACCATCAGCCGTTGCAGCGCCGCCCGGGACGGGGGGCGCGCATGCCCCGCGACGCACACCAGGGCGCGGCCGAGAAGCCCCTCGGCTCCGGGCGTGGCGAGCAGCCGCTCCCGGTCGAGCGTCAGCCCGCCCCATCCGTTGGCTTCGGCGATCTGAGCCAGCTGGCCGCGTTGTCCGTCCTCGGGCGAGGCCGCCGCCGTTGACGGGTCGGCCGTCTCCACGGCGGCTGCGAGGACCGCCCGGGCGCGGGTGCGCGCGAAACGGGGATCCAGATTGGCGGGATCGTCGAACCATTCGTAGCCGTCATGCTGCAGCCAGTCCCTGAGGTCTCCTCGCCGCAGCTTCAGCATGGGTCGCAGCAGGAAGACACCCCGTCCCTCAGGCCACGCCGGCGACGGAGCCCATTCGGCCAAGTCGCCGTGGGTCGGGGTATGCTCACGGATCAGGCCCGACTCCGCCACGTCGTCGGCCGTGTGGCCCATCAGCAGGGTGCATCCGCCGGTCGCCCGGACCACCTCCGCCAACAGGGCGTGGCGGGCGATCCGGGCGGCCGCGGGCCGGCCGCTCTGCGGCTTGGGTCCTCGCCAGGCCATCGCCCGCCACCCGACGCCCATCCGGTTGGCCGCCCGACCCGCATTCGCCGTCCAGGCCGCGCTGTCGGGATGCAGGCCGTGATCGACGGTCAGGGCCACCACCGCCCGTCCGGCCCTCGCCGCCCAGACTTTGGCTAGCCGCAGCAGGGCCAGCGAGTCGCTGCCCCCGGAGAAGGCGACGCAGACGGGGGCGGCGGCGCAGGCGTCCAGCCGACGCTCCATGGCGGCGAGCGACGGCTGGAAGGCGACCGGAACCTCGTCAGCGTCGGCTGGCGGCGGACAGTCGTGCACCCGCGTCGGTCAGGCTCCGCACTTGGCCCGGCCGCGGGTGGCTTCCGCCCGGGCTTTGACGGTGGGGGAGGCGGTCACATGGTAGCGATGGTCGAACTCGGCCAGGGCGGCGCAGGACTCAGGCGGCCGGTTGGTCTCCGCCAGGGCGCGCGCCAGCTTCACTGTGGCGTCGGGCGCCCAGGGAAGCTTGGGCCAACCCTTCAGGGCGTGGGCGTAGGCGGGCGTGGCGTCGGCGTAGTCCTCGCGGGCGTAATCGCTCTCGCCCAGCCAGTAGTAGGCCTCCGGCGTATTCTTGGCGTTGGGATAGCGGGTCAGATAGTCCTGGAAGGCGTTGGACGCCCCGGCGTAGTCGCCCGCCGTGATGAGGGCGCGGGCGGCGCGGTACGATCCGGCCGGTCCGGCTTCCGCGGGGGGAGGCGGCGGAGCGACGGCGGGCGGCGGGGTGCTGGGCGCGGAGGACGGTCCGCCCAGGCGACCGGTGTCCTGGGCCTGGGCTGCGGCGGTGGCCGCCGTCGAAGGCGAGGGCGAGGGCCCGATGGAGGGCGGAGGGGGCACGTCGCTCGCAGCCGGCGCGCCGGCTGCGGCTCCCGGAGCGAGCTGCGCCTCCAGCCGCGCCACCCGATCGCCCAGGTCCTTGAGCTGGCCGCGCAGCTCGCCGTTCTGGTCGCGCACGGCGGCGGCGTTGGTGCGCGCCTCGTCCGCATCGTGGGTCAGCACCTCCAGCTGGCCCTTGAGCTGGCGGATGGTGTCGTCCAGCCCGTTGAAGGGCTGCCGCCGGGCGGTGGTCGGCGGGTCGGGACCTGCGGGCCTGACCTCGACGGGCTGGCCGGTGTCGCGGCCCTGGAACACGATGGCCCGCAGCTCGCGCACCTGCTTCTCGACCTGGTCGAGGCGGCGCGACGTTCCCGTGTCCTGGGCGGCCGCCGGGCAGGCCAAGGCCAGGACGGCGGCGGTCGCGAGAAGCAGGCGGCGGACGATCATGGCTCGCTCATAATCCAAGCCGCAGGGCGGAAGGAAGGCCTTCGACGCGCCCTCCCTCCGTACGACGCGACATGTCGCCGCCCTTCGGCCTGTGAGCTACTGCGGTCCGCCCGCGCCGCCGGTCGAGAAGTCGCTGCTCGTGCCGCCGCCGACTGCCCCGCTGGCGATGGCCGTGTGGCCGTTGCGGTTGTGGGCGTAGGCGTCGTCGCCGGTGCCCGGGTCGATCGGACGCTCCTTGCCGAAGGAGATGGTGGTGATGCGTGCGGGCGAGACGCCGCGGCTGACCAGGTAGTTTTTTATCCCCTCCGCACGCCGGGCGCCCAGGGCCAGGTTGAACTCCCGGGTGCCGCGTTCGTCGCAGTTGCCCTCGATGCGCACGGTGACCTGCGGATAGCGCTGCAGCCATTGGGCCTGGTTGTCGAGCACGCCGCGGCCCTCGCCGCTCACCTGATCGGCGTTGAGGTCGAAATAGACCCGGTCTCCGGCGCTGACCACGAAGTCCCGCACCGAGCCGGGGATGGCCGAGCCTGCATCGCTCGGCGGCGGAGGCGGCGGACCGCCGTTGTCGCTGGGCGGAGGCGGGGGCGGGCCGCCCGTGGTGTCGGCCAGGGGCGGCGGCGGCTTGTGCGCGCAGGCGGCGGCCGAGATGGCCAGGCCCGCGGCCACGGCGAGTTTCAGGACGGTGTGACGCTTCAGGGCGGTCATCGGGATCTCCTTCGTTCTCAGTTCTTGCGCTGACCGAGGAACGCCGGTCGGATACTCACTTCAGCAGCGGCGACCAGGCAGGGTCGGTGGCGCCGCCAGGGTAGGGCTCCGCCCGTTCGTTCTGACCGGAGACGTCTATGGTCCACAAACGCGGTCCGGAGCCGGGCGTTTCGTGGGAGAACATCAGAACGCGTCCATTCGGCGCCCAGGTGGGACCTTCGTCGAGATAAGACGAGGTCAGCACATGCTCGCCCGACCCGTCGGGACGCAGGGTGACGATGTGGAACTGGCCCCCCGTCTGCTTGGTGGCCGCGATCAGGTCGCCCTTGGGGCTCCAGACCGGCGTCGTGTACTGGCCGCCGCCGAAGGTGAGCCGGTGGGGCGCGCCGCCGTCGGCGTCCATGATGTAGAGCTGCGGCTTGCCGCCCCGATCCGAGGTGAACACGATCCGCGATCCGTCCGGCGAGAAGGAGGGCGAGGTGTCGATGGCCGGGTCCGAGGTCAGCCGCCGGCTCTCGCGCGAGCGCAGGTCCACGACGTAGATGTCGGTGTTGCCGTTCTTCTCCACCGACAGGGCCACCTTGGCGCCGTCGGGCGAGAAGCGGGGCGCAAACGCCATCTCGCCGGTGAACGAGCCGATGGTCTCGCGCCGCCCGGTGTCGATGTCGAACAGGTAGACCCGCACCGCGTCCTTGCTCAGCGCCGCATAGGTGATCTGCTGGCGGGTGGACGAGAAGCGGGGGTTGAGCACGATGTAGGCGCCGTTGGTCAGATAGCTGGGGTTGGCGCCGTCCTGGTCCATGATGGCCAGCCGCTTGACCCGGCGGGTCTTGGAGCCGCTCTCGGCCACGAAGACCACGCGGGTGTCGAAGTAGGGGCCGTTGCCGGTCAGCCGAGTGTAGACGGCGTCGGCGATCCGGTGCGCCACGCGCCGCCAGTTGTCGGGGCTGGAGGTGAGCTGGGTGCCGATCAGCTGGGAGCCCCCGGCCACGTCCCACAGGCGGAAGTCGACGCGCAGCCGCCCGTCGGCGTCGGTGGAGACCGCCCCGTTGACCAGGTCCTGCACGTTCACCCCGCGCCAGGCGGCGAACTGCGGCTGGACGGCGATGTTGAGGGTCGGCTCCGGATAGCGGTCGGTCAGCACGTGGAAGAACCCCGAACGCTCCAGGTCCTTGGAGACCACCTCCGCGATGCGCGGTCCGAGCTCGGCGGAGCGAGCATCGGCGCCGGCAAAGGGCGGCGCGGCGATGGATACCGGCTGGCCCACCCCCTTGCTGATGTCGACGTCCACCGGCTGAGCCCGCACCTGCGAAGCCAGAGGACTTGCGATGGCGAGAAGGGCGGCGAGCGTGAGGGAGAGGCGGCGCATGGGAGAGCTATACCAGACTGGCGTGGATCCCTCTCCCCTTGCGGGAGAGGGAAGGGTGAGGAGTCGACGGACGCTTTTCAGCTTCCCACAGCGAAACCTCACCCTCCCACGCCGCTCCGCGACGCAGGCCCCTCCCTCTCCAGCTGGGGGAGAGGGCGAACAGGCGGGAACGGCTTCGGACTTCAACCGCATCCATCCGTCGCCTTGAAGTGCAGGTTGAGGTCACGAGGCGCATTTGCTGGGAGGTCGGTGAACGGAGCGGCCTGCTCCACGGCGGCAAGGGCGTGCTGGCTGGCTGACGCCACTGTCGCATCGTCGACATCCTTGGAGCCTTCGGCATTGACGATCGGCTTGGTCGCCAGGGAGTGGTCGCCCCGCAGGTAGATGTGGATGTCGACCTTCACCCCACATTCCGGATTCCACAGCCGAGTGATCTTGGCTTGAAGTGCGGCGACGCTGGCGGCGGCTTGGCCCTTGGCCGCTTGACGCGCGGTCACATCCGTTTCCGCGCGCGCCGCCCCGCGAGGCGCGGCGCCCCGACGCCCGCCCGCCGGCGCTTCGGCTAGGAGGGAGTTCAGAAGGTCGGGCTGTGGACTGCGACGCCCGGTGGGGGTCGCGAGGCTCGCCAAAAGGTCGGGCTTGGCGCGCGCCTGCCGCTTGGGCGCTTCTGCACTAAGGCTTTCCAGCAGGTCAGGCGGAGGCTTTGGCAACGGCTTTGGCGGCGGAGGTCTGGCGACCGGCTTGGCCACGGGCGCGGGCTTTGGCTTGGGCGTCGGCTTGGGGTGCGGGACCGGTCGAGGCGGCGGCGGGGCGGGCGCAGGTTCCGGCTTCGGGGCGGGGATGGGGCGCGGCCTCGGCCGAGGATGCGGGCGCGGTTCCGGCGCAGGCGCGGGGGGTGGCGGCGTAGGTGCGGGCGGGGCCGGCGCCTCCACAGGCGAGGGGGGTTCGGGCGAGGGCGGCGCGGGCTTGGGCGCGGCGGCGGTCTGGCGCTCCGGCGCCTTGACGGCGGCGCGGACGTCCGGCATCGGCGCGCTGGAGATGATGCTGACGGCCACCGCGCCCAGCGGCTTGGCCAGGGGCGGGGCCATGCGCCAGCTGACCAGCATGGCCAGCAGGATCGCCAGGTGCAGCCCGCCGGAGACGGCGAGCGCCGGACGCAGGTTCGATCGCCGCTCGCTCATGCGGATGCTGCCGGCCAGCCGCTCAGGGCTGCGATCCGGCGTCGGCCGGCGGTCCGCCGCGCGCCGGGCGGGGGGTCTCGCCGCCCGTGTCGGTGAGCAGGCTCATGGCGGTGAAGCCCGCGTTCGACAGGCGCGCCATGACCTGGGCCACGGTGGCGTAGACCGCCGCCCCGTCGCCGCGGATGTAGAGCGGCTTGCTCGCCCCGCCAGTCCCCACGCCCTCAGGGCCGCCGGCGGCCTTCACCCGGTCCGGCAGGCCGTCGAGGTCGGTCTCGGCTTCGCCGACATAGATGCGCCCGTCCTTCTGGATGGAAACGGTGACCGGCTGCGCGGGCGTGGAGATGGCCGAGGCATCGGCCTTGGGCAGGTCCAGCGGCACGCCGGAGGTCAGCAGCGGGGCCGACACCATGAAGATGATCAGCAGCACGAGCATGACGTCCACCAGCGGCGTGACGTTGATCTCCGACAGGGCCGCGCGCCCGCGGCGGCGACGACGTCCGCGCCGGCCGGTGGAGAGCGCGTCGTGGACCGAGAGCGCCACGGCTCAGACCCGCTCGGTCTCGGGCGCGGCGGCCAGGCGGTCGCCCAGCCGGCGCGCCACCGCCGCCGACAAGTCGTCGGCGAAGCTCTCCAGCCGGCCGTTGAACTTGGACGCGTCGGTGGAGAACTTGTTGTAGGCGATGTAGGCCGGGATGGCGGCGACCAGGCCGATGGCGGTGGCGAACAGGGCGTGGGCGATGGCCGGCGCCACCACCGTCAGGTTGGTGTTCTTCTGGATGGCGATGGCCTGGAAGGCGGTCATGATGCCCCAGACCGTGCCGAACAGGCCGATGAAGGGCGAGGCGGTGGCCACGATGGCCAGAAGGCCCAGTCCCTCCTCGACCCGGCGGCCCTCCTTGGCGATGACGCTGTCCAGGGCCTTGTCGATGCGGCTGATGGCCAGGGCGGTTTGAGTATCGCTGAGCCCGCCCCGAGCGCTGCGGGTGGCGCGCCACTCGTGCAGGGCGGCCAGGAGCATGCGCGGCAGCGGCTGAACCGGGTCCTCTCCGACCTCGGCGGCGATGTCCTCCAGCGGGCGGCCGGAGCCCACGGCGGCCTCGAAGGCCTCCGCGTCGCGGTTCATGGAAGTCAGGCGGACCGCCTTGTCCAGGATCACCGCCCAGGACCAGAGCGAGGCGATGACCAGGCCGGCGATGACCAGCTTGACCACCCAGTCGGCGTTCATGAACATGGCCAGCGGGCTGAAGCTCGCGGCGGTCAGGGTGGCGGCGGCTTCGGGCATGCTCACTCGATCCGGTTCGCGCTCGTGAAGCCTGAGCGATGGACGAAACTAAGGCGCTGGGCCTTAACCGGGATTAACCCTGGGCCGGCTTTTGGAGAATGTGGCGCAACACCACTTCGATCGCCGCCTCGTCCCTCAACCCGCACTCCCAAACCGTCGCAGCACGCCAGCCGGCGGCGGCCAGCGCGGTAGAGGCCCGATCGTCGCGAGCCTGGTTGCGGGCGATCTTGGTTCGCCAGTAGTCGACGTTCGACTTGGGCGTGCGCGCGCCCCGCGGGCAGTCGTGCCCGTGCCAGAAGCAGCCGTGCACGAACAGCGCCAGCCGGCGCGAGGGGAAGACGATGTCCGGCGATCCCGGCAGGTCGCGCCGATGCAGGCGATAGCGCAGCCCCATGGCGGTCAGGAGCCGGCGGACCTTGAGCTCCGGTGCGGTGTTCCTGGCCGGCACCGCCCGCATGACGGCGGAGCGCTGTTCGGGGGTGAAGACGTCGGTGCGGGAGGCCGGCGCCACCACGACGTCTGCAGTCACCTCATCCTTAGCCTGTCGAAGAACGAGGTGTTCTCGGACCTGTGTTGCGGCCTCGTCCTTCGACAAGCTCAGTATGAGGCCGATTTGAGAGCTTTGAGCCGCGGCCATCGGGCGTCAGCGATCGGCTCACAGCCCCTCGAACAGAGCCGTCGAGAGATAGCGCTCCGCAAAGCTCGGGATGATCACCACCACGGTCTTACCGGCGTAATCCTCCCGCCCAGCCAGATCGAAGGCCGCCTTCAGCGCCGCGCCCGAGGAGATGCCGACCGGCAGGCCCTCTACCCGCGCCGCGCGCCGGGCCCAGTCGAAGCTGTCGGCGTTGGAGACGGTGATGACCTCGTCGATGACCTGACGGTCCAGCACGCCGGGCACGAAGCCCGCGCCGATGCCCTGGATCTTGTGCGGGCCCGCTTCCCCGCCGGACAGCACGGGGGATGTCTCCGGCTCCACCGCCACCATGCGCAGCGACGCCTTGCGGGCCTTCAGCACCTGGCCGACGCCGGTGATGGTGCCGCCGGTGCCGACGCCGGCGACAACCGCGTCCACCTTGCCGGCGGTGTCGGTCCAGATCTCCTCGGCGGTGGAGACGCGGTGGACCAGGGGATTGGCCTTGCTCTCGAACTGCTGGGGCATGACCGCGCCCTCGATCTCGGCCAGCAGCTCCTGGGCGCGGGCGACGGCGCCGCGCATGCCCTTCTCCGCGGGCGTCAGCTCCACCTGGGCGCCGAGCAGGGCCAGCATCTTGCGCCGCTCGATCGAGCTCGACTCCGGCATGGTCAGGATCAGCTTGTAGCCCTTGGCCGCGGCCACGAAGGCCAGGGCGATGCCGGTGTTGCCCGAGGTGGGCTCTACCAGGGTGGCGCCGGGATGCAGGACGCCCTGCACCTCCAGCGCCTCGATCATGGAGGCGCCGATGCGGTCCTTGACGCTGGACAGCGGGTTGAAGAACTCCAGCTTGGCCAGCACTTCCCCCCGCGGCCGCTCCTCGGCGGTGAGGCGGGGCAGGCGCACGAGCGGGGTGTCGCCGAGGGTGTCGATGATGCTGTCGTAGATGCGGCCGCGTCCGGCGCGCTTGAAGCGGGCGGCGTCGTAGTCGGCAGAGGCGAAGGCGTCCATGGCGGGTCTCACGGGTTGCGGCCTGTGAGGGGAAGATAGGCGCTGGCGGGGCGCATGTCTCGCCAGCGATTGTGCGCCTTCGATGCTCCCTCTCTGGGGGAGCTGTCGGCGAAGCCGACTGAGGGGGCGGCCATCAGCCGGCGGTGCAGTCCCCTCCACCAGCCTCGCTGGTCCCCTTCCCCAAAGGGCGAGAATTTAGGCCTTGTCGAGTTCGGCCATCAGTTCGGGGATCACCGTCTTGTAGTCGCCGACCAGGCCGTAGTCGGCGATCTGGAAGATCGGCGCGTCGGCGTCCTTGTTGATGGCCACGATGACCTTGCTGTCCTTCATGCCGGCCAGGTGCTGGATGGCGCCGGAGATGCCCACCGCGATGTAGAGGGCCGGCGCCACCACCTTGCCGGTCTGGCCCACCTGGTAGTCGTTGGGCGCATAGCCGGCGTCCACCGCCGCGCGGGACGCGCCGACCGCGGCGCCCAGCTTGTCGGCGAGGGGCTCGATCACCTTGTGGAACTCGTCGGCCGAACCCATGGCCCGGCCGCCGGAGACGATGATCTTGGCGGCGCCGAGTTCCGGACGTTCGGACTTGGTCACCTCGTCGGAGACGAAGCGCGCCGTGGCGCCGGCGGCGGGCGTCTCCACGCTCTCGATGGTGGCGGAACCGCCTTCGCCGGCCGCCGCCTTGAAGGCTGTGGCGCGCACGGTGGCGACGATCTTGGCGTCCTGCGAGGTCACCGTCTCCAGCGCGTTGCCGGCGTAGATCGGGCGCACGAAGGTGGTCGGGCCCACCACCTCCAGCACGTCGGACACCTGCATGACGTCGAGCAGGGCGGCGATGCGGGGCGAGGCGTTCTTGCCGACATTGGTGGCCGGCGTCAGGATCGCGTCATAGCCGCCGGCCAGCGGCACGACGGTCGCGGCGATGGCCTCGGCCACGTTGTGCGACAGCTCCGCGCTCTCGGCCTTCAGCACCTTGCGCACGCCCTGCAGCCTGGCGGCTTCGGCCGCCACAGCGTCGACGCCCTGGCCGAACACCAGCACGTCCACATCGCCGCCGATGGCCAGGGCCGCGGTCAGGGTCTTGTGGGTGGTGTCGCGCAATGCCGCGCCGTCGTGGTCGGCGATGAGGAGAACGGCCATGTCAGAGCACTCCCGCTTCGTTTCTGAGTTTGCCGACGAGGTCGGCGGCGTCGGAGACCTTCACGCCGCCGCCGCGCTTTGCGGGCTCGGCGACCTTGGACACCTTAAGCCGGGGCGTCAGGTCCACGCCGTAGTCGGCGGCGGTCTTGGCGTCGATCGGCTTCTTCTTGGCCTTCATGATGTTGGGCAGCGACGCGTAGCGCGGCTCGTTCAGGCGCAGGTCCACGGTGATCACCGCCGGCAGCTCAGCCGACAAGGTCTGCAGTCCGCCGTCGACCTCGCGGGTGACGGTGGCGGTCCCGTCCGCGATCTCCACCTTGGAGGCGAAGGTGGCCTGCGGCCAGCCGAGCAGGGCGGCGAGCATCTGGCCGGTGGCGTTGTTGTCGTCGTCGATGGCCTGCTTGCCCATCAGCACCAGCTGGGGACTTTCCGCCTCCACCACCGCCTTCAGCAGCTTGGCGACGGCGAGTGGCTCCACGGTCTGGTCGGCGACGATCAGGATGCTGCGGTCCGCGCCCATGGCCAGCGACGTGCGCAACGTCTCCTGCGCCTGCTGGGGTCCGATGGAGACCGAGACGATCTCGGTGACGATCCCCTTCTCCTTCAGCCGCACGGCTTCCTCGACGGCGATCTCGTCGAAGGGGTTCATGCTCATCTTGACGTTGGAGAGATCGACGCCGGACTGGTCGGGCTTCACCCGCGCCTTGACGTTGTAGTCGATCACCCGTTTGACGGGCACCAGGACCTTCATGTGAGCTCCAAGAACCTATGTAACCGCCGACCTGCCAACGTTTCAGCGTGACGATTTTGACGCGTTTGAGCGCTGCAGCCACCGTCCTGTCAAGCAGGACGGCCGCGGTCCTGTTCCCTTCGGCTTGCTCGCCCCGCGCACGATCCCCATAAGGGGCCATGATCTCATCGCTCGGCCGTCTGTTCCTCAAGCGAATAGAGCTGCTGTTCTTCGCCGTCGTGCTGGTGGCCGTCGCCGGCGTGTGGGGCTACCAGTCGCTGGTGGTCGGACCGGCCCAGCGCTGCGAGACCTCCGGCAACTGGTGGGACGCCAAGACCCGCACCTGCGGCCACGTGGTCTATCTGCCCGACATCACCCACCGCGCGGCGGGCTCGAAGGCTGCGGCCTATCCCACCTTGCCGGAGACCGCGGCCCAAGGCGCCGGCGGAAGCTCGGGCGCGCGGTAGCGGGTCCTTCGATCTAGCGCGTCGATCCCGGCGTCCAGAGCACGTCGCCCACGCCCTGCGCATTGGCGTGGCGGGCCATGACGAACAGCAGGTCCGACAGCCGGTTGAGATACTTCAGCGCCTCCGCGCTCACCGGCTCCTGCGGATCGTCGGCGAGATGCACAGCCACTCGTTCAGCGCGGCGGCAGACGGTTCGCGCCAAGTGCAGGGCGGCGGCTGCGGCCGTCCCGGCCGGCAGCACGAAGGAGGTCAGCGGCGACAGGGCCGCGTTCAGCGCGTCGATGTCGCGCTCCAGGTGCTCCACCTGGCCGGCGGTGATGCGCAGCGCCTCCCAGCCCAGCGGCTTGCCCGGCCGCTCAGGGGTGGCGAGATCGGCGCCGAGGTCGAAGAGTTCGTTCTGAATACGGGCCAGCATGGCGTCGAGCGCCGCATCGCCGCCGGTGTGCTGGCGGACCAACCCGATGCAGGCGTTGGTCTCGTCGACGTCGCCGTAAGCATCCACCCGCGGGGCGAACTTCTTGACCCGCTCGCCGGTCGAGAGGCCCGTGTCGCCGGCGTCGCCGGTGCGGGTGTAGATCCTGTTCAGCACCACCATGGCGTCACTCCGGAGCGACCCAGCTCAGTGGCGGCCCATCTTGTACATGAAGCCGATGGTGATCAGCACGATGGCCACCGCCTGGCTCATGACGCGATAACGCATGAACTTGTTGGAGTTCTCCCGCCCCAGTTCGCCGCCCTTCAGGAAGGCGAACACCCCCATGCCAAGGCTGGCGACCACCGCCAGCATGGCCACCGCGATCATGATGTCGATGAATATGCCCATGACGGTCACTTAGGCGGCCGAAGGGCGCTCCGCTAGCGTCTCGCCCGGGCTGGGGCCTAAGCCTGCCCCTGCGTCTCGAACATGCAGGCGGCCATGGCGTCGTCGGGGGACTTGTCGCCGCGGATCAGGAAGTCGAACGCCGGATAGAAGCGGTCCGCCGCCTCCACCGCCGCATCGATCATCGACGCCGCCTGGCCGAGCGTCGGGCGCTCGCCGCTCGGCATGGACATGGAGTGGCGGAACACCACCTCGCCGTCCTCGGTCCAGCATTCGAAATGACCCATCCAGACCCGCTGGTTGATCAGCGACAGCATCTCCCACATGGCCGCCCGCCGCTCGCGAGGCGCCTTCATGTCGATGGACAGGCAGAGCTGCAGGCAGTCGGCCTCAGGCCGCCAGGCGAACCACAGCTCATAGTCCTTCCAGTCGCCGGAGAGGGCGAAGGCCAGGTCGCCGTCCTCGGTGCGGTCGAACTCCAGGTTCTCCGCGTCCAGCACCCGCTCGACCACGTCCAGCGGATCGAAGCCGATTTCGACGTCTTCGTTATGAGGCGTGTCCATGGGCTTACGTCCTGTCGCCGCGGCCACGCGCGAGGGGCGCGAGGCCGGACCGCGGCGCATCGTGGATGCAGACTAGCTGACTCGCGCCCAAACGCTCAACCGGCGTCACGCCTGAGGGGAAGTGGACGCAGGCGGCGTTGAGCCGCGAAGTCCGGCGATCTCGGCGCGAAGCTCCGCGATCTCGGCGACGAAGACCGCCCGCATGGCCTCCAGCTCGTCCCGGCGCACCAGGTCGAGCTCGGAGGCCATCCGCTCGCCCTGGGCGCGCACCGCGGCGCGGGCCTCCTCGCCGGCCGCCTGGGCCAGGCCGATGGCCTGCTCCATCACCTTGGCGGCCTCGTCGAGGAAGGGGTTGCGGGTCTGCATGGGGGCTTGCGCTCTGGGACGGCGGAACAGAGCCGTTATATGGGCGGGACGGCCCTGATTGCGAACGCGGTTCACGGGCCGGGCGAGAAGGCGCAAACAGCTCATGATCCTTCACCGCCCATGAGCCCCACAGCGCCGCTGCCCGACGCCGCGCGGGACAACTGGGTGGACCGGTTCGCTCCGCCCCGCCTGCGGCCCTGGCTGAAGCTCGGTCGCTTTGATCGGCCTGCGGGCGTGTGGCTGCTGATGCTGCCCGGCTGGCAGGGCGTGGCGCTCGGCGACGGGCTGAAGGGGCGCTGGCCGGATTTGCGGCTGATGGCGCTGATCGCAGTCGGCGCGCTGGCGATGCGGGCGGCGGGCTGCGCCTACAACGACATCGTCGACCGGGAGGTGGATGCGCGCGTGGCCCGCACCGCAGGTCGCCCGATCGCCAGCGGCCAGGTCTCGGTCAGGGGCGCCTGGGCCTTCCTGGTCGGGCTGAGCCTGTTGGCTCTGTGCGTGCTGCTCGCCATGAGACCGGCCGCCATAGCGCTCGGCGTCGCCTCGCTCAGCCTGGTGGCCGCCTATCCCTTCATGAAGCGGATCACCTGGTGGCCCCAGGCGTGGCTGGGCTTGACCTTCAACTGGGGGGCGCTGCTGGGCTTCGCCGCGGTCACCGGCGGGCTCGGCTGGCCGGCGCTCGCCCTCTACGCCAGCGGTGTTTTCTGGACGCTCGGCTACGACACCATCTACGCCCTGCAGGACATCGAGGACGATGCGTTGGCGGGGATCAAGTCCAGCGCCCGCCGACTCGGCCCGGACGTGCGGCGCGGGGTCGCCGCCTTCTACGCCCTGGCGATCGGGTTCGCCTTCCTGCTGGTCTGGGGCCGGTTCTGGAGCAGCTTGGTGGCGGCGGGGTTCATGGCCCAGCTCGGCTGGCAGTTGCGCCGGTTGAGGCCCGACGATCCAGCGCTGGCGTTACGGCTGTTCAAGTCCAACCGGGACGCGGGCCTGCTGCTCTTCACCGCCCTGGCGCTCCTGCCTCTGCGGGGCTGAGAAGCGTTCAAGGCGTCCATATCGACGCCGGCGAGCCCGGGGCCGCTCAGGCTGACGGTTTACGACGCCGGTCTGGTCGAGACCAGCGAGCGGATGGTGAGCCGAACGCGGACGTCGTCGCTGTTGTAGACCTCCTCCACGGTCTTCACTGCGGCCTTTACCTGCGCAGAATAGTCGAAGACGGAATGCAGGCTCGCATACTCCGTATGGGCCGGCGTGAACTGGCTATGGACGATGGCGGTCTTGTCCTGGTCTGATCCCGCCAGCCCGGCGACCGCGCCGGAGCCCGCCGCCATCTGCGCCTCGAACACGCCCTTGGCCTCGATCTTGACGGCGTGGAACGTGCCGGCGGGCACGGTGATGTCCTCGAAGCCCGCCACCTTGTAGGTCCAATGGTAATGGGCCGAGGTCTGCAGCCCATGCCGTTGCGCATCCGTATAGTCCGCAGTCCAGGTCTTTCCCACGACCAGCGGGAAGGCGTACGGACGTGCGGTGACCTCCTCCCGTCCATCGACGAGGTGGCGAAGGCTCCAGTCCAGCCCATCGACATGATCCTGGTAGTCGGAGGGCGCGCCATCGCGTTTAATGCCGATCACCATGGAGCCATCATCGACCCGCTCGACCTTGAGATCGTAGCGGGTCTCCGAGAAGCCGCTGACGCCACGCTCCACCGTCTCATCGAACAGCCAGCTGTCGCCCGGCCTGAAGTTGGGCGCAGGAACGGAGGGTGAGACGTCGGCGCGCGCCGCGCCGCCGGCCAGAACCACAAACGTCAGCGTTATCGCGGCGGCGTCCCATCTCATCGTCGACAATCCGGTCCTCGATCCTGCGTGACCAGGGCGCACGCCCCGTGTCTTGCGTATTTCAGATGCGAACTACAAGCCGGCGACTCACCCGCCCGCTCCGTCCTCGCTGGCCTCCAACCGCTCCACCGACACCACGCGCTCGCCCTCGCCCGTGCGGAATATCGTGACGCCTTGGGTGTTGCGCGCGGCGATGCGCACCGCGTCGACCCGGGTGCGGATCAGCTGGCCGCCGTCGGTGACCAGCAGCAGTTCGTCGCTCTCCTCGATGGGGAAGCTGGCGGCGAGCTTGCCGCCGCGGGCCAGGTTGTGGGCGATCAGGCCCTGGCCGCCGCGGCCGGTCAGGCGATAGTCATAGGCCGAGGTGCGCTTGCCGTAGCCGTTGTCGGTGACGGTGAGGATGAACTGCTCGGCCGCGCCCAGCTGGATGTAGCGCGCTTCCGAGAGGTCGGCCTCGCCGGCCACGTCCTCCTCCGCCTCGATCTCGGCCGCTTCCTGCTCGATGCCTTCGGCGGCCTCCGCGTCGCCGGAGACGATCCGGTCGCCGGCGGAGCGGCGGAGGTAGGCGGTGCGCTCGGCGGGGCTGGCCTCCACGTGGCGGAGGATCGCCATGGAGATAACGGCGTCCCCGCCAGCCAGCCGCACGCCGCGCACGCCGGTGGACTCCCTGCTTTGGAACACGCGGGTGTCGCCAACGGCGAAGCGGATGCAGCGGCCAAGGGCTGTGGTCAGCAGCACGTCCTGGTCCTCGGTGCAGAGCTGGACGCCCAGGATGTGCTCGCCTTCGCCGAGTTTCATGGCGATCTTGCCGGCGCGGTTCACCTGCACGAAGTCGCTGAGCTTGTTCCTGCGCACGTCGCCCGAGGAGGTGGCGAACATCACGTCCAGCGCCTCCCACTGCGCCTCATCCTCGGGCAGGGGGAGCACGGTTGTGATGCGGTCGCCCTGCTCCAGCGGCAGCAGGTTGATGAAGGCCTTGCCCCGCGCATTGGCCAGGGCGTTGGGCAGTTTCCAGACCTTGAGCTTGTACACCTTGCCGGCGGAGGAGAAGAACAGCACCGGCGCGTGGGTGGAGGCGGAGAAGATGCGGGTGACCGCGTCCTCGTCCTTCATGGCCATGCCGGTCTTGCCCTTGCCGCCCCGGTGCTGGGTCCGGTAGGCCGACAGGGGGGTGCGCTTGACGTAGCCGCCGTGGGTGACGGTGACCACCATCTCCTCGCGCGGGATCAGGTCCTCGTCCTCGACGTCGGCGTCGCCCTCCACGATCTGGGTGCGGCGGGGAACGGCGAAGGCGTCGCGCACCGCCACCAGTTCTTCGCGCATGATGGCCATGATCCGCTCGCGCGAGCCCAGGATGGCGAGATAGCCGGCGATGGCGTCGGCGAGCGAGCGCGCCTCGCCGAAGATCTCGTCGCGGCCGAGGCCCGTGAGGCGCGACAGGGTCAGGGCCAGGATGGCGCGCGCCTGTTCGTCGGACAGGCGGATGCGCCCCGCCTCCAGCAACACCGTGCGGGGATCTTGGATCAGGCCGATCAGCTCGATCATGTCGCCCACCGGCCAGTCCCTGGCCGCCAGCCGCTCGCGCGCCTCGTTGGCGTTGGCGGAGCTTCGGATCAGCGCGATCACCTCGTCGATGTTGGCCACCGCGATGGCCAGGCCCACCAGCACATGGCCGCGGTTGCGGGCCTTGCTGAGCTCGAACTTGGTGCGGCGGACCACGACCTCTTCACGGAACTGCAGGAAGCAGTCGAGCAGCTCGCGCAGGCCCATCTGCATCGGCCGGCCGCGGTTCAGGGCCAGCATGTTTACCCCGAAGGAGGTCTGCAGCGGCGTGAAGCGATAGAGCTGGTTCAGGGTCACGTCGCTGGAGGCGTCGCGCTTCAGCTCGATCACCACGCGCATGCCATCGCGGTCGCTCTCGTCGCGCAGGTCGCTGACGCCCTCGATGCGCTTGTCGCGCACCAGTTCGGCGATGCGCTCCACCATGGCGGCCTTGTTCACCTGGTAAGGGATCTCGGTGATCACGATGGCTTCGCGGTCGCGCTTGGTGGTCTCCATGCCCGCCTTGCCGCGCATGATCACCGGCCCCCGCCCTGTCATCAGCGCTTGGCGCGCGCCGGAGCGGCCGATGATCTCGCCGCCGGTGGGGAAGTCCGGTCCTGGCACGATCTCCAGCAGCCGCTCCATGTCGGTGGTCGGATCGTCGATCAGGGCCAGGCAGGCGTCGACGATCTCGCCCAGATTATGCGGCGGGATGTTGGTGGCCATACCGACCGCGATCCCGCCCGCGCCATTGACCAGCAGGTTGGGCACGCGCGCCGGCAGGACCGTCGGTTCGTGTTCGGCGCCGTCGTAGTTGTCCTGGAAGTCGACGGTGTCCTTGTCGATGTCGGCCAGCAGCGCCTCGGCGCCCTTGGTCATGCGGCATTCGGTGTAGCGCATGGCCGCTGGCGGATCGTTGTCCACCGAGCCGAAGTTGCCCTGCCCGTCGATCAGCAGCAGCCCCATGGAGAAGGGCTGGGCCATGCGCACGAGGGCGTCGTAGACGGACTGGTCGCCGTGGGGATGGTACTTGCCGATCACGTCGCCGACCACGCGCGCGCACTTGCGATACGGACCCGTCGAGGAGAAGCTGTTCTCGCTCATGGAGAACAGGATGCGTCGGTGCACCGGTTTCAGCCCGTCGCGCGCGTCCGGCAGGGCCCGCGAGACGATTACGCTCATCGCGTAGTCGAGATAGGAGCGCTTCAGCTCCGTCTCGATGGCGATGGGGGATGTGCCGCCGGCTGAAGGCGCTGAGCCGGGGGGAAAGGGCGCGTCGTCGCTCAAGACACTAACCGATCAAGGCTCTAAGGGGGCCGGCCGCGGCCCGGAAAACAAGTCTCAGGCGAATCGGCAACCGCAACACTTTCTTAAGACTTATCACTGGCGACTGACGGGTCCAACCGACGCACGCGCCGGTCCCTGTCGAAGGCTTCTGTCTAGGAGGTTTCGGTGGGCTTTCCAATGCATCCGGTTTTCACCCGCGGCGCGCTGATCGGGATCATGCTGGGCGGAGGCCTGCTTTACGCCGGCATCTCCCAGGCGCAGGACACCGACATCCAGGTGGAGCGCGGGTCGGAGCTTGTCGCGGCCGCTGGCGGTCCGGCGTCGTCGGCGCACCTGATCGCCTTCCCCAACGACGCCGCCGCGGTCGAGGTCCGAGACGACGACGTCGCTCAGGAGCCGGTCATCTCGAACAGGCCGCTGCCCGCGAGCGGCTCTGCATCGCATGTGCAGCCGACAACGACAGGCTCCCAGCCGTCCGTCGACGCCAAACAGGTCGCCGCCGCCGACCCGGCCTACAGCCCGAACTAGTCGGCCGCCCGTCGTTGAGGCGCTCCTGACGCTCGGCGACCCGCAGGATCGCTCGACGTCGTCCGCAATGTTCACGCGCCCGTCGCTCGCCGCGTGTTCAGGTGCCGCGATTGCCGGTGCGCCGGATCTTGGCTAGACGCGCTCCCGGCTCAGACGCGCCGGGAGGGGAAGCCTTGACCGCCATTCAACCCCTCCTCGCCGTCCGCAGGAGCTGGCGCTTCGTGCCCAGCGTCTGGGACTGGGCGGTGTTCGCGCTCGTCATCGGCGCCCTGGCGCTGATCGCGGTCGGCGGGCGTGAGACCCTGCAGCCCCTGGCGGCCGCGGCGCGTACGCCGATCGGCCGCGATCCGCTCAACCTGCCCAATTATGCGCTGCGCACCACCTTGCGCATGGTCGCCGCCATGGCGCTGTCGGTGCTCTTCACCTTCACCTATGGGGCGCTTGCGGCCAAGAGCCGGCGCGCGGAGGTGGTGCTGGTGCCGCTGCTCGACATCCTGCAGTCCCTGCCAATCCTGACGTTTCTCTCCTTCACCGTGGCCTTCTTCCTCGGGCTGTTCCCAGGCCAGGTGTTTGGGGCGGAGCTGGCGGCGGTGTTCGCGATCTTCACGAGCATGGCCTGGAACATGACCTTCAGCTTCTACCAGTCGCTGAAGACGGTTCCGCGCGATCTGAGCGACGTTTCGGACTCCCTGAGGCTGGGCCCCTGGCGGCGCTTCTGGGTGCTGGAGGTGCCCTTCGCGGCGCCCGGGCTGATCTGGAACGCCATGATGTCCATGTCGGGGGCCTGGTTCTTCGTGGTCGCCTCTGAGGTGGTCAGCGTGGGCCAGGTCTCCATAACCTTGCCGGGGGTCGGCTCCTATGTGGCGGTGGCCATCGCCCACAAGGACCTTCACGCCATCGGCTGGGCCATCCTGGCCATGGGGCTGGTGATCCTGGCCTATGACCAG
>CAXTEX010000029.1:0-21113 GCA_964243445.1 uncultured Caulobacteraceae bacterium | reverse complement strand
ACGGCTCCATCCCGCCAAAGCCGCGCTCAGGACGAGCGCGGCCGGATGCGTTTGGAGACCCGCGCTCCTCGCCCTCGCCGCTGGCGGATGCCGAGGACCTTGTCGGCGACCCTCCCTGTCTTCAAATGGCCCATGCCTGAATGGCTGGATGTGAGGATCAGCTTGGCCACGGGCGCCGCCGCATGAGGTTCGAACTCGACGCCCGGATCGGCTCCGGCTCCCACGCCATAGCGCGGCTGGCGCTCTGCGAGGCGCGGCTGCAGGACGACGCCCGCTTCGCCTGGATCGTGCTGATCCCCCGCAGGGCCGGCCTCGTGGAGCTTGCAGACCTCGACCTCGACGGGCAGGCGCAGCTCTGGGCGGAGACGCAGGCGGCCGGCGACGCGGTGCGGGCCATCGGCGAGGCGCTCGGCCGGCCCGTCCTCAAGCTGAACCACGGCCAGCTCGGCAATGTGGTCGCCCAGCTGCACGTGCACGTGGTCGGCCGCCGCCCCGACGACGCGGCCTGGCCCGCGCCCGTCTGGGGCCACGGGACGGCCAAGCCTTATCCGCCGGACGTCCTGGCCGCAGCACTCCAGGCCGGGAGGACGGCCCTGGGTTTGTTCGGCTGAGCTCTCGGCTCAGAGAAACTGGGGCTCCATCGAGCGAAATCTAGCTTTCGGATCGGCTCGGAACCTTCGATAGCGCCGACCGGATCAGGGGATGATCATGACCGGCAGGCTTTTGTCGCGCCCATGGGGTCGACGCTCTCTCTTCAGGACGGCCGCGATCCTCGTCCCGCTCGGGCTGGCGGGCGGCGCCCTGGCGCAGGCGCCCGCCGGCGTCGCCCAGTCGCCCGACCTGCAGGCGCAGGTCGATCGACTGACCGCCCTGGTCAAGCAGCTGGCCGACCACGACCAGGCGCTGCAGGCCCAGGTCAGAGCTCTGCAGGACCGGCTGGGCGGGACTGTCGTTGCGGAGACCGGGGCCGACGCGACCGCCATTCCTCGCGCCGAGCAGAACGCCGCCGCCGTGACGCCCGCGCCCGCGCCCGCCCCCGCCAGCCTGGGCTCAGGATCCGCCGCCGTCGCCGACGCCGACCTCGCCGAGCCGCGGGTGGTGCAGAACGAGACCCACATCTTCAACCTGGCCAGTCCCGACGGCCAGTACACCCTGGGCTTCGCCGGCGTCGCCCAGTTCGACACCGGCGACTATCTGAGCTTCAGCCCCCGCTCCCGCGTCGTCGGTCCTCAGCAGCTGTCCAACGGGGTCAACGCCCGGCGCGCGCGCATCGGCTTCGCCGGGCGGGCGGCGGGGGACTGGAGCTACGCCTTCATCTACGACGCGGGCGGTAACCAGGACACCACCTCGCGCGGCATCGAGACCGCCCAGATCGTCTACGGCGGCTTCAGGGGCGTCGCCGTCGAGCTCGGCTATTCCAACACCTTCTTCACCCTGGACCAGTCCACCAGCTCCAACGACCTGCTGTTCCTGGAGCGCGCCTCGCCCTCCAACATCGCCACCAACTTCAACACCGGCGACAACCGCTCCAACCTGGGCGTGCGGGCGTTCGGCGACCGCTACTGGATCGGCGGCTATCTCACCGGGCCGGTGGCCAGCAGCGACAGCCACACCAACGTCGGCGAGCGGCTGGGCGCGTTCGAGCGGGTGGCCGTGCAGGCGCTGAAGGGGCGCGACTACTCGCTGCACCTGGGCGTCGGCGTGGACGAGCTGATCGACGGGCCGACCAGCGGGCCGGGCACGCCCCAGACCCTGTCGCTAAGCGACCAGCCGGAGCTGCGCATCGACCCCACCACGCTGCTGAACACCGGCGCCATCGGGACCCTGGCCCACCCGCTCACCGGCGGCCAGGTCTATGACGTCGAGACCGCAGCCACCTTCCGCAATCTGTTCTGGCAGGGCGAATACTACCACTACGCCATCGAGCGGCGCGGCCTGGCCAACGCCGAGTTCGACGGCGTCTACGGCCAGTTGGCCTGGGCGCTGACCGGGGAGACGCGCCGCTACAACAGCCAGGCCGGCGCCTACTATCGCCTCACCCCCGCGCGGCCGTTCTCGCTGAAGGACGGCGGCCTGGGCGCGATCGAGGTGGCTGCGCGGGCCAGCTACATCGACCTGAACAGCGCCTACAACCCCGCCATCGCCCTGGCCGCCGACCCGTCGGCCATCGATGGCGGCCGCCAGACCGGCTACACTCTGGGCATCAACTGGTATCCCAACGACCTGCTGCGCTTCCTGTTGGATTACAACCACATCGTGTTCGACAAGGACAACGGTGCCGCGGTCGCGGGCGCGGGCCTGGGCGCGCCCGTGGGCGACCATTTCGACGCCCTGTCGCTGAGGGCGCAGATCGTCTTCTGACCGCTCGCCCGGGCTCAGGCGTCGGAGAAGCCGAAGGGGGCGCTGGTGCGGCGGATGTCGTCCTTGAGGATGCGCCGGCCGATCGGGGGCGCGGAGCGCGCCGCGCACTCGCTGCGATGACACAGCCGGCAGGTGATCCCGATCGGCGTGCCGCCGCCCGGGTCCGGGGCGTCGCGCGTATAGATCAGCCGATGCGCCTGATCGGCGGCGCAGCCGAGCGCGATGGCCCGGTCCACCCGCGGCCGCCCGAAGCCGCCGCCGCCCGCGGTGACCGTGCGCGCGATGGAGAAGAAGCGCTGGCCGTCGGGCAGCTCCAGCCACTGGGTGATGATCTGGCGCGGCTTGCGAAAGGCCTGATGCACGCTCCACAGCGGACAGCCGCCCCCGTGGCGGGCGAAAGGAAAGCCCGCGCCGTCCAGCCGCTTGGAGACGTTGCCCGCCTCGTCCACCCGGATGAAGAAGAAGGGCACGCGCGCCTGCCCCGGCTTCTGCAGGGTGGTCAGGCGGTGGGCGGTCTGCTCGAAGCTGGCGCCGAATTGGCGGCCCAGCGCCTCCACGTCGTAGCGCCGCGCCTCCACCGCCCGGGCGAAGGCGGCGTAGGGCATGAGGAAGGCGGCCGCCGCGTAGCCGGCGAGGGCGCGCCGCGCCAGCCGCTCCCCGCCCTCGCTGGCGAAGGCCGCGCCGGCCAGCGTCCGCTCGATCTCCTCGCCCAGCTCCAGATAGGCGAGCTGCAGCGCCAGCTGGAAGCTTTGGCTGGCCCCGTCGAGCTCGTCGTCGAGCACGATCTCGCGGCGGTGGCGGTCCAGCCGGCGCAGCGAGCCGACCATCACCTCGGGCGGGAGCCTGCGCACGCGCAGGTCGTGGCGGGCCTTCAGATAGGCGACGGCCCCGCCCTGGTCGGCCGAGGCCCGGGCCATCCGCTCGGCGGCGTCGTCCAGGGCGGGGAAGCAGTTGCGCCGGGCGCCCAGGAAGCGGCGCGACTCCGCCACCGGATCGACCGTCTCGGACGCGCCGTCCGCACCGCCCTCGATGGCCTGGTCGGCCAGGGCGAGCTGCTCGCCCTGATAGGCGGTGTAGAGGCGCAGGAAGGCGTCGGTCACGCCGGGGAAGTTGCCGGTCACATCGCCCGCCTCCAGCGAGTCCAGGTCGATGTCGGAGAACAGCGGGTCCTTCAGCGCCGCGCGCAGGCGGCCCACGTCGTCGGAGCCGCCGTGCCCGGCCAGCGTCGCCACGTCGACCTGATAGGTCTGAGCCAGCCGCAGCAGCAGCTCGGCGGTGAGCGGCCGCTGGTTGCGCTCCAGCAAGGCGATGTAGGACGCCGAGACGCCGAGGTCCGAGCCCATGTCGCTCTGGGTCAGCCCGCGGTCCCGCCGCAGCCGCCGCAGGCTCGGCCCGACATAGAGGCGGCGATCTCCCTTCGGCATCGCTGGGGCGTACAACTGCACATCGAAGTTTGTCAAATCTGTACAGCTTGACCTCGCACCGTCTCTACACGGATGGGCCGATGGCGTAGCGACCACCCAGTTTTCCACCGAGGCGCGGCCATGGCTTACCAAGATCATATCATCGAGATGACCCGTCTCGTGGAGAGCAAGAACGGTCCGTGGAGCGGCATCGCGCCGGAAGCCGTCGCCCGCATGCGCCTGCAGAACCGCTTCAAGACCGGGCTGGAGATCGCCCGCTACACCGCCGACATCATGCGGGCCGACATGGCCGCCTATGACGCCGACCCGGCCAACTACACCCAGTCGCTCGGCTGCTGGCACGGCTTCATCGGCCAGCAGAAGATGATCTCGATCAAGAAGCACTTCGGCTCGACGGACCGGAAGTATCTGTATCTGTCCGGCTGGATGGGGGCGGCGCTCCGCTCGGAGTTCGGCCCCCTGCCCGACCAGTCCATGCACGAGAAGACCTCGGTGCCGGCCCTGATCGAGGAGCTCTACACCTTCCTGCGCCAGGCCGACGCGCGCGAGCTTGACATCCTGTTCCGCCAGATCGACGCCGCCCGGAAGGCCGGTGACACGGCCCGGGAAGAGGCGTTGATCGAGGACGTCGACAACTTCCAGACCCATGTGGTGCCGGTCATCGCCGACATCGACGCGGGCTTCGGCAACGCCGAGGCCACCTATCTGCTGGCCCGCAAGATGATCGAAGCCGGCGCCTGCGCCCTGCAGATCGAGAACCAGGTCTCAGACGAGAAGCAGTGCGGCCACCAGGACGGCAAGGTCACCGTGCCCCACGAGGACTTCCTGGCCAAGGTGCGCGCCTGCCGCTACGCCTTCCTGGAACTCGGGATCGAGAACGGGATCATCGTCACCCGCACAGACTCGCTGGGCGCGGGCCTGACCAAGCAGATCGCCGTCAGCCGCGAGCCCGGCGATCTCGGCGACCAGTACAACGGCTTCCTCGACTGCGAGGAGGTGGCTCCCGGCGATCTCGCCAATGGCGACGTGATCCTGAACCGGGGCGGCAAGCTGCTCCGCCCCAAGCGGCTGCCGAGCAACCTGTTCCAGTTCCGCGCCGGCACAGGCGCCGACCGCTGCGTGATGGACTGCATCGCCTCGCTGGACAACGGCGCAGACCTGCTGTGGATCGAAACCGAGAAGCCCCACGTGGAGCAGATCGCGTCGATGATGGACCGGGTGCGCGAGGTCTATCCGACCGCAAAGCTGGTCTACAACAACTCGCCCTCGTTCAACTGGACGCTGAACTTCCGCCAGCAGGCCTATGACGCCTGGAAGGCGGACGGGAAGGCGGTGGTGGACTACGACCGCGCCAAGCTGATGAGCGTGGAGTACGACGGGACCGAACTGGGCAACGAGGCCGACGAGAAGATCCGCACCTTCCAGGCCGACAGCGCCCGGCGGTCAGGCATCTTCCACCACCTGATCACGCTCCCGACCTACCACACCGCGGCGCTGTCCACCGACAACCTGGCCAAGGAATACTTCGGCTCGCAAGGCATGCTGGGCTACGTCAAGCAGGTGCAGCGCCAGGAGATCCGCCAGGGCGTCGCCTGCGTGAAGCACCAGAACATGAGCGGCTCGGACCTCGGCGACGAGCACAAGGGCTATTTCGGCGGCGAGGCGGCGCTGAAGGCGGGCGGCGTGCACAACACCATGAACCAGTTCGCCTGATCGCAGGTTGGAGAGCGGCGGGACGCGGGCGGGGTCTCCCCGACCCGTTCCGGTCGCAGCCCTGCCCGGCGATAGCGCTGACGGGTAGCTTGACCACGGAGGTCGCTCGCCTGAGAACATCCGAGCCATGAGCCTCGAGCAACCCAAGGCGCTGGCCTTCGACGTCTTCGGCACGGTGGTTGATTGGCGGAGCGGCGTGGCCCGCGAGGCTGGGGCCGTGCTGTCGGACCTCGGCCGCGGCGACATCTCGCCCGAGGCGTTCGCCGACGGCTGGCGCGCCCGCTACCAGCCCAAGCTCGACGAGGTGCGCAGCGGACGCCGGCCGTTCGTCATCCTGGACGTCCTGCATCGAGAAGCGTTGGAGGACCTTCTACGCCGTCACGATGTCGCGCCCGAAGCTGTGGGCGAGGCGCGGCTGGCGGAGCTGACCTTGGCCTGGCGCCGGCTCGACCCCTGGCCGGACGCCGTCGAGGGTCTGACGCGGCTGAAGGCCCGCTTCCCCATCGTCACCCTGTCCAACGGCCATGTCGCCCTGCTGCTCGAGATGGCCCGCCGCGCCCGCCTGCCTTGGGATGCGATCCTGGGCGCCGAGGTCAGCCGCACCTACAAGCCGCTTCCAGCCGCCTATCTGTCCACCGCCGCCATGCTGGGCGTGGCGCCTGCCGACCTCTGTCTGGTGGCCGCCCATCACAGCGACCTCGCAGCCGCTCGGGCCTGCGGGCTGCAGACCGCCTATGTCGACCGGCCGCTGGAATACGGCGGACGAGCCGCTCCGGACGCCGAAGCGGCGCAGGTCTGGGACCATGCAACGTCCAGCCTGGTCGAACTGGCCGAACGTCTCGGCGGCTAGCCCAGGCTCACCAGCGCAGCAGGCGCGGCCCCGCCAGCCCGCCGACGACACCGGCGCCGGCGATCCCCAGGCTGTACCAGACGGCGAGGAACGGTGCGGCCGCCTCGTTGCAATGCAGGGCGTAGACCGCCGCCCCGGCCCCGCCCGCCGCCAATCCCAGAACCGCGCCCGTGAGCCGCAGGCGAGTCGGGGCCAGTCCGCGGACGGCCCAGATGAGGCCGGTCAGCGGCGGCAGGGAGAAGCCCAGGATGAGCCAGGGGCAGACGTCGGCGGAATGACCCATGACCATGGGCATGCGCGAGGGCGGCGAAGCGCCCGCGAGCTGCCAGACGGCCAGACCCGCCACGGCGACCAAAGGCGCGAGCAGCCAGGCGATACGCCCGTCCGCCTGCCCGGCCGGCCGGCTCAGCCGTTCGCAGGCCCAGAGCGCCACGACCGCCAGGGCCAGCGAATAGGCCAGCTTGACCCAGAACATGGCTCCCGCTGCGACCTGAGCCAGGTTCGGCTGGAGACCGAGGGTGGCGGCGATGACGATCGCCGAGATCACGGACCCCGCGCCGACGCCGAGCGCCAGCCGGCGTACGACCATGCTCCGGGGCGCGGGCCTGAGCTCCTCCGCCAGGCGGGCGATCAGGGCCTCGCTCATGCGCCCTCCCTTTCGCCGCGAAGGCGCGCGGTCAGCTTGTTGAAGCCCCGATGCACCGCGACCTTCACCGCGCTCTGCGACATGCCCGTGCGCAGGGCCACGTCGGCGATCGACTCCTGATGGAGCTTGACGCTGACGAGCAGGTCGCGCGTGCGCTCGGGTATGCCCGCCAGGCCGCGGGCGAGGTCGTGGCGCGCATCCGCCGCCGCGCTCTCGTCTTCGACGAACAGCCCGTCCTCGTCCTCGATCGGGGTGAAGCTGCGGCGGCCGGAGCGGCGGTAGTGGTCGACGAGTTTGTAGCGGGCGATGGCGTAGACCCAGGCGGTCAGCGGCTGCGCCGGGTCGAAGGTCGCCCGCTTGGCGTGGATCGCGATCAGCGTCTCCTGGACCAGGTCCTCGGCCTGGGTCGGGTCAGCCTGCAGGCGCCGGCCGAAATAGCTGATCAGACGTTCGCGCAGGCCTTGCAGCAGGCGACGGTAGGCCGCCGCGTCGCCTTCCAGCGAGCGCAGCATCAGCGCCTTCAGTTCGGATTCGGAGAGGGTCACGTCCACCGGCGATTGGTTGAGCGGATGGAGAAGCTACAGCCAAACAGGTCGAACCGCCATCCGTGGCGGTTTGACGGCCCCGCAAGGGTCGCGCCCCGCACGTCCGATGCCGCGTGGGCGCCGCCCAGCTCCGCTCCAGATTCTGCACCGCTTGAAGCGCAGCGACCAGGCCTCGCCCGCGCCGCTCATCTAACGCCGCGAGCGCTTGCAGGGTCGGACGACGCGATGTCGCGGGTCCAGACCTCACATGACGGCTGAGCTTGACCCTTCGCCATCCTTTGGTTCGCCGCGATGCGGCTCGCACGGAAGCGTTTTCGGCGTAAGGGACCGGATGTGCGATGAGCGGGTGGCGACGGTGCTGGAACTTTGGGGCGGTCACGAGTGCACCGTGAACCGGGTGGGCGAGGCCTTCCGCGACCAGACGGTGGAGACCGGCCACCAGAACCGCCCCGAGGACCTGGCCGCCTTCGCCGCCTGCAACATCAGGCGGCTGCGCTATCCGGTGCTGTGGGAGCGCGTCTGCCCGGACCGGCCGGACGTGTTCGATTGGACCTGGACGGACACGCGGCTGGAGGCGATCCGGGCGCTGGGCATGAGCCCCATCGTCGGCCTGCTGCATCACGGCAGCGGCCCGCGCTACACCAGCCTGGTCGCCAAGGATTTCGTGGAGCGGTTCTCCGCCTTCGCCCGGGCCGCCGCCGAGCGCTATCCCTGGGTGCAGGACTGGACGCCGGTGAACGAACCGCTGACCACCGCCCGCTTCAGCGCGCTGTACGGCCATTGGTATCCGCACGCCGAAGACGAGGCGACGCTCTGGCTGGCGCTGCTGAACCAGATCGACGGCGTGCGCGCGGCCATGGTCCAAATCCGCCAGATCATCCCCGGCGCCCGGCTGCTGCAGACCGAAGACCTGGGCCAGACCCTGGCCACCGAGCCGCTGCGCGGGGAGGCGGAGCGCCAGAACGAGCGGCGCTGGATCAGCTGGGACCTGCTCTGCGGCCGGGTTGACGACAGCCATCCGATGTGGCCGCGTCTGACGGCGCTGGGGTTCGGCGACCGTCTGCGCGCGATCATGGCGGCGCCCTGTCCGCCCGACGTGATCGGGGTCAACCACTATCTGACCAGCGTCCGCTTCCTGGACCACCGTCGCGAGCGCTATCCGCAGTGGACCATCGAGCCGGACGGCCACGCCGACATGGACGCCGTGCGCATCCTGCGGCCCAATCCGGTCGACCTGAAATCCCTGCTGCGCCAGACCTGGGATCGCTACGGCCTGCCGATCGCGGTGACCGAGTGCCACAACGGCTGCACCCGCGAGGAGCAGATGCGCTGGCTGTTCGAGGCGTGGCGCGCCGCGCTGGAGCTGCGTGAGGAGGGCGTGGACTTGCGCGCCCTGACCGCCTGGGCGCTGCTCGGCGGGTTCGACTGGGACAGCCTGATCACCAAGCCGGCCGGCCACTACGAGGTCGGCTGTTTCGACGTCCGCTCCGGCGTCGCGCGACCGACCGCGGTGGTGGCCATGCTGACCCGCCTGGGCGCCGGCGAGACGCCGCAGGCGGTGCAGGCCGCCTTCCCCTTCCTGCAGACCGCCGGCTGGTGGCGACGCGACATCCGCCTGGAGCACGAGCCGCTCAGCCTCGATGCGGGCGGCGACCCGGGCGCCCAGGCCTGCACCCTGCAAGGGCCGCCCGTCCTGATCCTGGACGGCGCGGCGGAGCTGGCCCAACGGGTCGCGGACGCCTGCGAGCTCCGGGGCTTGGCTTGGCGGCGGATGGGGTGGGCGAAGGGAGACAGGCCGCGGGAGAACGCCCTCCTCGAGGAGTGGCGCCCCTGGGCCGTCGTCCAGGTAGATCGATCGGCGGACGTCCAGCGGTCGTTCGCGCTCAGGGCCGCCTGCGAAGCGCACAGCGTCGCCTGGGTGTCGCTGCACGCCGACACGCCGGACGAGGCGGCGTCCGCCGTCAGCGCGGCGCTGGACCGCTTGATCGATGACGCCGCCGACAAAGGCGGGAGCTCCACATCGCGATGAGGGATCGCGGCTTCAGGCGGCGGCGCCCGTCAGCTGCAGCACGGCCCTGACCAGGGTGCGGGCCCGCACGGACGGACGCGTCGGCGACGAGCCCTTGTTGATGTAGGCGTCCCAGGTCAGGTTCTGCACCTCCCGGTTGCGGCAGATGCGCACCAGGCGCTCTCGCCGACGGTCGTTGGCGTACCAGAAGCGCTGCATCTGCTCGAGCAGCCAGAACACCCTGCCGTGCGCCTGCATGAAGCGCTCCCGCGCCTGGCCCAGCGCGCGCGGATCGCCGCTCCTGAGGGTCTCCTCAACCGCGTCCGCCGCCAACCGGCCGCTCAGGAGCGCATAATATATGCCCTCCCCGGACGCAGGCGCCACAGCACCGGCGGCGTCGCCGGCCAGCACGACGGCGCGCCCGTCATCCCAGCGGGCGTGGGGGTGCATCGGCAGAGGCGCGCCCTCGCAGCGCAGGGTCTCCGCCTCCGCCAGTCCCGTCCGTGCACGCAGGCGACGGGTCGCCTCGCGCAGGTTGAAGCCCCTCTGCGCCGAGCCGACGCCGACGCTGGCCGTCCCGCCATGCGGAAAGACCCAGCCGTAGAAGTCCGGCGACAGGTCCGCGTCGAAGTGGATGTCGCAGCGGCCCGGGTCGTAGCCGTCCGGCGGCGCCGCCGGCGTGCGGATCACCTCATGATAGGCGGTGACCAGGGGCGTGCGGCGAACCTGCGGGATCGTGGCGCGGGCGACCGTGGAGAGCGCACCGTCGGCGCCCACCACGACCCGGGTGCGCAGCCGCCGCTCGCCGCCGTCCGCATCGCGATAGAGCACGACCGCGCCGCCGTCCTCATGCTCCACCGCGTGCGCCGTTCCGGTCAGACGCTCCGCGCCGGCCGTGCGGGCGCGCTCGCGCAGCCACTCGTCGAACACCTCCCGGTCGACCATGGCGACGTGGTCCTGCTCGACCGCCATGCGCACGCGCGCACCGGACGGAGCGACCACGCCGGCGCTGTCCACCCGGGCGGCCAGGACAGAGGGCGGTATGTCGAACTGGCGCAGGACCGCCGGCGGCATGGCCCCGCCGCAGGGCTTGATGCGTCCGGCGCGGTCCAGCAGGGCCACGCGGCGCCCGGCGGCCGCCAGATCGCCAGCGGCCGTGGCCCCGGCCGGGCCGCCGCCGACCACCGCCACGTCGTAGAGGGTGTCCTCAGCCATAGTCCGTCTCCATCCCGCCGCCGTGAGAAGAACCCCTTGCGCTTCCTGTCAAGCAAGCCGGTCGGCGAGCGTGACGCCGGGGCGACGCCACGCGAAACGGCTTGCCGGCCAACCGGCACGGCGCGATGACGTCAGGCGTCCACGCGCCCGCCCAACGGCGCGACGCACAGGAGGATACGCCTTTGAGCCCGTCCCTGCCGACACGGTCGCGCGAAGTCCGCCTGGCCAGCCGCCCCCACGGCCTGCCCAAGGCGTCGGACTTCACCGTCGCCGCAGTGGAGCTGCCGGAGCTCGGCGGCGGCGCGGCGCGGGTCAGGAACCTCTATATGTCGGTGGACCCTTACATGCGCGGGCGCATGTACGACCGGCCGAGCTATGTGCCGCCGTTCCAGGTGGGCGAGGTGCTGCAAGGCGGGGCGGTGGGCGAAGTGCTCGCCTCCGAAAGTCCTGAGCTGCATCCGGGCGATCTGGTCAGCTCCATGCTGGGCTGGCGCGAGGTGTTCGACGCGCCGGCCGCCGCCCTGCAGAAGATCGACGCGCAAGGGCTCGCGCCGCAGACTTTCCTCGGTGCGGCAGGCATGCCCGGCATGACCGCCTGGGTCGGGTTGACGAAGGTCGCGGAGCTGAAGGCGGGCGAGACGGTGTTCGTCTCCGCAGCCGCGGGCGCGGTCGGCCAGGTGGCCTGCCAGATCGCCAAGCTGAAGGGCGCAACGGTCATCGCCACGGCCGGCGGTCCGGAGAAGTGCGCCTGGGTGCGCGAGATCGGCGCCGACGCCGTGGTCGACTACAAGGCCGAACCCGACCTCGCCGCAGCGCTGCGGCGCGCCGCGCCCAAGGGGATCGACGTCTATTTCGAAAACGTCGGCGGCGAGCACCTGAGCGCGGCCCTGACCGTGGCCCGGCCGTTCGCGCGGTTCGCTGTCTGCGGCATGATCTCGGGCTACAACGACACCGAGCCGACGCCGGGACCCGCGAACCTCAGCCTCATCATCGGGCAGCGCTTGCGCCTGCAGGGCTTCATCGTCTCCGACCACTTTAATCAGATGCCCGACTTCCTGCGTGAGATGACCGGCTGGATCGCTGAGGGCAAGGTGCGCTGGCGCGAGACGGTGGACGAGGGCATAGACGCAGCGCCCGGCGCCTTCCTGAAACTGTTCGCCGGCGAGAACATAGGCAAGATGCTAGTGAAGCTAGCCTGAGGCCTGGGCCAGAACGGAGCCGTCGCAAGGTGCGCGAAGGAGGACTGACAGCGAGGCGGACAATGCATACGGCGTCGCCTCTTCGCGCGTCCGTGCGGGCGCAGGCGCATCGCGTGGTCCGCTCGCTCGCCCTGCCGCTGCTCCTGCTGGCCGTCCTGCTCCAGGTCGACGCCGTGGTGAAGTCCACGGTGATGAACCTCGTCGGCATGGGCATGGACGGGGTCGCCGGCTCCGTGTCGATGTGCTCCGGCCCGATGGCGGATGGCGAGGAAACGGCCGCCCGCCCGGCCTCCGGCCATCGGTCCCAAGGCGCGCAGGATCATCGCGCGGTCTGCAGCTATTGCGCCGCCGCCGCACATGCGCCGACCCTCGGCTTGGCCGAACCCTTGCGGCCTTCGTGCGCCGCATCCTTCGCCTCGTTCCGCCTCAAGGCGCTGCGAGGTCCGCGCGGCCCTCCGACGCTCGCCCCACGCGCCAGAGGACCGCCCCTAAACGCCTGACCTGACCCCAAGCCTGCGCCCCCGCGGCGCGCCGTCATGTCGGGCCGGGCGCGGATGCGTCCCGGCTTACCCGGGAACGCTCCATGTCCAACCTTCGCATCGGTGCGAGCCTCTTGGCGCTCGCTGTCGGCCTAATCGCCACATCCACCACAAACGCCCAGCCCGCGGCGCTCGCCTCGGCCGACGCCGTGCCCACCGTCTCCCAGGTGGTGGTCACCGGCAGCGCCTCCCCCGCCCAGCTCGACCAGCTGCCTCAGACCAGCGAAGGCGTCACCGCCGAACAGGTGCAGGCGACCACCAACGTCTCGACAGTCGAGGACGAGCTCAAATACCTGCCCGACGTGCTGATCCGCGAACGCCATATCGGCGACACCCAGGACCCGATCACCACCCGCACCTCCGGCGTCGGCTCCAGCGCCCGCAGCCTCGTCTATGAGGATGGCGTGCTGGTCTCCGCCTTGATCGGCAACAACAACACCAACGCCTCGCCGCGCTGGGACCTGATCTCGCCCGACGAGGTGGCCAGGACCGATGTCCTCTACGGTCCTTTCTCCGCGGCCTTCCCCGGCAACTCCGTCGGCGAGGTGGTGCAGATCACCACCCGCATGCCCGACCGCTTCGAGGCGGCGGCCACGGCGGAAGGCGCCTGGCAGATGTTCGACCAGTTCAGCACCGACCACACCTTCCCCACCGGCCGGGTGAGCGGGACGGTAGGCGACCGCATCGGCAGGCTGTCCTTCTGGCTCAGCGCCTTCCACCTCGATACGGAGGCCCAGCCGCTCTACGACGTCACCTCAGCCACGCCCGCGACCGCGAGTTCGGCGGGGGCGCCGGTCTCCGGCGCCATCGGTACGGTGAACCGCACCAATGTTCCGGTGGCCCTGCTGGGCGTGGGCGGGCTGGAGCGCCAGACCGAGGACAGCGTCGACTTCAAGCTGGCCTACGACCTCACCAAGACGATCCAGGGCCTCTACAGCGTCGGCGTCTTCCACAACCACGACGATGCGGGGGTGCAGAGCTATCTACGCAACGCCTCCGGCCAACCGGTCTACGCCGGGACTCTGAACATAGGCGGTCGCGCCTACAGCGTGGCCGACAGCGCCTTCGACAACGACGAATACCGCTATGAGGAGGACCATCTGGCCCAGAGCCTCACCCTGCGCTCGCGCACGGGCGGCGCGTTCGACTGGGAGCTCGTGGCCAGCGACTACGCCTATCTGGAAGACCGCCAGAGGACGCCCTCCACCGCCCTGCCCTCGGCCTTCTCCGGCGGCGCTGGCGTGATCACCTCGCTGGACCACAGCGGCTGGTACACGCTGGACGCCAAGGGCTGGTGGCGCCCGCAAGGCGTGGACGGACGAAACCAGCTCAGTTTCGGCGCGCACGAGGACCGCTTCGAGCTGCGAAGCCCGAAGTACAACACATCGGACTGGATCAACGGCGGAGCCGGGCCGGAGGCCTCCAATGCGCAAGGCCTGACCAAGACCGACGCCCTGTGGGCTCAGGACCTGTTGAGCTTCACGCCCAGGCTGACGCTCGCGCTTGGCGGCCGCTACGAACATTGGAACGCCTATGAGGGCGCCAACGCCTCCGCCGCCACGTCCGCCGTCGCCGCTCTGGAAGTGAACCAGCCGGCGCTCGGCGCCGACGCCTTCTCCCCCAAGGCGGTGCTGGCCTACGCGCCGGGTCCACCCTGGCGGTTCACAGCCTCCGTCGGCCGCGCCTATCGCTTCCCGACCGTCGAGGAACTTTATCAGGCGGTCACCACCGGCAACCAGGTCTCCGTGCCCAATCCGAACCTCAAGCCTGAGGACGACGTTTCCGAGGAGCTATCGGCCCAGCGCTCATGGTCCGCAGACGCGGGGCGGAGCGCGCGGGTTCGCGTGTCGCTATTCGAAGAGCACGTCGACAATGCGCTGATCTCGCAGAGCGCGCCGCTCGTGGCGGGGTCGGGCACGCTCTACAGTTTCGTCCAGAACATCGCCCGCACGCGGGTGAAGGGGGCGGAGCTGGTGGGCGAGGCGCATGGCTATGGCCTGACGGGTCTCAGCCTGTCCGGCTGGATCACCTATGCGGATTCCGACATCCAGGCCGACGACGGCTACGCCAAGGCGATCGGCAAACAGCTGCCCCAGCTGCCGCGGCTGCGCGCCTCGGCGGTGCAGACCTATCGGCCGGTTCCCAGTCTCGGGCTGACGGTCGCGGAGCGCTACAGCGACAGGTCTTACGGCACGATCGACAATACCGACCCTATCTCCGACACCTTCACCGGCTTCTCGGCCTTCTTCGTCGTTGATCTGCACGTGCAGTACCTGATCACGTCGCACATCACCGGCGATGTCGGCTGCGACAACATCAACGACCGCGCCTACTTTCTCTACCATCCCTTTCCGCAGCGCACCGTCGTGGCGCAGCTGAAGTACAAGTATTGAGGTTCGAGATGCGCATCCTATCGACGAAGGCGCTGGGCGGTCTTTTCGCGGCGTTGACGACCCTGGCGCTCACGACGGCGCAGCCGGCCACGGCTCATGTCATTCTCTCCCAGCCGCACGCCCCATCCGGCGCGCACTACACGGCCTTTCTGCGCGTCGGCCATGGCTGCGACGGCTCTGCCACGGTGGCCATCCGGGTGGAGATACCCGCAGAGGTGCGGATGGCGCGGCCCCAGCCCAAGCCCGGCTGGACCCTCGCCATCGAGCATGTCCGCCTTGCGCAGCCGGAACGGGGCGAGGGCGGGCGACCGGTCGAGGAAAGGGTGTCGGCGATCACCTGGCGCGGCGGTCCCCTGCCCGACGACGAGTGGGACGACTTCGGCTTGGCCGCCAAGCTGCCGCCACGGACCGGCCCACTCTACTTCCCCGTCGTCCAGACCTGCGAGCGGGGAGAGGCTCGCTGGACGGACATTCCTGCGCCCGGACAGCGGACGGCTCATCCCGCCCCGGTCGTGACGCTCGATCCGGCCGCCGCCGGCGAGGACATGGCCGGCATGAAGATGGGCGGCTGAGGCGTGGGCTGAGGCGCGTGGTCAGCGCGCAGGCGCGGGATCGCGTGCCGCGAGCTGTGGCGAGACCAGGCCGCGGTACGCGGCGATGGCGAGCATGAGCGTGGCGATGATCACGACCGCCATGGCTTGGGAGGCGCGCCCCGGGATGAGGCTGGTCGCCGCCCCCGACAAGCTGCCCACCCCGAAGAACGACGTCCCGATCAGCGCCGCGGTCGCCCCGGCCCGGTGCCTGTCCACGGTCATGGCGGCGGCCGAGGTGTTGGGCTGGCTGAAGCCCGGCGCCGAGATGACCACGAACAGCGGCGCGAGCAGGCCCATCAGCCCGCCCCACTGCGTCCAGGCGCACAGCGCCAGCACGCCGGCGGCGGCGAGGGCCACGACGAGGGCGGCCTGCAGCAGGGTGTCGGCCGGGATGCGGCGGGCCAGGCGGGCGTTGATCTGGCCGGCCCCGATCAGGCCTACGGCGTTGACGCCGAACACCCAGCCGAAATGGGCCGCCGAGATGTGCAGCTCCCCGATGATCACCCGCGGGGCGGAGGTGATGTAGCTGAACAGGGCCGCGCCCGAGAGCGCGCCGGTCAACAGATAGCCGACGAGCAGCGGCTGACGCAGCAGCGCCAGATAGCTCGCCGCCGCATTCTCGGTGACGGCGCGCAGCCGCGTGGCCTCCGACCGGCTCTCGGGCAGACGCCAGAAGGCCGCCGCCCCCGCCACGATGCCGAACAGCGCCTGCACCCCAAAAATCCACCGCCAGCTCGCCACGCCCAGGACCCAGCCGCCGACCAGGGGCGCGACCACCGGCGCGACGCCGAACACCAGGCTCAGAAGGGCGAAGACGTGCAGCACCTCGTGATCGTCATAGCGGTCGCGCACCACCGCCCGGCTGACCACCATGCCGGCGCACGCGCCCAGGGCCTGAATCAGACGCGCGGCGATCAGCAGGCCGACATTGGCCGAGAGGGCGCAGAGCTCGCTCGCCACGCAGAACAGCGTCACGCCCGCAAGGATCGGCGCGCGCCGGCCCAGCCGGTCCGAGAGCGGGCCGAAGGCCAGCTGTCCGAAGGCCAGGCCGAGCAGGAAGGTCGAGATGGTGGCCTGGGCGGCTCCGGGAGAGGCGCGCAGCTCCGTCGCCATGCGCGGCAGCGCCGGCAGATACATGTCCATGGCCACCGAGCCGAACATGCTGAGACCCGCCAGCAGGATCACCTCGCCCCAAGGGGCGTGGGCCTTGCCGGCCAACCCCGTGCGGCCAGGAGACACGGAAGCCTCGGCCATCATCGCCGCGGCGTCAGGCTCGAACGCCGCCGCTACCGCCCGCTCCGCCTCGGCGGGCCTGTCCGTCGAGGAGGCGCTCATGCACGCTCTCTAAGCTTTCGGGTCTTGCAGCGATAGGCGCAGGCGCCGGCTGGACACCTCGGGCGCCTGCGACCATGTAGATGTTTCAGGCGAAGCCAAGGGCGACTTGCAGCCATGAGCGAACTGACCGCGACCTCAGCCTTTCCTAAGACCGTTCCGATCTACAAGCCGCCGAGCGCGAGCCTGGACCTGCCGCGCGCGGTGCGGGCGTTCCGGGCCCTGCTGCGCAACAAGGAGGACACCGCTCAGGTCTTCGAGATCATGCGGGCCTTGAACGGACGCTCCACGGCGCGGGGCTACAAGCGCCTGCTGCATACCCGGGGCGGCGGCCGGCTGGCCTATGAGCGCGAGGAGTTGATCGAGCATCTGGACGACGATGCGGCCATGGCCGCCTATCCGCCCGGCTCAGTCGGGGCGGAGTATCTGGCCTGGCGCACCGCGGAGGGCCTGTCGGCCGAGGGTCTGGCCCAGGAGAGCCGCAAGGGGCTCGACATGAGCAAGCTGGAGACGCGCCATCCCTACGCTTGGTTCGGCCGGCGCATCCGCGACGTGCACGATCTCTGGCATATCCTCAGCGGCTATGGCCGCGACAGCCTGGGCGAATCCTGTCTGGTGGCCTTCTCCTTCGCCCAGACGCGCGGGCCGGGCTGGGCGCTGATCGCTTCCGGCGCGGCGTTGAACGCGCGCCGCCTCGGCGGCGGGCGCGAGCATGTGGCGGCGATCTGGGAGGGGTTCCGACGTGGGCGCAAGGCCAGGTGGCTGCTGGCGGAGGACTATCGCACCATACTGGCCGAGCCGATCGCCGCCGCCCGCGCCCGGCTGAACATCACCCCGCCGACGAACTACGAGGCGATCTCGCCGGATCGCCGCGACGTGGCGGGATCTGCGCAGATGGCGGGCTAAGCCGTCTCTGCGCTCTTTGCCGTTCTGGGCTTCAATCCACCTTGCCCCGGGCGAGACGGCCTATGTCGCCCTCATAGCCGACCAGCCGCCAGACGCCGTCCTCGTTTCGGAACACCAGGGTGCAGAGACCGTCGCGGCGGGTGACGACGCAGACCTCCCCGTCGCCGATGCTGCGGAGCAAGGTGCTGATCTCCAATTGGTTGGGGATGGGGCGGTCCGGCGCATAGCCCAAACGGATGGCCACAGCGCGGAAGGTCTCGGGCTGCACCAGCGCGTCCACGCCCACGTCGACCAGCGGGCCGGCGAGCAAGGCGCCCAGGGCCTGGACGCTGGCGTCGCCATGCGCCTGCGCCTGGTCGGCGATCAGGCGCGACCTGAGCTGGGCCTTCAGGGCGGAACGGTCCACGTGGGCGTCGAAGCCCTGGCGGTCCGCGTCGCGGATGGCCACCAGGAAGGCGTGGATGTCGCCGGCGGCCTCGAAGCGCGGCACCGTCGCGCAGGCGGCCAGCGTCGTAGCGGCGAGCAGGGCGGCGAAGGGGCGTAGGCGAGGGAGCATGGCTCCAGCCTCTACGCGTCCTGCGGCGATTGATCGACCCCTTCTTCGCCGTCCCGGTCGCCCTCGATCTCGGTCGGCGGCACGACGACCAGCCGGCCGTCGGCCAGGCTGACCTCGGGCACGGCCTCGCGCGTGAACGGGATCAGCAGGCTGGGGCGACCTGCGCCTGGATCGATCTCCAAGATGTCCCCGGCGCCAAAGTCGTGCACCGCCTTCACCCGCCCGAAGGGACCTCCGTCCACGGTCACCGCGGCCATTCCAATCAGGTCGGCGAGGTAGAACTCGTCTGCATCCGCGGGCGGGGGCAGCGTCTCACGAGCCACGTACAGCCGCACGCCTCGCAGCGCGTCGGCGGCTTCCTTGCTGGCCACCTCCGTCGCGCGACCGATGACGGCGCCCTTCACCGCGCGGCCGTTCTCAAGCGTCAGGACCGCAGAGCCGTCCTCGCGCGCCAGGGTACGGTAGCGCAGCAGGGCCAGCGGGTCCTCGGTGTAGGCGGTGATCCGCACCTCGCCGCGGACGCCGAAGGCGCCGGCGACGCGGCCGACGAGGACCCGCTTCAACGCCTTCCCCTCGCCGGGGGAAGGGTGTGCATCAGGCCTCAGCCATCGCTTCCGCGGCGGGCTCCTCGACGGGCGGCGGAGGCGGGGCGGCGGCCGCGGCGGCGAGCGCTTCGGCGCGGTCGGCGTCGCGCTTGGCGCGCTCGCCTGCCCGCTCCTCGGCCTTCTTGCCGGGCTTGCCCTTGTTAGGGTTGTTGCCGTGCTCCCACTTGGCCAGCCCCTGGGTGGACAGGAAGCGCGCCACGCGGTCGGTCGGCTGGGCGCCCTTGGACAGCCACTCCTGCACCCGCTCGATCTTCAGGGTGAAGCGCTCGGGATGATCCTTGGCCAGCAGAGGATTGAAGGTGCCCACCTTCTCGATGAAACGGCCGTCACGGGCCGAATGGCTGTCGGCGATGACGATGGAATAATAGGGGCGCTTCTTGGCGCCGCCGCGGGCGAGTCTGATCTTCAGCATTGTCTCTAGTCCTTCAGGATTTATATCGGTTCACACTCGGCCTCATTTTGAGGCGAATTCAAAAGGTTGGCCTCAGTTCTTCTTCTTCGGCCCCGGCAGGCTGCGACCGAGACCCGGCAAGCCGCCGAGGCCCGACGACCCACCGCCCAGGCCTTTCATCATGTCGGCAAGCCCGGCCGGCGCCTGCGTCTCCTCGCCCAGGCCCTCCGGCAGCTTGCCGCCGCCGAGCGCCTTGAGCATGTCCATGTTCACGCCGCCGCCAGGGCCACCGCCCAGCGGCGAGCCCTTCAGCGCGCCGGCCATGCCGCCGGGAGGCGTGAAGCCCTTGGGCATTCCGGCCATAGCGCCGCCGCCGACGCCGAGCGCCTGGGCCATGGCGGCCATGTTCTTTCCGCCGCCTCGACTCATCATCTTGAAGGCGTCGGCCATCTGGCGGTGTTGCTTGAGCAGGCGGTTGAGGTCCATCACCTCCACGCCGGCGCCCTTGGCGATGCGGCGCTTGCGCGAGGCGTTGAGGATGTCGGGCTTCTTGCGCTCCGCCTTGGTCATGGAGCCGATGATGGCGACCTGGCGATCGAACACCTTGTCGTCGATGCCGGCCTCGGCGATCTGCTTTTTGGCCTTCTGCACGCCCGGCAGCAGGCCGATGATGCCCTGCATCCCGCCCATCTTCTTCATCTGACGGAGCTGGTCGGCGAGATCGTCCAGATCGAACTGACCCTTGGACAGCCGGCGGGCCATCTTCTCGGCCTTGACCTGGTCGAAGTCGGCCGCCGCCCGCTCCACCAGGGCGACGATGTCGCCGGAGCCCAGGATGCGCCCGGCCACCCGCTCGGCGTCGAACACCTCCAGCGCGTCGAGCTTCTCGCCCGCGCCGAGATACTTGATCGGCAGGCCGGTGACGTGGCGCATGGACAGCGCCGCGCCGCCTCTTGAGTCGCCGTCGGTCCTGGTCAGCACCATGCCGGTCAGGGGCAGGCGCTCGTGAAAGGCCTTGGCGGTGCGCACCGCGTCCTGGCCGGTCAGGGCGTCGGCGACCAGCAGGACTTCCTGAGGCGCGGCGATGCGGGCGATCTCGGCCGCCTCGCCCATCATCTGCTCGTCGAGCGTGGTGCGGCCGGCGGTGTCCAGGATCAGCACGTCGAAGCCGCCGAGCCGCGCGGCGTTCAGGGCGCGGCGCGTGATGTCCGGGGCGCTCTGACCCACGACGATCGGGAGAACCTCGACCTCGACCTGGCGGCCAAGCGCCGCGAGCTGCTCCATGGCGGCGGGGCGGCGGGTGTCGAGCGAGGCCATCAGCACCCGCTTGCGATCGTAGGTCTTCAGGCGCGCCGCCAGCTTGCCCGAGGTGGTCGTCTTGCCCGAGCCCTGCAGCCCGGCCATCATCACCACGACCGGCGGCGCGGCGTTGAGGTTGAGACCGACCGGCCGGGCCCCGCCCAGCATCTGCACCAGGCCGTCGTGGACGATCTTGACCACCTGTTCGGAGGGCTTGACCGCGCGCAGCACGTCCTCGCCGGTAGCGAGCTCACGGGCGGCGGTGATGAAGTCCTTCACCGCGGGCAAGGCGACATCGGCGTCGAGCAGGGCCAGGCGGACCTCGCGTAGCGCCTCGTCGATGTCGGCGGGCGACAGCACGCCGCGACCGGTCATCTTGTCGAAGACCGTCGTCAGCCGGTCGCCCAGGCTTTCAAACATGGCCGCTCTCGATCATGGGCGCCTCGCGGTCGCGCCGGCCCCGGTCTCGCCTGACGCCCAAACGCCAGCGACCCCCGTGGGCGATCACGCCGACGGAGGGCCTCGCCGCCCTCGTCCG
>CAXTEX010000028.1:0-21271 GCA_964243445.1 uncultured Caulobacteraceae bacterium | reverse complement strand
CGTGGACCCTGACTTCTCGGCCCTGGTCGGAGTCTATGCCCGCGATTTCGCCAAGCGCTTCCCCTGGGTCCAACTCTATACGCCCATCAATGAGATGTACATTTGCGCCTCCTTCTCCGCCCGCTATGGTTGGTGGAACGAGCAGATGACCACCAACATCGGATTTGTCACCGCACTGAAGCACATCGTTAAAGCCAATGTGCTGGCCATGAAGGCGATCCTGGAGGTCCGGCCTGACGCAATATTCGTGCAGAGCGAGTCGTCGGAATATTTCCATGCGGAGAACCCGGCCGCCATCGGCCCGGCGGAAGTGATGAACTCCGAACGGTTCCTGTCGCTCGACCTCAACTACGGACGTCGGGTCGACTCCGAGATGTACGAGTTCCTGATGGACAACGGCATGACCCGGGACGAGTACCACTTCTTCCTGAATAATCACCTGAAGCAACACTGCATCCTGGGCAACGACTACTACATGACCAACGAACATCGGGTGTCCGCCGATGGCATGACCGCCGCCTCGGGCGAGATCTTCGGCTATAATGAGATCACCCGCCATTACTACCACCGCTACAAGCTGCCGGTGATGCACACGGAAACCAACATCGCCCAAGGACCCAACGGCGACGAGGCGGTGAACTGGCTGTGGAAGGAATGGGCCAACGTCTTGCGAGTGCGCAACGACGGCATCCCGATCCTGGGCTTCACCTGGTACTCGCTGACCGATCAGGTCGACTGGGACACAGCGCTTCGGGAGAACAACGGGCGGGTCAATCCCCTCGGCCTGTATGATCTGGACCGCAACATCCGCCCTGTCGGCAAGGCCTACAAGCAGCTGATCGCCGACTGGCGCGACGTGCTGCCCATGCAAAGCGTGTGCATGGTGGCGCCGATCTCCACGCCCAGCGAACACGCGGACAGCTGGATGGACGACATCCAGGACAGCGCCCGCAAGCTCGACGAGACCGCCGACGCCCCGGCCGCCTCCGCCAAGGCCGGTTGAACGTGCGGACGTTCGGCCTGACCGCCGACGGCCACGTCGTCCACGCGGCGACCCTGACGTGGCCGGGCGGGGTGGAGATTGAGGTGCTGAACTACGGCGCCATCGTCCATCGGCTGGCGTTCCCGACGCCTTCAGGCCTGCGCCCGGCCATCCTCGCCTACGACCGTCTTGAGGATTACGAACGCGATACGGCCTATCTCGGCGCGCTAGTCGGCCGCGTCGCCAACCGCGTGGGCGGCGGGCGTTTCGCCTTGGACGGCCGCGAGGCGCAGCTCAGCGTCAACGAGCCCCCCAACACCTTGCACGGCGGCAAGATCGGCTTCAACAAGCGGATGTGGCGCTTCGAAGATGTCGCCGCCGACGGCCGCTCGCTTTCGCTGGCCTACCGCTCGCCGGACGGCGAGGAGGGGTTTCCAGGGATGGTGGACGTGCGCGCCGCCTTCTCCCTGGTCGAAGCCGACACCCTGCAGATCGACTATTGGGCTGAGGCCGAGGCGGCGACGCCGATCAACCTGTCCCAGCACCTCTACTTCAACCTGTCGGGCGTTCCGGGGGGCACGATCCTGCACCACACCCTGCAGGTCGAGGCGGATGGCTACACCCCGGTGGGGCAGGGACTGATTCCCACGGGCGTCGTGTCCCCCGTGGCCGAATCCGCTTTCGACCTTCGTCAGGGCCGGCTCGTCGGCGAAATCCTGAATCGGGGTCTCGCCGAGTTCGCTATGGCCGACGGTCTCGACTTCAACTGGGCGCTCGACCGCTCGGCGGAGATCGCCTTGACCCTTCGGGCGCCCGACGGCGCGACCTTGGACATCCGCACCGACCAGGCCGGCATGCAGGTCTATTCCGGCCAGTACCTGAAGCATCCGTTCGTCCGCAACGGCGCCTTGGCGATCGAGCCCCAGGGTTTCCCTGACGCGGTCAACCATCCGGCCTTTCCGGATACGATCCTGCATCCCGGACAGACCTATCGGCGCACCAGCCGCTATCGTCTCCGCGCGAGCTGAGCCGGCCTCGCACCGTGCTGCGCCTGATGACCTACAACGTCCACGGCTGCGTGGGCGTGGACCGTAAGCTGGATGTCGACCGGGTCGCCGCCGTGATCGCCCAGGCCCGCCCTGACGTCGTGGCCCTGCAGGAGGTGGACGTCGGGCGCACCCGCAGCGGCCGGATCGATCAGGCGCATGCGATCGCCGCCCGCCTCGGCATGCGGTTCCATTTCCACGCAGCCTTCCAGGTGGCGGAGGAGCAGTACGGCGACGCCATCCTCACCGCCCTGCCCCACCGGCTGCTCCGGCGCGGCGCCCTCCCGACCCTGCCGCGCACGCCTTTGGAGCGTCGAGGCGCCCTTTGGGCGGCCATCGAGGTCGATGGGCTGGAGTTGCAGGTGATCAACACGCACCTTGGCCTGATGCCCCTGGAGCAGCGTGGCCAGGTCGAGGCCCTGCTGGGCTCCGACTGGACCAGCCATCCCTCCTGGCGTGCGCCCGGGGTGCTGGTCGGCGACTTCAACGCCACCCGCGGCCACGCCGCCTACCGCCGCCTCGCGCAACGGTTTGGCGACGTGCAACGGGGCCGGCGCGAGGAGAAGGGCGGACCGCGGCCCGCCCGCACCTTTCCCTCGCGCCTGCCGCTCCTGCGCATCGACCACATGTTCCTGACGCCGGGGGTGGAGGTCGCTGACGTGGGGGTGGTCGCCACCCCGCTGGCGCGGACGGCCTCCGACCATCTGCCGCTTGTCGCGGACCTGACGCTGACGCCGCCTTCGGGCCCCGCCTCGCCGCCTCGGGTAGCCTAGATCGCCGCGTCTCCCGAAGCGCCCAGAGAGTCGTCGTGACCCGCGCCGCCGGCGGGCTGGTCGCCGATGTCGGAGGAGCGGCGGTAAGGCCCGGCGAAGGCGGGTTCCGCCCGGCGGCGGCGATCGGGGCCGAAATAGCCCCGGGTGCGCACGAAGGGCCTCGGGCGATAGATGACCGCCATCACCCGATCCAGCAGGATGCGGGCGTTGACGGGTTTGACCACGAACTCGGTGACGCCGGCGTCGCGCGCCTCGTACACCCGCGCGCGGGCGGAGTGGCCGGTCATCATGATGATGGGCAGATAGGGATTGCGGCTTTCCGTGGAGTTGCGCACGCGGCGGGTGAACTCCACCCCGTCGACCGGCTCCATCTTGAAGTCCACGATGGCCACGTCCGGCTGCCAGGTATTCAGCATGGCCAGCGCCTGGCCGCCGTCATGCACGGCGCGGATCTGGTTGATGCCGAAGTTGTTCAGCAGCACGCCGACGATCTCCCGCATGTGCGGGTTGTCGTCGGCTAGAAGGACGCTCAAGGCTTCAAGGCCCGTCGCCATGGCACCGTCCAGTTTGCAGGTTCGGGCGCGAAACTCGACTTCCGGGAGCTTCGCGCATCAGGGTTTATGAAGAGTTTACGTCAGGGCGGGTGCGGCGAAACGCTGAACCGCCTCCGCCGCGCCGGCGTAAGCCTCCTGCCGCGCGACGCTCCAGTATCTGAGGGCGTCAAGCGGCACGCGGCGCTCGCTCACCGCACAGACGACATAGCGCCCAGGCCTGAGGACCGCATAGTCGCCGTCGCCGTAATGCAGCATGGCCGGCCCGTCCATCTCGCGGTCGATCGCGTTCATGTCCCGTTGTAGCCGCCCTGGGACGGCTTGGACATTCGGAAATGGAGCCGGTGCAGGCCTGCGGCCACAGCGGCTCAGAACAGATCGCCCTGGAGCGCGGGAACGCCCGACCGGCGCGGCGGGCGGGAGGACGCGCCCTCCACCCGGACCGGAACGGGCGTCTTGTCGGCGAACACCAGCGCCAGGACCTCGCCCGCCGTCAACTCGCCGCCCGAACGCGCCAGCCGGCCGTCGGCGCGATGCACCCTGGCGAACCCGAGCGCCAAGGGTCGATCAGGATTGAGGGAGGCGCGCAGCTGGTCCAGATTGTCCAACCGCTCCCTAGCCCAGGTGATCCGGCGTCCGGCGGCGGCCGTGAGGCGGCCTTCCAGGTCGGGCAGGCGAGCGTTGCGGCGGCAGGCGTCCGGTCCGCGCAAGGCCGCTCCGTCAAGCCGCGCCCCGAGACCCGTCAGCCGGTCGGCCCTGGCGCGGAGCGGCGCGTGCAGCAGCGCCGGGGCCAGGCGCGCGCCCGTGCGGGCGAGGTCGCGCTCATGGACGGCGGCGTTGCGCTCCAGCGCCGCGGCCAGCCGCCCCGCCGCCAAGTCGAAGCGCTGGCCGGACAGGGCCAGCAGGTCGGCCGGACGGGGCAGACCGCGCGCCGCCCCGGTCAGCCGCGTGCGCCGGGTCTCCAGTTGGTGGTGGGTGCAGCGGTAGGTCCTGCGGCCGTAGTCCAGCACCAGGGCGCGCAGCTCCGACAGCACAGGGGTGGCGATCTCGGCGGCGGCGGTCGGCGTGGGCGCCCGGCGGTCCGAGACAAAGTCGATCAGCGTCGTGTCGGTCTCGTGGCCCACTGCGGAGATCAAGGGGATGACGCTCGCCGCCGCCGCGCGCGCCAGCGCCTCGTCGTTGAACGGCCAGAGGTCCTCGACGGAGCCGCCGCCCCGCGCCACGATCAGCAGATCGGGCCGGGCGACGGGCCCGCCGGCGACCAGGGCGTTGAACCCGCCGATGGCGGCTATGACGTCGGCGGCCGCCCGCTCGCCCTGAACCACCACGGGCCAGACCACCACCTGGGTCGGCCAGCGATCCGCCAGACGATGCAGGATGTCGCGGATCACCGCCCCCGTGGGACTGGTGATCACCCCGATCACGGCCGGATGCGGCGGCAGCGCGCGCTTGCGCTCCGGCTCGAACAGGCCCTCGGCCCGCAGGCGCGCCTTCAGCCGCTCCAGCTGCGCCAGCAGGGCGCCCACCCCGGCGGGCTCCAGGCTCTCAATGACCATCTGATAGGCGGAGCGCGCCGGATAGGTCGTGATCCGCCCCATGGCGATCACCTCCAACCCCTGCTCCGGCTGCGCCTTCAAGGCGCGGACGGAGGTCTTCCAGACCACCCCGTCGATGCAGGCCTTGTCGTCCTTCAGGGTCAGGTAGATGTGGCCGGAGGCGTGTCGGGTGACCTTGGAGATTTCGCCCCGCAGGCGCACGAAGCCATAGGCGTCCTCCAGCGTGCGCTTGAGCGCAAAAGCCAGTTCGGAGACGGAATAGGGCTTGGCGTTGCCGGCGTCGGCCGGCGCGGAATCAGACGGCGTCATGGCGCCAGACTAGGCCTATGCAGGCGGCGAGACGAGGCGTAGACGCCTGATCGCCCCTGCCGACCGTCGAGGCCGGATCGCTTGACGCGCCATGCTCGCAGGTATGTGGTCGTGGCCGCACCTTGCATCTGGACCTCTGCCTTGGACGTCATTCCGCTCGCCGCAGACTTCTCCGTCCCCGATCGGGAGACCTGGGCCGCCCTGGTCGAGAAGACGCTTAAGGGCGGCCCGGCCGAGAGCCTGACGTGGCTGAACCCCGACGGCCTGCCCGTCGAGGCGCTGTACACCCGTGCGCCGACGCAGCCGGATGCGGTGCGCTTCACCAGCCATGACGGCCAGGCCGAGGGCCGCTGGGACCTCCGCACCGTAGTCGATCACCCCGATCCGGACGTGGCCAACGACCGCGCGCTCCAGGACCTGGAAAATGGCGCCAGCTCTCTGCTGCTGCGCCTGGACCCCTCGGGCGAGGACGGGATCGCGGTCGGCTCGCCGCAGGACATGGGCCGCTTGCTAGCCGGGGTGGAGCTCGACCTGGCGCCCGTCGCGCTCGACGCCGGCTTTGCAGGACCTTGCGCGGGCGAATGGCTGCACGTGGTCGGCCGCTCGGCGCCGAGGGCTCGGCTCGCCCTGCACATGGATCCGCTCAGCGCCTTTGCGCGGACCGGGGCGAGCCCGGGTCCGATCGATTCGCATGTCGCCGAAGCGGCGCGGCTGGCGGGGCGGCTGCGCGAGACCTATCCGGCGGCGACGCTCTTCCTGGCCAGCGGCGCGGTGGTGCACGAGGCGGGCGGGACCGCAGCGCAGGAGCTTGCGGTGATGCTCGCCGCCGCCCTCGCCTACGTCCGCGCACTGGATGCGGCGGCGGTGGGGCCGGCGGAGGGGCTGGCGGTCGTCACCCTGGGGCTTGTGGCCGACGCGGAGTATTTCGACACGGTCGCCAAGCTCCGCGCCGCCCGCGCCCTGTGGCTGAGGCTCTGCGGCGGCTTGGGAGCACGCCTGCCTGCAAGGATCGAGGCGCGCAGTTCACGGCGCATGATGTCGCGGCTCGACCCCTGGGTGAACCTGCTGCGCCTGACGGCGGCGGGTTTCGGTGCGGCGGTCGGCGGAGCGGACGCCGTGGTGCTGGAGCCGTTCACCCAGCCCCTGGGCCGGCCGACCGACTTCGCCCGTCGCCAGGCCCGCAACGCCCAACTGGTGCTGATGGAGGAAGCCGGTCTCGCCCGTGTCGCCGACCCGGCCGGAGGCGCCTGGTTCCTGGAGGCCCAGACCGACCAGCTCGCCCGCGCCGCCTGGGCCTTGTTCCAAGGTATCGAAGCCCGCGGCGGTCTCGCCCAGGCCCTGCAGGACGGTCTTATCCAAGGCTGGGTCGCGAAGGCGCGGGACGCGCTTGCCGCCGAACTCGGATCCGGCGGTCGCAAGCTCGTGGGGACGAGCGTCTATCGCAACCCGCAGGAAGAGGCCGTGGCCATCGACCCCATCGACCCTGGCCCCTTCGCCGTGGCGTCGCCGGACGTGCGCCTGCCCGGCCCCGATAGCTATTGTCCCCCGCTCGCTGCCTGGCGCGCCGCCGCCGCCTTCGAGACCGCACCTGGAGCCGCCTCGTGAGCGCCGACGGCTTCACGGCCGAGAGCTGGAGGACGGCGGCCACCTTCTCCGGCCGGGTCGCGCGGCCGGAGGACGTGGACAGCAACGCCGCCGTGTTCGCCCTGGGCGACACCCATGACGCCACAGCCTTCGAGGAGCCCCTGCCCCAGCCGGTGATCTGGTACGACGAGGACGCCGACGAGGAGTTCGCCGCCCTGATCATCCAGGCCGAGAGCCATCACACCGAAGAGGGCGAGGAACTGCAGGTGCTGGGCCTGCTGCTCCCCGACGGCCGCACCGCGGTCGCCTTCACCGAGGACGTGGAGGAGGTCGCCGGCGACGACGCCGGCTGGCTGGACCTGCTGGACGCCGATCTCGCCGCCGACGGCGCCTCGGAAGGGGAGGACGTCGATGGCCCTCTTTCCTGACTTCGCCACGCTTGATTACGAAGCGGGGTCGATCGACGCGCCCCTCGCCGACATGCGCTCGGTAGAAAGCTGGGAGACGCCCGAAGGCATTCGGGTGAAGCCCGCCTACGGCGAGGGCGACACGTCCGGTCTGGACTTCCTCGGCGGCTATCCAGGCGTCGCGCCCTTCGTGCGCGGCCCGTATCCGACCATGTACGTCACCAATCCTTGGACCATCCGCCAGTACGCCGGCTTCTCCACCGCCGAAGAGTCCAACGCCTTCTATCGCCGCAACCTCGCCGCGGGCCAGAAGGGCCTGTCCATCGCCTTCGACCTCGCCACCCATCGCGGCTACGACAGCGACAATCCGCGGGTGGCCGGCGACGTCGGCATGGCGGGCGTGGCCGTCGACAGCATCTACGACATGCGCACCCTGTTCAGCGGCATCCCGCTGGATCAGATGAGCGTGTCGATGACCATGAACGGCGCGGTGCTGCCGGTGCTGGCCCTCTACATCGCCGCCGCCGAAGAACAGGGCGTGCCGCACGCCAAGCTCACGGGCACGATCCAGAACGACGTGCTCAAGGAGTTCATGGTCAGGAACACCTACATCTACCCGCCCGCGCCCAGCATGAGGATCATCGCCGACATCTTCGCCTACACCGCGAAGGAGACTCCGAAGTTCAACTCCATCTCGATCAGCGGCTACCACATGCAGGAGGCCGGCGCCTCGGCCGACCTGGAGCTGGCCTACACGCTCGCCGACGGCGTCGAATACGTCAGGGCCGGGGTCGCGGCGGGCATGAAAGTCGACGCCTTCGCGCCGCGCCTTTCATTCTTCTGGGCCATCGGCATGAACTACTTCATGGAGGTGGCCAAGATGCGGGCCGCCCGCCTGCTTTGGGCCAGGCTGATGCGTCCGTTCGAGCCTCGCGACGAGCGCTCCCTGTCGCTACGCACCCACTGCCAGACCTCGGGCTGGTCGCTGGCGGCGCAGGACGTGTTCAACAACGTCACCCGCACCTGCGTGGAGGCGATGGCGGCGGCCGGCGGCCAGACCCAGTCGCTGCACACCAACAGCCTGGACGAGGCCCTGGCCCTGCCCACCGACTTCTCCGCCCGCATCGCCCGCAACACCCAGCTGTTCCTGCAGACCGAGACCGGGCTGACCCGCACCATCGATCCCTGGGGCGGCTCCTACTATGTTGAGCGGCTGACCTATGAGCTCGCCGCCCGCGCCCTCGAGCACATCGCCGAGATCGAGGCGCTCGGCGGCATGGCCAAGGCGATCGAAGCCGGCGTGCCCAAGCTGCGGATCGAGGAGGTGGCCGCCCGCACCCAGGCCCGCATCGACAGCGGCCGCCAGAGCGTCGTCGGCGTCAACCGCTACAAGCCTGAGACGGAGGAGGTCATCCCCATGCTCAAGGTCGACAACTCTTCGGTCCGCCGCCAGCAGATCGACAAGCTGCAGCGCCTGCGCGCCGAGCGCGACAGCGCCGAAGTCAAACGCAGGCTGGACGCGCTGACCCAAGGCGCTGCAGGAAACGCCAACCTGCTGGAGTTGTCGGTGGAGGCCGCGCGCGCCAAGGCCACCGTCGGCGAGATCAGCGACGCCTTGGAGACGGTGTTCAACCGCCACAAGGCGCAGGTGCGCGCCATCCAGGGCGTCTATCTGCGCGAGGCCGGGACCGACGACTTCACCATCAACCGGGCCACGGCCATGGTCGAGGCCTTCCGCCAGGCCGACGGCGGCGCCCCACGCATCCTGATCGCCAAGATGGGCCAGGACGGCCACGATCGCGGCCAGAAGGTGGTGGCCTCGGCCTTCTCGGACCTCGGCTTCCAGGTGGAGATCGGTCCCCTGTTCCAGACGCCCGCGGAAACGGCCCATGCGGCGATCACCGCAGGCGTTCACGCGGTGGGCGCCTCATCGCTCGCGGCCGGCCATCTCACCCTGGTTCCCGAGTTGAAGGCAGAGCTGGCGGCGGCAGGACGCGGCGACATCATGGTGGTGGTCGGCGGCGTGATCCCGCCCTCCGACTTCCAGGCCCTGCTGGACGCCGGCGCCGCCGCCATCTTCCCGCCCGGCACGGTGATCGCGGATGCGGCGATCAAGCTACTGGAACAGCTGAACGCGCGGCTCGGCTACAGCCAGCAGGCGGCCTGAGCCGTATCTATCCTCACCATCTGCTATGGGGAGGTGGCGGCGAAGCCGACGGAGGGGCCGCGCGCGCGCGCGGAAGACGCTGCCGCAGCGGTGCTCGCCCGGCGCCGCCGGGCGCCCCCTCCCCGCCTTCGGCGGGACTCCCCCACTGCGTGGGGGGAGATGAAGACAGGCTACGCCACCTTAACCCTGAGCGCGGACTCCGGCAGGTCGGCCCCGAACGCCCGCTGGTAGAACTCCGCCACCGTTGGACGCTCCAGCTCGTCGCACTTGTTCAGGAAGGTCAGGCGGAAGCCCAACCCAATGTCGCCAAAGATGGTGGCGTTCTGGGCCCAGGTGATCACCGTGCGCGGGCTCATCACCGTGGAGATGTCGCCGTTCATGAAGGCGTTGCGGGTCATGTCGGCCACCCGCACCATGGCGTTGATCGTGCGCTTGCCTTCAACTGTGTCGTAGCCGGGCGACTTGGCCAGGACGATGCCGACCTCCACGTCCTGGGCCAGGTAGTTCAACGTCGTCACGATGGACCAGCGGTCCATCTGGCCTTGGTTGATCTGCTGGGTGCCGTGATAGAGCCCCGTGGTGTCGCCGAGCCCTATGGTGTTGGTGGTGGCGAACAGGCGGAAGAAGGGATTGGGCCGGATCACCCGGTTCTGGTCGAGCAGGGTCAGCCGCCCCTGCGCCTCCAGCACGCGCTGGATCACGAACATCACGTCCGGGCGACCGGCGTCGTATTCGTCGAACACCAGGGCGATGGGGCGCTGGATGGCCCACGGCAGCATCCCCTCGCGGAACTCGGTGATCTGCTGGCCCTCCTTCAGCACGATGGCGTCCTTGCCCACCAGGTCGATGCGCGAGACGTGCGCGTCCAGGTTCACCCGCACCAGCGGCCAGTTCAGCCGCGCGGCCACCTGCTCGATGTGGGTGGACTTGCCGGTGCCGTGGTAGCCCTGCACCATCACCCGCCGGTCGTGGGCGAACCCTGCGCAGATGGCCAAGGTGGTCTGGGGGTCGAAGCGGTAGCTGGCGTCCAGCTCCGGCACGTGCTGATCCGACGTCGCAAAGGCCGGGACCTGCATGTCGCTGTCGACGCCGAAGGTTTCTCGCACGCCGACCCTGCGGTCCGGCGCAGCGGCGACGAGGTGGTCATCCAAGGTGAGGTCCAGGGGCATGTCGCGGTCTGTCTAGGCGAGCCGGGCGGCCGGGGAAAGCGGCGCAGCCGGATCGGCGGTGGGGTGGGCTTCAGACCAGTTTGGCGGCCTTCAGGGTCTTATAAGCCCGAAGCACCCGACTGAGTTTCTGCTCGGTCGAACGGTCGCCGCCGTTCGAGTCGGGATGGAAGCGCTTGACCAGCTCCAGATAGCGGACGCGCACCGCCGCCTTGTCCGCCATCTCGTCCAGATCAAGCTCCTCCAGCGCCCGCCGCTCGAGCTTGCCGAGGTGGCGCGTGGGCTGGGCCGGGCTCGCCGCCTGCGCGGCCGTGAAGACGCCCAGCGGATCGGCGTAGGCGCCCGGACCCTTGCCGGCCGCGCCGCCGCCCATCTTGGCCGCGAAGGAGGCGGCTTCGCGCGACATGCGCGAGGCGCGGAACTCCCACGTCGGGCGCTCCCCGGTGAGGCGGGCGGCCTGGGCCTTGGCCACCTCCCCCTCGCTCATGCCGGCGAAGAAGTCCCAGTTGCGGTTGTACTCGGCGGCGTGCGGCTGACAGAACCAATAGTGCTCGTTCATCATCTCGCGCGACTTGGGCGCGCGGGCGGAACCGGCCACGCGGCAGCCCGGCCATTCACAGGCCTTCTCGCCCGGTTTCAGGGCATGGACGTCCTCATGTCGCTTGTCCTCGTCCGCCTTGGGGGGACGGACGCGCATGTCCACGAACTTGGGGCGGTATTGAAAGTCTCCGCTCATGGGGGGAGTATGCGGGTGAAGTTTTCCCGATCAAGGATTGACGGAGCGGATATGGCGCGCATGGCCGAGGCAATGGCGGAAAAGCTGCAGGCGGCCTTCGCTCCGGACAGACTGGAGGTCATCGACGACAGCGCCAACCACGCCGGCCACTCCGGCGCGCGCGAGGGCGGCGAAAGCCATTTCACGGTCAAGATCACCGCCGAGGGCTTCCGCGGCGTCGGACGTCTGCAGCGCCAGCGCCAGGTGTACGCCGCCCTGAAGGAGGAGCTGGCGGGTCCGGTCCATGCCCTGTCGGTGCAGGCGACTGCGCCGGGAGAATGACGTCACGCCGTCTCCCCCGCTCTCGCGGCGACGGAGACGGCCTGCAGACCATCGGCCAGGGTGCGGAAATCCGGCGGCCAGGCCGCCTCGATCCGCTTCTCGCCGCCTTCGGGATGGGGGAACTGCAAGGCGGCGGCGTGCAGCATGAGGCGCGGAACGGGACGGCCGCCCAGCGCCAGGCCGCCTCCGTACCGCACGTCGCCCAGGATGGGGCAGCCCAGCGACGCCATGTGCACCCGCAACTGGTGCATGCGTCCGGTCCGGGGCCTGAGTTCCACCAGGGCGGCGCCGTCGCCTCGCGCCAGGATTCGGTAGCGGGTCAGCGCCGCTTCCGCATCGAGATGATCGGCCGGGCAGACGCGCATATAGGCCTCGCGCCCGATCGTCTCGCGGCGCAGAGACGCGTCGATCTCACCGCCTTCGCTCGTCAGGCTTCCGCCGACCAGGGCGACATAGGTCTTGGCGAAGCGCCGGGCCATCATCGCCTTGCCGAGAAAGCCGGCTGCGGGCTGAGTGCGGGCGGTCAGGATGACGCCCGAGGTGTCGCGGTCCAGGCGGTGGATCAGGCGCGGGCGCGCGTGGCCGGGCCTGGCGAAGGCCCACAGCAGTTCGTCCAGGGTGTTGACCTGCGCCCGGCCGCCCTGGCTGGACAGTCCCGGAGGCTTGTCCAGCGCCAGCAGCAGGGGGTCCTCATAGATGACCAAGGTGCGGACGAAGGCGATCTCCGCCGAGGTCAGACGCACGGGGACGGAGGCGGCGCGGAGCTTGCGCGGCGGGCGGGGGCTCAATCGGCCCCGCTCCGCTCGCGTCGCATCTGCGTCCAGCGCTCCAGCCGCGCCTTGATCTTGGCCTCGGCGCCGTCCCCCTTGGGCGCGTAGAAGACGCGTCGTCCCATGCCTTCCGGAAAGTAGTCCTGCCCGGAGAAGCCTTCCGGCGTGTCGGGATCATAGGCGTAGCCCGCACCGTAGCCGAGGCTGCGCATCAGCTGGGTCGGCGCGTTGCGGATGGGGGCCGGCGGCATGAGCGAGCCGGTCTCGCGCGCCGCCTTCCGCGCCGCGCTGAACGCCTTGTAGACGGCGTTAGATTTTGGCGCGGTGGCCAGGTGCACCACCGTCTGGGCCAGGCCGATCTCGCCCTCCGGACTACCGAGGAAATCGTAGGCGTCCTTGGCGGCGGTGGCGACCAGCAGGCTGAGCGGATCGGCCTCGCCCACGTCCTCCATCGCCGCACGCACCAGCCGGCGGGCGATGAACAGCGGCTCCTCCCCGCCTTCCAGCATCCGCGCCAACCAGTAGAGGGCGGCGTCGGGATCGGAGCCGCGGATGGACTTATGCAGGGCGGAGATGAGGTTGTAGTGCTCCTCCCGGTCCTTGTCATAGGCCGGGCTGCGACGCTGGAGCACGGCGGCGAGAGCCGTGGGGTCGAGCGGCTCACCTTCGGCGATCGCGAACAGGGTCTCGGCCAGGGTGAGCACATAGCGGCCGTCGCCGTCGGACATGGCCAGCAGGGCCTCGCGCGCCGCCGCGGTGACCGGCAGCGGCCGCCCCTCGTGCGCCTCCGCCCGGGCGAGCAGCGTCTCGAGCGCCGCCTCGTCCAGGCGCTTCAGCACATAGACCTGACAACGCGAGAGCAGGGCGCCGTTCAGCTCGAAGGAGGGGTTCTCGGTGGTGGCGCCCACCAGGGTCACCACCCCCTCCTCCACATAGGGCAGGAAGCCGTCCTGCTGGGCGCGGTTGAAGCGGTGGATCTCGTCGACGAACAGCAGGGTGCTCTGGCCGGCGGCGCGGCGGCCGCGCGCGGTCTCGAAAGCCTTCTTCAGCTCCGCCACGCCGGAAAAGACCGCCGAGAGCTGCTGGAACTGGTAGCCGGCCGTGTCGGCCAGCAGCCGCGCGAGGGTGGTCTTGCCGACGCCGGGCGGTCCCCACAGGATCATGGACGAAAGCCTGTGCGCCGCCGTCATCCTCCCGATCGGACCCTCGGGCCCGAGCAGGTGGTCCTGGCCCACCACCTCGTGCAGGCGCGTCGGGCGCAGCCGGTCGGCGAGCGGACGCTGGGCCTGCGGCGTCAGTCCGGCGGCTTCAAAAAGATCGGCCATGGGTGCAAGCTAGCGGGGCGGCGGACCGGGGAACAGGCCCAAGGCCGGCCGGGGGGACAGGACATGGCTGACGAGGCGACCAGTTATACGGGTGTGGCGCCCTATCTGATGGTGGATGACGGCGCGGGCGCCATCGACTTCTACAAGCGGGCGTTCGGCGCGACGGAGCGGGACCGCTACGAATACGAGGGCAAGATCGGCCACGTCGGCCTGACGATCAACGGCTGCGACGTCATGCTGTCGGACGAGTATCCGGACAACGCCGACATCATCGGGACCCAGTCGCCCAGGACGCTTGGCGGCACCACGATGACGATCAACCTGACGCTCGACGATGTCGACGCCTGGTACGATCGCGCCATCGCCGCCGGCGCGACGTCGCTGCGACCACCGAAAGATGAGTTCTACGGCCGACAGGGCAAGCTGCGGGACCCGTTCGGCCATGTCTGGGGCCTGACCGGCCCGTCCAAGGGCGTCTGAGGCGGGATCAGAACTGGGCGGTGATCTGCTGGTCGCCGCGCTGGACGGTGATGCGCCAGCCGCCGCCGCCCTCGGTCAGGGTGGCGGCGAGGGCGGCCGTGCTGGCGGTCGGCCGGCCGTTCACCTCGCGCACGATGTCGCCCGCCTGGAAGCCGGCCTGGACGGCGATCCCCTGCCCCGCCCCGATCACCAGCACGCCGCGCAGGAAGGGGTCGAGCCCGTACTGCACGGCCGTCGCAGGCGAGAGGTTGACGACCGTAGCGCCCTGGAGCGGGGAGCGGGCCGAGAGGATGCGCTCGTCGCGGGGCGGGTCGGCGGCGGGCGTGGCGACGACCAGCCGCAGGCTGCGGGCCGTCCCGCCGCGCACCACCTGGGCGGTCACGACGTCGCCGGAGCGATGGGTGGAGGTCAGATAGTTGAGCGAGGCCTGGTCGTTCACCGGTTGGCCGTCCACCGTCAGGATCAAGTCGCCGAGCTGCAGGCCTGCCCGGGCGGCTGGCGAGCCGGGATAGACTTCGGCCACCAGCACGCCTTCGGGCCGGGCGCGGCCGAGGCTTCGCGCCACATCGGCGGTGACGGGGCTCGCCCGCACGCCGAGCCACGGCCGCTGAGCGGTGTGGGCGCCGCTGGCGGCTGACTCCACCACGCGCCGCACGAGCGCGGCCGGAATGGCGAAGCCGACGCCGCTGGAGGAGCCCGAGCGGCTGATGATGGAGGTGTTCAGCCCCACCAGATTTCCGTCCATGTCGACCAGCGGGCCGCCGGAGTTGCCGGGATTGATGGCGGCGTCGGTCTGCAGATAGAAGCCGCTGTCGGACACGCCCACGTCGGTGCGCGCCAGCCCAGAGATGATGCCGTTGGTCACCGTCTGGCCGACGCCGAAGGGGTCGCCGATGGCCAGCACCAGGTCGCCGACTTGCGTGTCGCCGCGGGTCTCGAACGGCAGCACGGGCAGCCGCTCGCCAGGGACGTCGATCTTGAGCACGGCGATGTCGGACTGCGGGTCGGCGAGCAGGACGCGGGCCGGGAACTCGCGTCGGTCGGCCAGCACGACGCGCAGCTGCTGGCCGCCCTCGATGACATGGTTGTTGGTCACGATGACGCCGTCGGCGCGGACGATGACGCCGGAGCCGAGCGAGCCCTCCACCCGCTCGCGCGGCACGGACTGGCCGCCGAACAGAGCCCAGAAGGGGTCGACCTGGCTTCGTACCGTATGGGTGGAGTAAACGTTCACCACCGCCGGCGCCGCACGCCTGACGATCGGCGCGAAAGACATCTTCATCGTCGCCACATCGCCCGGGGGGGCCCGGTTGGCCGCGGCCAGCGGGAGGTCGGGCGCCGGCGGCTGGGGTGCAGCGCGGCTCTGGCTGGCCGGATCGGAACAGGCGGCCAGGAGCGCCAGGAGCGGGATGCAGGCGAGGCGGTTCAACGGCATGGGAGACTTTTGCTGACGGGTGCGGCCATAAGGGGCAGCTTCCTGGCGCAACGATGGCGCCCGGGCGGACAAGGGGCTGATCTCACGCGGGAAGGGCCGCATCGGACATCGCGGGCTCGCCGCCCGCCGGCCGGGTCGCCAGGGCCAGGGCGAAGGCCGAGAGAAACAGCAGCACCGACAGGTAGTAGGGCGCGCCGGCCAGAAGGGGATGATGACCCTGGGTGACCAGGCGATGAAAGATCTGCGTCGCCAGGATCGGCCCGATGAGCCCGGTCATGGCCATGATGGAGGAGTTGGCCCCCTGTAGCCGGCCCTGCTCATGGGGACCGATGCGGCGGGTCATCATGCCCTGCACGCCCGGCTGCACCAGCCCCACGATGGCGTAGAGCGGCACGCCGGCCCAGAACCACAGCCCGCTGGGCGCCCAGCCGTAGACGAACATGCCCGCCGCCCCGAACAGCAGCCCGATGTAGAGCGCGCCCCGCTCCTGAAAGCGGCGGACCACCGGCCTGACCAGACGGCTCTGCACCACGATGCTGGCCAGGCCGATGCCCCCCAGGAACAGCCCCATGGCGGAGATGCTCCAGTGGTAGCGGAAGCTGGTGTAGAGCACCGTCACGCTCTGCAGCGGCTGGAAGGCCAGGAAGTAGAGGAAGAAGACGAAGCCCAGCTGCAGCAGCCCCGGATAGGAGGTGAGCAGCTTAAGCGAACCCAGCGGGTTGGCGTTGGCCAGGCGGAAGGGCGCGCGCCGTTCTTTGGGCAGAGACTCCGGCAGCACGAACAGGCCGTACAGGCCGTTCAGGAAGGCCAGCCCCGCCGAAATCCAGAACGGCAGGCGCGGATTGACCTGGCCGAACACCCCGCCCAACGCGGGCCCGATGATGAAGCCGATGCCGAACGCCGTCCCCATCAGGCCGTAGCTGGCGGCCCGGTCCTTGGGCGCGGTGATGTCGGCGATGTAGGCGTTGGCGGTGGAGAAGCTCGCCGCGGTGATGCCGGAGATCACCCGGCCCACGAACAGCCAGGCGAGGTTGGGGGCCAGCGCCATCAGCACATAGTCGGCCCCCAGGCCGAAGATGGAGGCGAGCAGCACCGGCCGGCGACCGAAATGGTCCGACAGGGCGCCCTGGATGGGCGAGGCCACGAACTGCATCAGCGCCCAGACCGCGCCGAACAGGCCGACATAGTCGGCCGCGCGTCCTGCATCGCCGTGGGTGAAGCCCTGCACCAGCCGGGGCAGCACCGGGATGATCACCCCGATGGCCAGGATGTCCATGAGCGCTGTGACGAAGATGAACCTCAACGCCGCCTGGCGCCGTCCGCCGGGCGCGGGCGCTCCCGCCACGACGCCTGCGGAGTGCGGCGGCGTCAGCGTGGCGTCGGACGGCGGGAGGGGCGGTTCAGCCATGCGGCTTTATACGCGAGGGGGGCGGCCCCGCCAGACGCCACGCTGTCACTCAAAACTCGGGAAGCGAACGGTCGAAGGCTCGGGCTGGCTCGGCCAGCGCTGGCGACGCCTCACTGGGCTATACGGGCAGTCTTCTGAGTCTCGGCAAAAAGCTGCGCCATCGCACTGACGATCTCTGGCCCCTGACTCGCCTGGAAATAGAGATTCTGACTAGAGGCGCACTGCTGAAGGTTTTGAGGAATACTGTTCAGGTAGGGAACGACAAGACGGTTGTAATTACCCTCGCCTGCAGTGATGTTAGGATTGTAGCTTGGCGAGCCGGCTTGATCAGTGATGGGAACGTAGGTTGTGTATATGACACCAACAGTCGATTTTGCCTGTAGCTGGTTGCATAAAGCGGAAGAAAAGGCGCCATCGCAATGACTGTTCTGGCATGAGTCCGCCAAGCCATCAGATACGATGAAGACATAGTTAAGCGGAGATCCCACTCCTCCCGTTCCATTCGCGGGAATCATGTTGGAGAAGGTATTAATCTGATCTGTAAAGTCAGAGTCGCCAAATCCGGCAGAGTTATTATTCCCAAGATCGATGGAGCCGGCCAAGCCGCTCAGTGTGTTGAAATCCGCCGTGGGTGGGGACACAGTGTTTACGAGGACATTCGTTACGGGGTCTTGACTCATGGTATAGAGGCCAATTTTGACATTGCCATAGCCGTTGGTGCTTGCGCTTGCCTGCGAAATGATGCCCTGGAGAGCTGTCACCGCAGAGTCTATGCGCAACGTTATCTTTGGGCTTATGTCATGGGCAAGCTGCTCATTCGTGAAGTACTGATTGCCAGAATGGATGGTGCTTGGCGCCGCAACGTGACACCCGAAAACGCAACCGGTCTCGTAGCCGGAGCCGTTTCCAGAAGCGGCCACCCGATTGTATAAGTTGGCCATATCAGCAGGCGTGGATGCAATCCCCATTGATTGAGAAATATCTACAATAACATAGTAGTTTATGTATGTTGGAGTGTTATCAACCGTTTGCGATATAGCGTTAAGACTGATGGTCGGATGTCCAATAAGACTGAGAAAACTCGTCTTGAATACTCCGGTCGCTTGAACGTTTGATTTAACGGCTGTTCCCTGCTTGCACACCAGGGTGCTTCCACCGCAGGCATTGCCAAACACCGCGCTGACCGTCGTATCATTCCATCCCCGCCAATTCGCGGCGAAGAGTCCCTGGGCGCCTGTTAGGGTGATGGTGTCGGGCACTAAGCCGTCCACCGGCATGTTGAGGGCGTACTTGTATCCGGGCGACGTTCGGGCGACCGCACCCACGCCGGCGGCGTCGACAGCGGCCTGAAGTTGGGCCTGCCGCATGGAAGCGTGCACGACGTCAATCGTGCCGCCGGCCGCCAGGACTAGCAGCGGGGTCAGCAGCGCGAAGATCAGCGCCACATTGCCCCGTCGGTTTGCGAACAGGCGGCGTAAGCGGGTCAAGGCCATCCTCGGATGAAGACCTCGCTTGTGTCACGCGCGAGTGAATGGGAGGTTATCTTCCGATCTGACGGACACTGCGGAGGACGCCGCGCGTCATCTCCTTTCCTGCATCGCCCGCGCTTGCTACAGCGCGGCCATGACCCTGACGCCTTTCCACATCGCCTTTCCGGTGGACGATCTGGAGGCCGCAAGGACCTTCTACGGCGAGGTGCTCGGATGCCCGCAGGGACGCAGCGCGCCGGACTGGATCGACTTCGACCTGTTCGGCCATCAGATCGTCGCTCACCAGGCGCCGCCGAAGACCGCCCCCGACCACGCCAACCCGGTGGACGGCCACGACGTGCCGGTGCCGCACTTCGGCGTGGTGCTCGACATGGCGCGTTGGCGCGCCTTGGCTGAACGCCTGCAGGCCGCGGAGGCGCGCTTCGTCATCGAGCCGCACATCCGCTTCGAAGGCCAGGTCGGCGAACAGGCGACCCTGTTCCTGCTCGATCCCGCCGGCAACGCGCTGGAGTTCAAGGGCATGTCCGACATGGACCAGCTGTTTGCCAGGTGAGTAGGATCGCCCTCCCCGCTCCAGCGTTAAGGCGAAGCTAAGCCGGCCGCGGCTGGGGGTGAACGGCTATGACGCAGACGCAGACGTCTAAGCCTCAGGGCCAGGCGGCCGCACCGCCAAAGGCTCAGCCCGCACACAAGGCGCGCGACACCGGCCCCGTTCCGCTGATGACGCTGACCGCCCTCGGCATCGTGTTCGGCGACCTGGGCACCAGCCCGCTCTACACCTTCCAGACCATACTGCAGACCATGGGACCGCGCGTCGACGCCAACGGCGCGCTGGGCGTGTTGTCGCTGGTGTTCTGGACCCTGCTGATCACAATTTCGATCAAGTACTGCGTATTCGTCATGCGCGCCGACAACCACGGCGAAGGCGGAATACTGGCGCTCATGTCGCTGGTGGGCGCGAGCGACTGGCGACGTGGGACCTATGTCGGCGCAGCCATGGGGCTGCTGGGCGCCGCCCTGCTCTACGGCGACGGCGTGATCACGCCGGCCATCTCGGTGCTGAGCGCGGTGGAAGGGGTCAATGTGGCCACCTCGGCGCTCAAGCCGTTCATCCTGCCCGTGGCCGTCGTCATCCTGGTCGGCCTCTTCGCCGTGCAGCGCTTCGGAACGGCGCGCATCGGCCAGGCTTTCGGGCCGGTCATGCTCGTGTGGTTCATCGTGATCGGCGCGCTCGGCCTGATCCAGGTGGTCGCCCATCCTCAGGTGCTGCTGGCCGTCAATCCGGTCTACGGGATCGGCTTCCTGATCCATCGTGGAGCGGCGGCGCTGCTGGTGCTCGGCGCGGTCTTCCTCTGCGCCACGGGCGGCGAGGCGCTCTACGCCGACATGGGGCATGTGGGGCGGCTGCCGATCCGGCTGGCCTGGTACGTCGTCGTGCTGCCCGCCCTGTTGTTGAGCTATGCGGGGCAGGCTGCGGCGGTGATGGCGCGCGGCGGCGCGGGCGGGATCAATCCCTTCTTCATGATCGCGCCCGCCTGGTCGATCTATCCGATGGTCGGCCTGGCGATGCTGGCCACCATCATCGCCAGCCAGGCCATCATCACCGGCTGCTTCTCCATGACCCGCCAGGCGATGCAGCTGGGCTGGCTGCCGCTGTTCAACGTGCGCCAGACGTCGGGCAAGTCGTACGGCCAGATCTACCTGCCTGCGGTGAACTGGACGATGGCGGCGGTGACCTTAGCCATCGCGCTCACCTTCCGCAGCTCGGACCGGTTGGCCGGCGCCTACGGCACGGCGGTCTCGACCACCATGATGCTGACCACGCTTCTGCTCTACCGGGCGATGAGCAAGGTATGGCGTTGGCCGAAAGCCTGGGTATGGAGCGTCACCGGCGTCTTCCTGGTGGTCGACGTAAGCTTCTTCTCCGCCAACCTGCTGAAGCTGCTGGAGGGAGGCTGGGTGCCGCTGACCATAGGCGCCGTCGTGTTCGTGGTCATGATCACCTGGCGTCAGGGCGTGCAGAGCGTGCGCGACAAGCTGGTCGACGGACAGGAGCCCATCGACGCCTTCGTCTCCGGCCTCAAGCGCAACGCCATCGCCCGACCGCCGGGGGTGGCCGCTTTCCTGACCCGCTTCGGCGATCACACCCCGCCGCTGATGAGCGAGTACGTCCACCTGACCGGCAGCCTGCACCAGACGGTGATCGCCCTCTCGCTCAGTTTCGAGGAGCTGCCCCGCGTCGCGCCGGAAGACCGGGCGGACTTCTCCTGCGTGGCGGAGGACTTCTGGCGGGTGAACCTGCGTTATGGCTTCATGGAGGATCCCGATCTCGGCGCGGGGCTGCACGAGCTCAAGACCTTTGGCGAGAAGGTCGACCTGTCCAAGGCGCTGTTCTTCGGCACCCGTGACTACGTCACTCGCGGCGAGCATCCGGTGATGGGAAGCTTGCGCACCAGCCTCTTCGCCTTCCTCTTCAGGAACGGCGTACGCATCACCGACCGCTTCAACCTGCCCGCCGATCGCACCATCGAGATCGCCCGCGAGATCAGGATTTAAGCCGTCGCTCGGCAGGATGCGGATTCAGCCGCGCCCGCATCGAGCACATGGGCGAGTCGTTCGGCTGGCGGCTCCTGCAGAACACCGCACGCAGCCGAGCGGACTTGCGCGGCGCCGCGTATGCCGCTATCTCCCCGCCTCGCCGAAGACCAAACGCGCCCGTAGCTCAGCTGGATAGAGCATCAGACTACGAATCTGAGGGTCGGACG
>CAXTEX010000027.1:0-21680 GCA_964243445.1 uncultured Caulobacteraceae bacterium | reverse complement strand
AGGCCAGGTTGTTGTTCTTGGCGTAGGCGTATTCGACGTAGCCGATGGAGCCCGGCGTCTGCTTGACGAAGGCGGCGACGCCGTCATTGCCCTTGCCGCCCTGGCCGGCTGGCCATTGCACGCTGTCGCTCGCGCCGACCTTGGACCCCCAATCCGGACTCACCGCCTTCAGGTAGGAGGTGTAGAGGAAGGTCGTGCCTGATCCGTCGGAGCGGTGCACTACGGTGATCGGCAGGTTGGGGAAGTGCTTGCCGGGGTTCAGGTGGGCGATCTGCGGGTCGGTCCAGCGCTTGATGTTCCCGAGATAGATCTGCGCCAGCACCGGGCCGGTCAGGTGCATCTCGCCCGGCGTCACGCCCGGCAGGTTCACCACCGGGGTGATGCCGACGATGACGGTGGGAAACTGCATCAGGCCGTGGCTGGCCAGGTCGGCGGCCGCCAGCGGCTTGTCGGAGGCGCCGAAGTCGACCGTCTTGGCTTCGATCTGCTTGATGCCGCCGCCCGAACCGATGCCCTGGTAGTTCAGGTGGAGGCCGGTCTTGGTGGCGTAGGCGTCGGCCCACTTGGTGTAGATGGGCGCGGGAGCGGTGGCGCCGGCGCCGGAAATGGTCGCGGCGCTTGCGGAAAGCGTTCCCGCCAGCATCGTCGCGCCAAGGGCGACCGCAAGAATCGTCTTCACTGCTGTTCCTCCTGTGGCGCGGACCCCCGACGCCCCGCTGTGGCCATATATACGACCTGTCACAGTTCCGTGACGGAGGGCGGCCTAGTCGGCCTAGGCGGCTTGGCTGGCTACGGAAACGATGGCGTAGGCGGCGGCGATGTCGGCGGACGTGAACGGCTTGGCCACGATCGTCAGGCCCAATCCGCCTACCCGGCTCATGTCGTGGCCGGTGACGTAGATGGTCGGCAGCGGCCCAAACGCCGTTTCCAGTGCGCGACACGCCTCCAATCCGTCTCCGTCCAGCAGGGCGACGTCGGCGGTGACGAGGTCGGGCCGCCGCAGCCTGGCCTGATCCAAAGCCTGGCGTGCGGTCGAGGCGAAGGCGAAGGACTGGAAGCCGATCTCAGCCAGCATGGCCTGCATGCCCATGCCGACGAGCATCTCGTCCTCGATGATCAGGGCGTGTCGCGACGGTCCGTTCATGCGTCCAGGCTCCTTCGACGTCAGATCCGCCCGTGCGTCCACCGGCGCCGGCCTGATCAAGTTCGGCGCACAGCGCGTCAAAATGGCGGCCGGCCTGACGATTCCGGAACCGCTCCGTCCTGGCGGCATTCGACGCAGCAAGCTTCGCTGCAAGGCGTGATGCGGGGGTGGCGATTTGCTGTTGGAGCCTGGGCGGACCTGCTGGCGCGTCGCATCCGCCACCCGCGCCGCCGTGATCCTGGACAGCCAGGACTACTTCAGGGCGGCCAAGGCGGCCATGCTGCGGGCGCAGCACTCCATCTACCTGCTGGGTTGGGCCTTCGATCCCCTGACCCAGTTCACGCCCGACGCATCCGGCGCGGGGCCGGCGTCTGATCAAGCGGGGCCGTTCCTGCGCGAGCTGGCCTGCGCACGCCCGCAGCTCGACGTACGGGTGCTGGTGTGGAAATCGGCGCTGCCCGTCGCGGCTTCGCAACATTTCTTCCCGCACCGGGCGCGGGCCTGCTTTCGTAACTCGCCCGTCCACTTCCGCCTGGACGACAGCGTGCCCTTCGGCGGCTGTCATCACCAGAAGGTGCTGGCGATCGACGACGCCCTCGCCTTCTGCGGCGGGGGCGACATGACCACGGACCGCTGGGACAGCGTGGAGCACCTGGACGGCGACCAGCGCCGCCACATGCCGTCAGGCGGGGTGCACGATCCGCGTCATGAGGTGATGATGATGGTGGAGGGTGAAGCCGCAGCCATGGCGGCCGATCTCTGCCGAAGGCGCTGGGGGCGCTCGCGCGGCGCCGACATCGCGCCCCGCGACGAGGCGGCGCCGTCGCCGGCGTCGCCCTGGCCCGACTGCGTCGAGCCGCAGTACCACGACGTCCGCGTAGGCTTGGCGCGAACCGAGCCTGCGTGGCGCGGTCAGGAGGAGGTGCGCGAGAGCGAGGCTCTGCACCTCGCCGCCGTCAAGGCTGCTCGCCGCACCATCTATCTCGAGAACCAGTATTTCACCTCACCGGCGATCGGCGAGGCGCTGGCCGCGCGCCTTGGCGAGCCGGACGGCCCGGAGATCGTGGCGGTCTCCACCGAGCACAGCCCGAGCTGGTTCGACCGCATGACCATGGACAAGACGCGCTCCGCCTTGATCCGCCGGCTTCAGGGCGCGGACCGTCACGGCCGCTTCCACGCCTTCTGCCCGGAAACCGATGCGGGCAAGACGGTGATCGTCCACGCCAAGTGCACCATCATAGACGACGTCATGTTGCGGGCGGGCTCCACCAATCTGAACAACCGTTCTTCGGGCTTCGACACCGAATGCGACCTGGCCATCGAGGCCGCGGAGGGCGAGGCCGGCGCGGCCACGCGAGAGGCCATCCACCGGCACCGCTGCCGCACAATCGGCCACTTTCTGGCCAAGTCGCCCGATCAGGTGCAGGCGGCTATCACGCGGACAGGCTCGCTGAACAAGGCCATCGAGGCGCTCGACGACGGCCCGCTGCGTCGATTGCGGCGACTGGGGGCGGTCCCGATCGGTCCGATGGCGGCCTTGATCGCCACACACCACCTGGGCGATCCGGTGACGCCTTCCGACAGCTGGCGGCCCTGGCGACGCCGGGCGGACCTTCGCGAGGGCGTGCGCCGCCTGGCGCCGGAGCTGGCCGACGCGCCCCTGCTCACCGATCCCGACGCCGGCGTGCACGAAGAGGCGCGGGGCGGCGAACATCTGGCGGCCCCGCCTCCGCCCAGCCTCAAGGGCGAGGATTTCATCGCCACGGAATAGCCGGCTCACCCGACTGCAGGGCTCCGCGCCTTGCAAGCTCGGCTGAGCCACGCGATATCAGTCGCGACGGCGCGCGGCCGACAGGCCGCCAGCGCTTCCAGAAACCGATGAAAAGAAGGCCGCCGGATGCGCGATCCCGACATGCTCATGAGCCTCGTCCCCATGGTGGTCGAACAGACCAGCCGGGGCGAGCGCGCCTTTGACATCTTCTCGCGCCTGCTGAAGGAGCGGATCATCTTCCTGACCGGCCCGGTAGAGGACGGCATGGCTGCGCTCATCACAGCCCAGCTGCTGTTCCTGGAGTCGGAGAACCCCAAGAAGGAAATCTCCATGTACATCAATTCGCCGGGCGGGGTGGTGACCTCAGGCCTGGCGATCTACGACACCATGCAATACATCCGCAGCCCGGTGGCGACGGTGTGCACGGGCATGGCGGCGTCCATGGGCTCGTTCCTGCTGGCGGCGGGCGAGCCTGGCCATCGCGTCGCCCTGCCCAATGCGCGCATCATGGTGCACCAGCCCTCGGGGGGCTTTCGCGGCCAGGCGTCGGACATCGAACGCCACGCCCAAGACATCATCAAGACCAAGCGTCGGCTGAACGAAATCTACGCCAAGCACACGGGCAAGTCCGTCGAAGACATCGAACGCGCTCTGGACCGGGACAATTTCCTCTCCGCCGAGGAGTCCAAGGATTTTGGCCTCGTCGACCACGTCTATGAGAAGCGCGACGCCGCAGAGGCCGACGCCGCTACCTGATCCGCTGACCAAGCGCGGGGGCGCCACATGAAGCGCCTTTGCGCATGGGCGGCGAGCGGACTGATGCTGTTCGCCGCCCCGTCTCTTGCACAGGATCAGTCCGGCGCCCTGGTGTTCCAGGTCGATCATGTCGACAGCGACGCAGGTCATGTGCGGGTCGACGTCTGCCCGCAGGACAAGTTCCTGAAGGGCGGCTGCCCCTACAAAGGCTCAGCGCCTTCGGTGAAGGGGGTGACGACCGTGCGTGTGGAGGGCGTGCCGCCGGGCGTCTACGCCGCCCAGGTGTTCCACGACAGCAACGACAACGACCGGGTCGACCGCTTGAAGCTGCTGGGTTTACCGACCGAGGAGGTGGGCTTCTCCAACAACGCCCCTGTCGGCCTGCACGGACCCCGATGGGCCATGGCGTCGTTCACCCACGAGGCAAGCGATCAGGAGCTGGCCGTCAGGCTGCACAGCTACTGAGCGCCCGCTCGGGCCGGCAGCATTCGTCGAGGAAGGAGACGGTGGCGCGGGCGACGTGGTTCCGCTCCCGATCCAAGGTCACCAGGTGGTAGCTGTCTTCCAGATAGAGTTTGCGGACCGGACCGTTCACCGACTTGGCCAGCCGTTCGGCGTTGCGGATGTCGGTGACATCGTCCTGCTTCGCGTGCACGATCAGCAGCGGGGCGGTCACCTTGGCCAGCCGGCGCTTGGTCCAGCGGATCAGGTCCAGGTTCTGGGCCAGGCTGCGGCCGGGCATGAAGTCCAGGCCCGCTTCGGTCACGGCGCCGGATTTCAGCAGTTCGGCCATCTTGGCGCGCAGACGCTCGTCCTTGATGCCGTAGGGCGGCCGCTCCTTGAAGCGGTAACGGTTGACGAGCGGCAGGCGTGCGCCGATGGGGATGAACCAGGAACCCTTGGGGATCACCCAGCCGTCATAGCGTAGAGTGGTGGCGAAACAGGCGATGGCGGCGATCCGGTCAGGATGACGGATGGCGAGCGCCAAAGAGAGCACCGCGCCCATGGACAGGCCGCCGACGATGGCGCGCTCGCCGTTGGCCGTGAGCTTCAGCAGCTCGGCTTCGGCTCCGGCCAGCCAGTCGCGCCAGCCGGTCTTCAGCAGTTCGCTCTCGCCCACGCCGTGGCCGGGCAGCATCGGCGTGACGACCGTGTAGCCGGCTTGGCGCAGGTGACGGGTGATCGTCTGCATGTCCGCCGGCGCGCCGGTCAGACCGTGCAGGAGCAGCACCGGCGGGCGCGTCCCGGCCTCGGTGGATGCCGGCGTGATGGCGGCGTGGATGGTCACTGGGCGGCTGCGCGGGTGAAGAGCTGATCCAGCAGCTTGATCGCAAGATCGATTTCCAAATCGGAAATTTCCAGCGACGGCGCGAAGGTGATCACGTTCTTGTAGTAGCCGCCGACGTTGAGCACGAGGCCCATGCGCTTTCCGTCGTGCTCGAGATCGCCGGCCAGCGCGATCGCCAGCATCTTGTCCAGGAACGCCTTGTTGGGCGTCCAGCGATCGGACGGCTCGCAGACCTCAAGCCGCAGCGCCAAGCCGAGACCATCGACTTCGCCGATCTGGTCGTGGCGGGTCATCAGCCAGCGCAGGCCTTCCAGGAAGCGATCGCCCTTGGCGGTGACCATGGCGCCATAGTCGGTCTCGTGCACCATGCGCATGATCTCCAGCGCGACGTTGGTGCCCATCGGGTTGGAATTGAACGAGGAGTGGGTGGAGCCCGCGGGGAAGATCTTGGGGTTGATCATCTCCTCGCGCGCCCAGAGGCCCGCCAGCGGGTTCAGTCCGTTGGTGATCGCCTTGCCGAACACCAGCACGTCGGGTTTGGCGTCATAGTGCTCAATGGCCCAGAGCTTGCCGGTGCGGAACATGCCCATGTGAATCTCGTCAACCACGAACAGGATGCCGAACTCGTCCAGCACCGCCTTCATTTCCTTGAAGAAGTTCTTCGGTGGAATGACATAGCCGCCGGTGCCCTGCAGGGGTTCGGCGTAGAGGGCGGCGTATTCGGCCTTGCGGGTCTTGGGATCCCAGACACCGTTGTATTCGGTCTCGAACAGGCGGGCGAACTTCTTCACGACCTGGCTGGCGTACTCTTCCTTGTCCATGCCGCGCCCGTTGCGGAAAGTATAGGGGAACTCGATAAACAGCGCCTTGTCGCCGAAATGGCCGAAGCGGCCGCGATAGCGGAAGCTTGAGGTGATGGCCGACGCCCCGAGCGTCCGGCCGTGATAACCACCCTCGAATGCGAACATGGTGCTCTGGCCGTCGGTGTAGTTGCGCACCAGCTTCAACGAGTCGTCGATCGCCTGGGCGCCGCCGACGTTGAAGTGGACGCGCCCGGGCATGCCGAACTTCGCCTGGATGTCGTCGGCGATGAAGGCGGCGAGCTCGATCTTGTCGGCGTGCAGATACTGCGACGCGATCTGGGGCATGGTGTCGAGCGTGCGCTTGGCGACGTCGTTCAGCCGCGGATTGCGGTAGCCGAAGTTGGCCACCGAGTACCACATCTGCAGATCCAGATAGGGCGTACCCTGCCGGTCGTACATGTAGGAGCCTTCGCACCCGGTGAAGATCGGGGGATGCTCGACATAGTGGACCGTGTCGCCGTACGAGCAGACTCGGGCTTCCGTCTCGCGAAGGCGGGCTTCATCAGCTTGGTTGAGCATGGTGGCCTCGGGACTCTACTCTAACAGATGACGGTTCAGCCGGCGGCCGACCGCAGTGCGACAGTTTCGCCAACGCCTCGACGAGCGACAATGTCCGCGATCACAACGCGGACGTCGGCGAAGCTGTCGAAGGGGATGCAGGGCAGGGCCTGCTCGGTGCGGGATGCGAGCAGGGAACCCTTCGCCAGCACGAGATCGCAGATGTTGGACACGCAGAAGTCCGACCGCCCATCTCCTATATGGATACGCGGGCGGTCCACCCCAACCGCGGCGCATTTACACGCGCCCGAAGCACAGCCTTCGCGCGCGTGAGGGAAGCTCAGCGCCCACCGGCCGTCTCGAAGCGGCTGCAGGTGGTTGGCGATGACGGGTACGCCGGTGACGCCCAACCGCGACAAGACGCGTCCGATGACCCAGTCATAGCCGTCTGACACAATGCGCACGTCCAAACCCAGCCGCGCGCAGTCGGCGAAGAAGTCGCCGACGTGAGGGTCCAGAGGCTGCAGGTCCACCCAGCGGGCGAGTTCGATCTCGGACACCTGCAGCAGCTCGGTCTGGCGGGCGAGACATTCGCGCGAACCGATCCGGCCAGCCTCCCATTCGGCTTCGACCTCCCGCCAGGCCGGGTCGGCGAAGCGGGCCAGCATCGCCAGGATCATGTCCTGGCAGGTGATGGTCCCATCGAAATCGCAGGAGACGATCCAGGACGAAACATCGCCGTCCCTCCCTGGCGCCGATCCGCCTCGCTCGCGTCTCCGCCGAATGGTCAAGACGCGCCCAGCCTCAAGACTGGATCACGCCAACAGACAAACGCCCGCCGCATGCGGCCAGGCAGGGGAGTGACGCCTCGGCAGGGTGGCGCTGGCGAACGTCGGTGTCGAACAGGCCCATCAGAACGCGCGACCTTCCACTCACCCCCGCCCGCCGAGGCAGGAAGCGCCTGACCGATCGCCGGGACTTAAGCGCAAGCTCAGTGTCCAATGATCGTTTCAGCGACGCAATACGTGGGTTGAGCCCGGTCCGCTATCTTTCGATGTGCGGCTAGGAGACGCGGGATTGCTGCGCCGCACGACCGTGAGCGTCCGGCGTGGAAGCGGCTGGCTGCGGCGCAAGACGTCGCGTCGGCGTCAGGCCGCGGTAAGGCGCTTGTTCTGCGGGAACATGTTCGCGCGCGCCTCCTCGTCCATCTCGGTCTTGAAGGCGTGCCGGGCGGCCATGGCGTTGACGCGCTCCACGGCCGGGCGGGCGTTGACCTCGTCCAGCAGGCGCTTGACGTTGGGGAACCTTGACCAGGCCTCCTGACCGAAGATGAAGGGCACGGCGCGGGCCCAGCCCCAGACCGACATGTCAACGATGGTGTAGGCGTCGCCCACCATGTAGCGCCCCTTGGAGAGCTGGGCGTCAACCAGGCCCCAGTGCCGCTCCGCCTCGTACAGGTATCGGTTCACCGCATAGTCCTTGGGCTCCGGCGCGAAATGCTTGAAGTGCACCGCCTGGCCCGAATAGGGCCCGATGCCGGTGGCCACGAGCATCAGCCAGGACAGCAGCTGGGCGTGCTCGGGCGTCCCGCTCGAGGTGATGAACTTGCTGGTCTTCTCGGCCAGGAACAGCAGGATGGCGCTGCTGTCGAACAGGGTCGCGCCGTCGTCGACCAGGGCGGGCGTCTTGGCGTTGGGATTGATGGCCAGAAAGGCGGGGGTGAACTGCTCGCCCTTGCGGGTGTCGACCGGAACCACCTCGTATTCCAACCCGGCTTCCTCAAGGAACAGCGCCACCTTCGCCGGATTGGGCGACGGATGGTAATAGAGCTGGATCATGGTCGTCTCCGGTTGATGCGGCTCGATCATCTTTGGCCAAGGCCGGTGGGCCGGCACGGGCTGCAGGCGTGGTGTGCAGGGCCAGCTGTTGACGGGTCAAGGCCTCATCGACTGGCCGGGGTCGCTGAGGTCCGGCGAGGTCCCGGTGGCGAAAGCAGGCGGTCACGTGGTCGTTGACCAGGCCGCAGGCCTGCATCCACGCGTAGACGATCACTGGACCGACGAATTTGAACCCCTTGGCCCGCAGGGCGCGGGAGAGTTCGCCAGACAGCGCGGTCTGGGCGGGAACACCGTCGCGGTCCGACCAGGCGTTCTGAACGGGCCGCCCATCGACGAACGCCCACGCAAAGGCTCCGAAGTCCTCGCCGGCGTCACGCATGTGCAGAAAGGCTCGTGCGCCCCCGATGGCCGCCTCGATCTTGGCGCGGGAGCGCACGATGCCGGCGTCGCAGAGCAGTCGCGCCACGTCCGCCTCACCGAACCGCGCCACCTGTTCCGGGTCAAAGCCCGCGAAGGCCGCGCGGAACGCCTCGCGCTTGCGTAGGATGGTGATCCAGGCCAGCCCAGCCTGGAAGCCGTCGAGGGTCAGCTTCTCCCAGAGCGCCCGCGCGTCGCGCTCAGGCACGCCCCATTCCTCATCGTGATAGGCGCGGTACAATGGGTCCGCTCCCACCCAGGCGCAGCGTGCGAGAGGGGGATCGGCACACGGCGCCGAGCTCATGCGGCGACGCGCTCACGCGGCCCGCGCCGGGGCGAACATGGCTTCGAGCCGCCCGCGCACCAAGGCCTCGGCCTCGGACATGATCCGATCGATCAGCGCCTTGACCGTGGGGATGTCATGGATGAGGCCCGCGACCATGCCGCAGGACCAGCCGCCTGCGTCCATGTCGCCGTCCTGCATGATCTTGGGATAGACGCCCGCCACCTCGGGCAGGATGTCCTGGAAGCTCAGCGCAGTCCCGAGGGCGCGCTCCTTCTCCAGCAGGCGTTGGACGGCGGCGTTGTTCAGCACCCGCTCCGTGTTGCGCAGCGGGCGCATGATCAGCCGGGTGTCGAGTTCGCTCGCCGCCACGATGGCGTCCTTGACGTGTTGATGCACGGGAGCCTCGACGGTGGCGATGAAGCGTGTGCCCATGTTCATGCCGTCCGCACCCATGGCCAGCGCCGCCACTAAGGAGCGGGCGTCGGCCATGCCGCCGGAGGCCACGAAGGGGATGCGCAGCTCTTCCGCCGCCCGGGGCAGCAGGATCATGTTGGGCACGTCGTCTTCGCCCGGATGGCCGCCGCACTCGAAACCGTCGACGCTGACGGCGTCGCAGCCGATCGACTGCGCTTTCAGCGCATGGCGGACCGCGGTGCATTTGTGGATCACCTTGATCCCGGCGTCCTTCAGCGTCAGCATCCATTTAGCGGGATTGTTGCCGGCGGTCTCCACCACCTTCACGCCGCCCTCGACGACCGCCGCTATGTAGCCGGCGTAGTCCGGCGGCGTCACCGCGGGCAGGAAGGTGATGTTCACGCCGAACGGCTTGTCGGTCATCTCGCGGCAGCGGGCGATCTCTGCAGAGAGCTTCTCCGGCGTACGCTGGGTCAGCCCGGTGATCATGCCGAGCCCGCCGGCGTTCGACACGGCAGAGGCCAGCTCCGCCAACCCGACGTGATGCATCCCGCCCTGGATGATCGGGTGCTCTATGCCGAACAGTTCGGTGATGCGGGTCTTCATGGCGCGTGTCCCCTCCCGGATAGGCTTCTGATCGAGACGCCAACGCAGTCGCAGGACATCCCCTTTGCGACGGAAAGCCCGGATGGCTCGAAGAAGCAATCCCTGCCGCGAGGAGGCGAAGCTGAACGGACGATCTAGCTAAACCGACGATGAATGCTTCGATGGCGCCGCATTCAGTTGGTGTGCGTTAGCGTGCCTTCGTCACTCGGACAGGAGAAGAAGATGAACGTTGTGAAGACCGCCACGGCCGCCGCGGTTCTGCTGGCCCTCGCCGCCGGCGCGAGCGCCCAGGCGCAGAGCTTCGACGCCACCCATCCTCGCCGGGCCGAGGTCAACGGCCGCCTGGGCGAGCAGAACGCCCGCATCCGGGCCGGCGTCGCCGACGGCCAGCTGAACCGTCGCCAGGCGCGCCAGCTGCACGCCGACGATCACTCGATCCGCACCGAAGAGCGGGCGGACGCCTCGGTCAACGGGGGCCACATCACCCGCGGCGAGCAGCGTCAGATCAACCGCCAGCAGAACGCCAACAGCCGCGCCATCGCCGGCGAGCGTCACCCCTCCTAGCGGTCCTGCAGGGCGGCGGGTCAGCGCAAGGCGCCGACCCGCCGCTGGCTGCCCCAGGTCTGGCGCCCCCGAAGGAACACCGCCCAGCCCCAGGCCGCGCCGACATGGCGCAGCAGCTGGAAGCTGAAGGGCTCGATGATCGAGGCGATGAAGGCATGGCCGAGCGAGGCCGAGCGACGGTCGCCCACCCAGCAGCGATAGAGGTGGATCGCCCAGAGCTGGAAGGAAAAGTCCAGCACGATCTTGATGGCGATCACGCTCCCGACCGGCGCCAGGACATTCAGCCTGCCCTGAACTAGGTAACTGCACAGCAGAATGAAGGCGGTCAGCCCATACAGCGGCTGGAGCGTGTCGATGGCCTTGACCGGCAGCATGGCCAGGCCCAGCGCGCCGTAGCGCCGGTTGCCGACCATGTCGCGATACCAGTACTGCGTCTGCAGGAAGCCGCCGAACCAGCGCCGGCGCTGGCGCAGGAAGGCGAGCGTCGTGCTCGGCGCCTCGGTCCGGGCGCGGGCGGCGCCCAGCACCCGGGTCGTCCAGCCCTTGCCGTTCAGCGCGCCATAACGCTTCAGCCTGTGGATCAGCTCATAATCTTCCACCAGGCAGTCGGGATCGAAGCCGCCGACCTCCAGAGCTGCGGTTCGGCGGAATCCGGCGAAGGCGCCCGAGATCAGCAGCAGGCTGTCCAGCCGCATCCAGGCGTAACGGGCCAGGAAGTTCCTGATGTATTCATAGGTCTGGAACCACTCGAACACCCGTCCCGAGGCGGTGTCGGCGCACACCGGCGTGAGCACGCCGGTGGTCGCCACCAGATGCGGCTCGGCGGCGAAGGCGTTCCGCACCGCAGCGATAGCGCCCGGCTCCAGCAGGGTGTCGGCGTCCACGGTCAGCACCACATCGGTGTCGATAAGCGGCAGGGCGACGTTCATCGCCCGCGCCTTGCCGCCGCCCTCCAGCCGCAGCCAGTGAACGAGGGGGTGGCCCGACTCCACCGCCCCGAAAGCCGGCCGGGTCAGGCCGAACAGCTCCTGCAGCACCTCGGCGGTGTCGTCGTCTGAGCCATCGTCGGCGATCAGGATGCGGTCGGGGCGATCGGTCTGGGCCAGCAGCGCCTGGAGCGTCACCGGGAGCACGAGCGCCTCGTTCCGGGCGGCCACGATGACGCCGACCGAAACGCTGGGACCGCCGGGCGCGATCGGCGGCGGACCTCGAAGCAGCGGCAGGGTCTGCCAGAAGGTGAAGGCCAGCAGCAAGGTGTCGTAGGCGACATACACCAGCCCGGCCGACCACACCCACACGCCGTGCAGTCCAAACGGCGCTCCGAGCAGCAGCACCCAGAGCACCAGCACCGCGGCATGGATGACGCTGCTGGCGAGCGGCGTCGGCGGGGGTGAGCGGCGCGGCGATTGCGCGGCGAGCACCTCCGCGAGGCGAACCTCGGCGCTTGACGGCACGGCGACGTCCGGCGCCGGTCGCGCCAAGTCCAGGCTCATAGCCTTGAAGCCTGACCGGGCACGCCTTCGGCTCCCGCGCCGTTCATGCTTGGAGAGGCTTTACTCGGCAGATCCTCACAACCGATCGGGGCGGCGTGCTCCACAAACCTCTTCATTCCGGGGCGAACTCCGTAGGCGTGCGTCTCGACGCAAGCAGCTCTTCGCCGGCGAACATGGGATGGGATCGACTTTCGTCTGGACGCTGCTGAAAGGTGCAAAGGCAAGGATCGCTATGAGGTCGGAATCCGACCGGGATGAGGCGCGGCCCCTGCAAGCGGGAGACGGAGCCGGGTTTCCATGACGTCCGGCTGGCCCGGCGTCGGGCTGCTTCGGAAGGTGATCTCCTCGTCCCACAGGTCGGCGGCGAGAATCGACGCGCGGAGCGTCGGCCCGGCTTCCACCAACGCTGTCAGCACCCCCGCCGTCCCGAGCGCATCGAGCAGCGCCTCGATGTCCAAATGGATGGAGGCGTCGAGCCCTCGCTCACGGGCGGCGCGCAGGTAGCTCTCCGGCACCCGGCCGCGGCGGTCCAGGATGGCGAGCCGCCGGCTCCGGTCCGCATGGTCGCAGACGTGGCGCACGGTGAAGGCGGGATCGTCGGCCAGAACGCAGCCCGACCCGGTGATGATCGCCTCGCTCTCCCGCCGGAGCCTGTGCGCGTGAGCGAGCGACTCGGTCGAGGTGAAGGTCTTGCGGCCTGGCGGCGGGATCATGCTTCCCTGCGCATCCACGGCCGTCTTCAACCGCACCCAGGGCCGGCCGGTCCGCGACAGCTTGGCGAAAGGCGCGATGAGCCGCTCGGCGGCGGCCGCCAGCGCGGCAGCGTCGGGGTCGTCAAGGGTGGAGATCATGGCCGCCGCGACGCCGCCCTCCGCCAGCCGCGCCAGGCCCGCGCCGGGGGCGCGGGGATGCGGGTCGAGCGCGCCGATCCAGACCGACCTCACGGGCGTTTGCAGCAGCGCCTCGACGCACGGCGGCGTGCGGCCGTGATGGCTGCAGGGCTCCAGCGTCACCAAGGCGGTGTGGATGCGCTCAAGCGATCCCACCGCGCGGCATGCCTGGATGGCGGCGGCTTCGGCGTGGAGCCCGCCCGCCCGCATGTGCGCGGCCCTGGCGAGCAGGGCGCCGCGGCGATCCAGCAGCGCGCATCCGACCGGCGGATTGGGCGCGGTCGCACCGACATGGGCCTCCGCCTCCGACAGGGCCAGGCGGAAGGCCTCGGCCAGCCGGGACGCTGCAGGTTCCTGCTCAGGAGCAGCGTCAGGGTCCCTCAATGCCATGGACGTTATCTAGGCGCGGCGGCGGCAGGCGCCAGCAAAAGCGCGATGGCTTCACCGTCCCCGCGTGGGTCGGCGCCTTGCGCGGACGGGGCCAGGTCGTCAGAAGTCGTTCGGCGAACCCATGTCCGACCTGCCGCTGATCCTCGCCCTTGACCAGGGCACGACCTCCAGCCGCGCGCTGGTCTTCGACGGCGCCGCGCGCGTCGTGGCCATGGCCCAGGCCGAGTTCCCGCAGCGGTATCCGGCGGAAGGCTGGGTGGAGCATGATCCCGAGGCCATCTGGGCCACGACGCTCTCCACCGCCCGCGAGGCGCTGAAGCTCGCCGAGGCCAAGGGCGGCCGGGTGGCGGCCATTGGCATCGCCAACCAGCGTGAGACGACCTTGGTCTGGGACCGCGAGAACGGCCGGCCCATCTACAACGCCATTGTTTGGCAGGACCGCCGCACGGCCGCCCAGTGCCGCGCGCTCCAGGCCCAGGGTCTCGGCGAGACGGTGCGCGCCCGGAGCGGCCTGCTGCTCGATCCCTACTTCTCCGCCACCAAGGCCGCCTGGATCCTGGACCATGTGGAGAGCGCACGCGCCCTGGCCGAGTCCGGCCGGCTGGCCTTCGGCACGGTGGACAGCTTCCTGCTCTGGCGGCTCACCGGCGGCGAGGTCCACGCCACCGACGCCACCAACGCCAGCCGCACCAACCTCTATGACATCCACAAGGGCGAGTGGTGCGAGGCGCTGTGCGCCGTCTTCGGGGTGCCGCCCGCCATGCTGCCGCAGGTGCGCGACTGTTCGCATGATTTCGGACGGACCGCGCCGGAGCTGTTCGACCGATCCATTCCGATCTTCGGCATGATCGGCGACCAACAGGCGGCCACCGTCGGCCAGTGCGGCTTCCATGCGGGCGATGTGAAGATCACCTTCGGCACGGGCGGCTTCATGCTGGTCAATACGGGCGATCAGGCCGTCGTGTCGCGGCATCGGCTGCTGACCACCGTGGCCTATCAGCTCGACGGGCGGGCGACCTATGCGCTCGAAGGCTCGATCTTCGTGGCGGGGGCGGCGGGGCAATGGCTGCGCGACGCCCTGGGGCTGATCGCCGCCGCCGCGGAGACCGAAGGCCTGGCCGCCGGTCTGTCGGACAACGGCGGCGTCTACCTCGTTCCTGCCTTCACGGGACTGGGCGCGCCGCACTGGGACCCGGACGCGCGAGGCGCCCTGTTCGGCCTGACCCGGGCGACGGGCGCGGCGGCCCTGGCCCGAGCGGCGCTGGAGTCCGTCGGCTACCAGAGCTTCGACCTGTTCGAAGCGGTCGCCCAGGAGGGCGTGTCCCTCAACGCCATCAAGGTCGACGGAGGGATGGCCGCCAACGACTGGATGCTGCAGTTCCTCGCCGACCTGCTCGACGCGCCCGTCGAGCGCCCCGCGAGCCTGGAGACCACCGCCCTCGGCGCCGCCTACATGGCGGGGCGGCGTTGCGGGGTGTTCGGCGAGCTGGACGCCTTCAGCCGGCTGGAGCGAGCTTCCCGCCGCTTCGAACCGAAGATGCCCGTCGCCGCGCGCAAGGCGCATCTGGCGGGGTGGCGCGATGCGGTGCGTCGGACGCTGTCAGCCTGAACGGTTGATCGATCGCCATGCAGGTCGCCCGGACGCCGGTCGAGCCACGACAAGGCCCCGTTTACGCCGACGTTATAGGACGGCGATGGCATCGCTATCGAGGTCATACGGGTCGGCGAATAGTCTGCGCTCATCGTCCAACCCTGGCGCCCTCGATGCCCGACCCCGACCTTCTGAGCGAAGCCTATCTGGCCAAGGATGCGCGCCGAATGGCGGCCCTGGCGCGGGCGCGGCCTGACGATCTGATCGCCGTCTTGGGCCATGCGGCCCTGGACTATCTGATGGCGCTGTTCCGCGCCGGCTTTGAGCGCGGGCTGTCCATCTGTCCGTCTGGGCCTGGAGTCTGCGGTGAAAACTTCGATCACGTCTTCGTCTGCGAGGCCTTGAGCGACGAGCGCCTGCGGGCCTTGGTCAGGGCCGTCGCGCCGCACCTGAGCGGCGTCGGCTCGCTTGTCGTTCGCCTGCGCGACATCGAGCAGGACCGGGTGGTCACGGAAGAGCTGGCGCGTATCGGCGCCCCGGAGAGCTGTCCTGTGTTCGACGCGTCGCGCGACCTGCTGGTGAGCCGCCACCTTGGGCGGATGCAGAAGCTGGCGAAGGCGGCATAGCCGGCAGCCATGGTCCAGACGCCCCGCCGCGCCACCTTGCTTTTCATCCTCGGTCTCGGCGGCTTTCTCGCCCTGATCCTCGTTGCAGGCCGCCCCGGGCCGGCCGCGCCTTGGCTCACGACGGCCGCCCTCGTCTGGTTCATGGGCGCGACGCTGCTTCGCCTCGTGCTCAAGGCGGCGGGGCGGGAGACCGGCCGCACCGAGCGGGGCGCGATCGTCGGTGCGGGACCAGGGGCGGAGAGCGCCACGCCATGGGGCTGATGTTCAATCCCGTTCCGACCCGAAGCATGCCGCGTTACGGCTCCGTGCTGGTGCATGCAGGAGGCGGCCCGCATGGCGAGGGGCTGATCCGCGACGCCGCCTTCATCGCCAACGCCTTTGGCGCCAGCCTGATCGGGGTGAGTACGCCCTGCACCGGCGCGGCCGATCTCAGCGCCACCCAGCAGGAGGCCGCCGACGTGCTGATCGAGGCGGCTGGCGAGCAGTTCAGGGCGGCGACGTCCCAGGTCCATGCCGGCGCCCTGTGGCGCAGGGCCCTGGCGGAGCCGTGGACGGCCCTGTCCGCCCTGGCGTGGGCCGCTGACCTGCTGATCCTTGACCTCGCCGAGGCGACTGGCGGGCGGGAGCTAACCGACTTGATGACCTGCACCGGGCGTGCGGTCCTGGTCCGCACCCGCTGCAGCCGCCGCATGGCGCTTCGGCGCGCCCTGATCGTGTGGGACGCCAGCGCCGCCTGCCGCCGAGCGGTGGCGGCGGCGATGCCCCTGTTGGGCAGGGTCGGGGAGATCATGGTGCTTCCCACCTCGATCGGCGCTTCCAGGGATGCGGCGAAGGCGCTGGACGAACTGGAGCAAGGCTTGGCCCTGCGCAATCTCCCGGTCCAGATCTCGCACGGGCGTTCAATGGACCCAGCGGAGAGTCTCGAAGACCAGACCCTTCGCCTGGAGCCGGACGTCCTGGTCATGTCGGCACGGAGCCGCTTCGGTCGCCGCTCGCCTTACGCCCTGCTGGAACGCCACAACACCTACGCCATGCTCAGCCTCTGAGCGTCGACGCCCGTCTTCAGGCGGCGAAGGTGTAGCCCGAGCTGACGGCCGTGAGCAGCAGCTTGGGGTTGGCGGGGTCCTCTTCGAGCTTCTGGCGCAGGTGCTGGATGACGATGCGCAGATACGGCACATCATCGGCGTGCGCCGGACCCCAGGTGCCGGTCAGCAGCTGCCGGTGGGTCACCACCCGGCCGGCGGCCTGGACCAGCTGGGCGAGCACGTCGTACTCCCGCCGCGTCAGCTTCACCCAGACGCCGGCGCGTTTGACCATGCGGTTCATCAGGTCGATCTCCAGATCGCCCCGAATGACCACCGTGGGCGTGCCCTGTCGCAGCAGCTTGTTACGCATGGCCGCGCGCAGCCGGGCCAGCAGCTCGCCCACAGCGAAGGGCTTTTGCACATAGTCGTCGGCGCCGAGGTCCAGCGCGTCGATCTTCTCCATCTCCTGGTCGCGGGCCGACAGGATCAGCACCGGGCCTTCGTAGAAAGCGCGGGCGCGTTGCAGCACCTCCTTGCCGTCCATGTCCGGCAGGCCGAGGTCCAGGATCAGCGCGTCCGGAGGCCGGGTCGCCAGCAACGTCAGGCCCTGCTCGCCCGTCAGGCAGGTTACGGGATCATAGCCGGCGGCGCTGAGCGCTGGACCCAGGAAGCGGTGGATCTGCGGCTCGTCATCGACGACCAGGATCGAAGGTTTTGAGGGCATGGCGGCGGTTCAGAGCAGCAGGTGGCTGGTGGCCACGGTCTTGGGCAGGCTGATCAGGATTCGCGTGCCGCGCCAGCCTGTAGCGGCGTCGCCGTGGATGGGGCTGGCGGCGGCGATCCGGCCGCCCATGGCCTCCACGAACCCTTTGGAGATCGACAGGCCGAGTCCGACGCCCTTGCCGCGCTCGCCTCCGGTCCGGTCGCTGTTCTCCTCGATGCGGCGGAAGCGGTCGAACACGCGCTCCAGCTCTGCGGCCGGGATGCCCTTCCCCTCGTCCTCGATGGAGACGACCACGTTGTGGCGGTCCTCGTAGGCGGCGACCTCGATGGCGGTGTCGGCGGGGCTGTAGCCGATGGCGTTCTCCAGCACATTGACGACCGCCTGTTCCAGCAGCGCGGGATCGAGCTCCACAAAGGAAAGCTCGGCGGGGAAGTCGCGCGTCAGCGGACGGCCTCCGAGCCGCCGGTCCACCCGCTCGATGGCGGCGGCCAAGACATCGCGCACGTCGATCAGCTGCTTGCGCGGGTTCAGCGCGTCGCCCTCCAGCTTGGTCATGTCGAGCAGGTTGCCGATGTAGCGGTTCAGTCGCTCCGCCTCCTCGCGGATGCTGTCCAGCAGGTCGGCTTGCACATCGGGTTTCAGCTGGCCGCCATAGTCGATCAGGGTGGTCGAGGCGCCGAGCACCGTGGCCAGCGGCGTGCGCAGGTCGTGGCTGATGGAGTTCAGGAGCGCCGTACGCAACCGGTCGGAGCGGCGCAGCGCCTGGGTCTCGGCCTGGTCGGCGGCGAGTTCGGCGCGCTCCAGCGCCACCGCGCCCTGGTCGAGCAGGGCCGAGAGCAGCCGCTCCTCGTCGCCGGAGCGGTCCGGCGCAGCCTCATAGCCGGCGACGCCGACAGGCCCGCGCACGCCCACGAGCGGACGGAAGGTCCAACCGACTTGCGGCAAGGTGCCGGTGCCGGCCCCCGCCGCCTCCCGCCGCTCCCAGGCCCATCGCGCCGCGCTCATGGCGGCTGTGGACAGGGTCGCCGCCTCCGGCGCGCTCGCCGCGAGCGCCAGGTCGTCCTTCTGGCGCAGGAGCACCACGGCCGTGGCGCCGGAGGCGGCGGACGCCTGCTCCACGAGGGCCTTGGCCGCGTCCCCTCCGTTAGCGGCGCCGGAAAGCCTTCGGCTGGCGGCGAGCAGGGTGGCCACGGTGGAGGCCCGCCGGGCGCTGAGCCGCGCCTGATCCCGGACTCGACCGGAAAGCCAGCCGGTCACGCCCGCGACAGCCAAGAAGATCGCGAAGGTGATGACGTCTGCGGCATGGCCGATGACCAGCGAGAAGCGGGGCGGCAGGAACAGGAAGTTATAGGCCAGGATGGCGAGAGCTGCGGTGGTGAGCGCCGGCCGAAGCCCGTTCAGCACCCCGCTCACCACCACGCTGGCCAGATAGACCATCGCCAGGTTGGCGCTCGAAGAAAGTCGGTCCAGGCCGGCGGAGATGACCGTCGCCGCCACGACCAGCCCTACGGCGTAGACATAGCCCAACCCATCGCGCCAGCGGGCTCGCGGCTGTGGCGTCGCCGTAGGCGCGGTGGCGTCGGGCGCGCCTTCGGTGATGAAGTGCAAGGCCGCGCCGCCCGAGCGGCGGAGCAGCGCCTGGGCGAGGTCGCGGCTGAACAGCCGCCCCAATCCATGGGCCCTCGACTTGCCGAGCACGATCTGGGTGACGTTGTTGCGCCGGGCGTAGTCCAGCACGGTTCCCGGCACGTCGGCCCCCGACAGCACGAGGGTGGAGCCGCCGAGCTGTTCTGCCAGCTTCAGCGCCTCCGCCACGCGGCGGCCGCGGTCCGGCGGGCTTGGAGCGCGGTCAGTCTGCTCGATGTGGGCGACGGTCCAGGGCCCGTCCATGACTTCAGCCAGCCGCCGTCCCGCGCGCACCAGCGCCGTGGACATGGGATCGCCGCCGATCAGCACCAGGATGCGTTCCCCGGCCGCCCAAGGGCCGTCGATACCCTGACGCTTCATGGCGGCGTTCAGGTGGTCGTCCACCGTCTGGGCGGCGCGGCGGAGCGCCAGTTCGCGCAGCGCGGTGAGGTTCTCCAGCTTGAAGAAGCGGTCTGCGGCCAGTCGGGCGGTCTCCGGAACGTAGACGCGGCCGGAGTCCAGCCGGTCGCGCAGTTCCTCCGGGGTGATGTCGACCAGCTCGATGTCGTCGGCGTCGGAAAGGGCGGAGTCCGGCACCGTCTCGCGCTGGCGCACGCCCGTGATGCGCCAGACCACGTCCACCAGGCTCTCCAGGTGCTGGACGTTGAGGGTGGTCCAGACGTTGATGCCGGCCGACAGCAGCTCCTCCACATCCTGCCAGCGCTTGGGATGACGCGAGCCGGGTGCGTTGGAATGGGCGTATTCGTCCACCAGCAGCAGCTGCGGCCGGCGCGCCAGGGCGGCGTCGAGGTCGAACTCCAGCAGGGTCCGGCCCTTGTGCTCGACAGGTTGGCGGGCGAGCACCTCCAGGCTGGTGAGCAGCGCCTCGGTCTCCTTGCGCCCGTGGGTCTCCACCAGGCCCACCGCCACATCTATGCCGTCGGCCTGCCGCCGGCTTGCGGCGCTCAGCATCTCGTAGGTCTTGCCCACGCCTGGCGACATGCCGAGGTAGACGCGCAGCCGACCGCGCCCGGCGCGCTGCGCCTGGGCGAGCAGGGCGTCGGGGTCTGGGCGTTGCGGATCGCGGCTGTCGCCCAAGCGCTCGCCTCAGAACTTCTGCGACACGCCCACATAGACCTGGGCGCCGGCGGTCTGGCGATTGAGGCCCAGGTTCACGCCCGTGTCCAGTTGCAGCTCGCCGTCTCCGCCGTAGGCGAGGGCGAAGTCGGCTGAATACTGCCGTGTGGTATGCACCGGGTCGAAGTTCCAGTCGCCGTACAGCTCGGCGTAGAAGGTCAGGTGCGGCGGGAAGCTGACGCCGACGTTGACAAGCTGAGCCGTGTTGACGTGACGACCGCCGCCGGTGGAGTCCAGCAGGGCGTCGATCTCGGGAACGGTCGTCAGGATGATGGCGTCGGTCAGCTTGTAGTTCACCGGCAGGATGGTCCCGCCTTCCACCACGCCGTTGCCGATGCCGATCCGGGCGGTGGGCGCCTTGACGTAAGGGATGGCTGCCGCCTGCAGCTTGCCGCCGCCGAGGTCCAGATACATGTACTTAAGCCGCAGGATCAGGTCGCCCACGCCGGCCAGGATCCGGTCCTCGCCGCCCTTGTCGGAGATGCGCACGATCTCCAGCGGCGAGAGATTGGCTTCGATGTCGAGGTTGGACGTGACCCCGTATTTCAGCGTCGGGTTGGTGACCAGATAGGTGTCCGTGGTCACGCCGTTCAGCCGCAGGAAGGCGCTGTTGAACACGTCGGCTTCGTATTGCACATGGCCGGCGTCCACGGTGCAGGCATAGTTGGCCTTGGTCGGGCGGTCGGTGCAGACCGGACTGAGCGTCGGCCCTGGAGTCGTCGCTGGAGGAGCACTGGCGGCATTGGCCGGAGGAGCCCTCGCATCAGGACTCGTCTGGGCCTGCGCCACGAGCGGCGCGGCGAGCAGACCGATCAGGATGAGCAGGCGACGGGACAGGGCGACTCACTCCCGACAGCGGAAGCCGGGCGTCGAGCGCGCGGTTCAGCGTCAGTACATCGACCCGAGGCTCGCCGAGAACAACCAAAGCGCGGTCCTCCACGCCGCTGTCGATCACCGCGAGAACCGCGGCCGTGGCGACGTGGCGGGCGGCGGCTATGCGCGGCGCCTGCAGGCGGGCGTTCTCGGGCGAGATGTCGGGATCCAGTCCCGATCCGGACGCGGTCACGGCGTCAGCGGGGATCAGCGATCCGGGAGACGACTTGCCGAGCATCGCCGCGTCGCCCGCGACACGCTGCGCCAGCTTGGGGTCGAGCGGGCCATAGTTGGACCCGCCGGACGCGGTGGGATCATAGCCGTTCCCCGCCGCCGAGGGGCGGGGGTGCAGATACTCAGGCCGCACGAAGTTCTGGGCGATCAGGTCGGAGCCGACCACGTGGCCGTCGGCGGCGTGGATCAGGCTGCCGTTAGCGGGGCCAGACAGCAGCGCTTGGGCGAAGCCGGTCATGGCGAGCGGATAGATCAGCCCGGTGAGCAGGGTGAACAGGGCGATCATCACGACCGCAGGACGCAGGTGGGTGAACATGGGCGGGCCCCTCAAGCCAGGTGCAGGGCGGAGACGATCAGGTCGATCGCCTTGATGCCGACGAAGGGCGCGATCACCCCGCCCAGGCCGTAGATCAGCAGGTTGCGGCCGAGCAGGGCGCCGGCCCCGATGGCGCGGTACTTCACGCCCCGCAGCGCCAACGGGATCAGGGCCACGATCACCAGGGCGTTGAAGATCACCGCCGACAGGATGGCGCTCTGGGGGCTCGACAGGTGCATGATGTTCAGCGCGCCGAGCGCCGGCAGCGACACCACGAAGATCGCCGGGATGATGGCGAAATACTTGGCCA
>CAXTEX010000026.1:0-23362 GCA_964243445.1 uncultured Caulobacteraceae bacterium | reverse complement strand
GCCGCCGCCTGACGCGCCACCTCGATGCCGTCGACGCCCGGCATGACGATGTCGGTCAGCAACAGGTCGTAGGGGCCGGAGTCCAGCGCTTCCAGCGCGGCCTCGCCGTCGGGACAGGAGACCACCTCATAGCCGGCCCGCTCCAGCGCCTTGGCCAGGAAGCGGCGCAGCGAGTCGTCGTCTTCGGCGAGGAGGATCTTGCTCATGCGGCCGTACTCTGGAAGGACGCCAATGGGCTAGCGGAGGGAAGCTAACGGCCGATAAACCCTGGCCTCCCGAACACCGATTGACCCCGAGGGGCGGGCCTCAATAATGCCTTCGATGGACGACATCGACCTCACGCGCTCGCCGCCCGCCCATGCCGGCGAGCCGGCCTTCGATCTGCGCCGCCCGCTGGGGCCGGCGGCGCCGCTGGTGTTCGCCTCGCCGCACTCCGGCCGCCTCTATCCGCAGGACCTGATGGCCGCCTCGGCGCTCGGCGCCCACGCCATCCGCCGTTCGGAGGACGCCTGGGTCGACGCTCTGCTGGAAGGTGTGGAGGCGCTGGGCGTCAGCGTGCTGTCGGCCCGGTTCGCTCGAGCCTATCTGGACGTCAATCGCGAGGCTTATGAGCTGGACGCGGCGATGTTCGAGGACGAGCCGCCGCCCTTCGCCCTGTCGCGCACGCCGCGGGTGGCGGCGGGCCTGGGCTCCATCGCCAAGGTCGTGGGCGAGGGCCAGGAGATCTATGCGCGCAAGCTGTCTTTCTCGGAGGCCAGCGGTCGGATCGATGCGGTGCACCGTCCCTACCACTCGGCGCTCGGCTCCTTGCTTGACGAGGTCAAGACCGCGTTCGGGCGGGTCGCCCTGATCGACTGGCATTCCATGCCTTCGGCCGCGGCGCGGAGCGGACGGCGCGGACGCACGGCCGACATCGTGCTCGGCGACCGGTTCGGCGCCTCCTGCGCGGCAGGACTGACGGCGCTGGTGGAGCGCGAGCTGCGCAGACTCGGCTATGAGGTGGCGCGCAACACGCCGTATGCGGGCGGCTACACCACCGAACTCTATGGCGAGCCCGCAACCGGCGTCCACGGGCTGCAGATCGAGATCAACCGCGCCCTCTATCTGGACGAGGCCCGGCTCTGCATATCGCCGGGCTTCGAGAGGCTGCGCACCGACGTGCAGGCCCTGTCCGCGACGCTCGCCCAGCGATGGAGCGAGGTGATCTAGGGAACGCTGGGGGGACGCTCGCCTCCCGACGGCCGCCGGTCAGTGCGGCGGGCCGCCTGGGGAGACGTTGGAGCTTCGCGACGGCTGGGCGGCGGCGCCGGAGGCGGGCGTCTGGCCGGTTGGATTGGCGGTCTGGTCGTTGACGGGCGCCGCGCCGTTCACCGGCGTGGGCTTGGCTCCGCCGGTCGCGTCGCTGGTGGTCGGAACGCCGGAGCTGGGCGCCGACGCCGGGGCCGAGGACGCCGGCGCGCTGGCCGGGGCCTTGGCGGCCGCGACCGCCTTGGGATCGGCGGCGGGGATCGGCACGGGGCTGGAGCTCTGCTGGCGCAGCCAGGCGATCAGATCGATGCGGTCCTGGCGCTGCTTCAGCCCGACGAAGCTCATCTTGGTGCCGTCGATGTAGGCCTGCGGCCCTTTAAGGAAGTCGTAGACGTGGTTGAAGTCCCAGACCGGCGTCTTGGCCCCGAAGCCCAGCATGGCGGAGGAGTAGGCGAAGCCGGGATGGATGCCGGGCTTCCTGCCGATCACGCCCCACAGGTTGGGGCCGATCTCGTTGGGGCCGCCGTTGGCCAGGTTGTGGCAGGCCATGCACTTGTTGGAGATGGTCGCGCCGTTGGTCACGCTGGCGGTCGGCAGCACCGAGCCCCAGTCCGGGGTGGTGTCGGCCACCTCGGCGCTGTCGGTCGTGACGGCCTCCTGGATGGCGATCTTGTCGCCCATGACCTTGGGCGGATTGACCGTGAAGATCATCTCCGAGACTTGGCGCAGGCCGAACACCAGCAGCAGAACGCCCAGCAGGGCGCCGAAGACCTTGTTCCAGAGAAGCTCGTCGTTCATGCCCGCCCGTCGTTCAAGCCCGCCCCCCGTCGTTCAAGCCGCCCTGGGGACCCGCCGTCAGCCCGGCGCGCGTGGACGCCCGCCCAGGCGGCCCGCGGCCTTGTCGGGCCGTGTCATACACGCTAGCGCCGCGCGTGCAACCAGCCGAGGGGCGCAGCCTTGTCGCTCTCACCGATCATCCTGATCCCCGCCCGGATGGGCGCTGCGCGCCTGCCCGGCAAGCCCCTGGCCGACATCGCGGGCCTGCCGATGATCGTGCGCGTGCTGCGCTGCGCGCAGGCGGCGGGCGTCGGACCGGTCGCGGTGGCGGCGGGCGACGTGGAGATCGTAGAGGCGGTGGAGGCGGCGGGCGGCCGCGCGGTGTTGACCGATCCCGGTCTGCCGTCCGGCTCGGACCGGATCATGGCGGCGCTGTCGCTGCTGGACCCCCAGGGTCGCCACGACGCGGTGATCAACCTGCAGGGCGACATGCCTTTCGTGACGCCGCAGACGCTCGCCGCCTGCGCCGAGCTGCTGGCGGCCACGCCGGCCTGCGACATCGCCACCGTGGTCGCGCCCGAGGCCTCGCCCTTCGACCGGGACAACCCCGACGTGGTGAAGGCCGTGCTGGCCATGGACGATGGCGGGCGAAGAGGGCGGGCGCTCTACTTCACCCGATCGCGCCTCTACGGCGACGGACCGGTTTGGCGCCACGTCGGCGTCTATGGTTATCGGCCCGCAGCGCTGGCCCGCTTCACCGCGGCGCCGCCCTCGCCCCTGGAGCGGCGCGAAGCGCTGGAGCAGCTGCGCGCCCTGGAGCTCGGCCTGCGGGTCGACGCCGCGGTGATCGAGGCCGCGCCCCTGTCGGTGGACACCCCCGCCGACCTTGAGGCGGCGCGCCGCGCGGCCGCCCTCTCAGGCTGAGGGCGTGGTCGACGTCGACGATCTGGTGTTCGACGCCCCTTGGGGACGGGTGCTGCAGGGCGTGAGTTTCGTGGTCCGCACCGGCGCGGTGCTCGGGCTGGTGGGCGCCGACCCGCCGACCCGCTCGATCCTGCTGCGATGCATCGCAGCGCTGGAGGAGCCGGAGCGTGGGCGGATCAGCGTCGCGGGCCTGGACACCCGCCGGCATCCACGGGCGATCCACGCCCTGTTGGGCCATGTCCCCCCGACCTTCGGGCTCTACGACGCCCTGACGCTGCGCCAAGCCCTGCGCTACGCCGCCGCGTCCCGGGGCGTGCCCGATGCGGAGGCGCCGGCGGCGGGCGAAGCGGCCGCCGCGGCCGTGGGCCTGGCCGAACGGCTGGACGATCCGGTCGGCGGCCTGACGCCCCGAGGCCGCTGGCGGCTGGCGTTCGCCCAGGCGGTCGCTCACCGTCCGCGCCTCCTCCTGCTGGAAGAGCCGGTCACCGGCCTCGACGCCGCCGAACGCCAAGCGGTCGCCACCCTCCTCCAGCGGTTCGCCGGCGAGGGCATGACGGTCGTGGCCAGCGCCCCGTTGCGCGCCGAACTTCCTCCCGGCTGCACGGATTTGCTGGAGCTGGAGGGCGGGCTCCTGGCCGGCGAGGGCGTGGTCCGCTTGGCCGATCTCGTGCGGCCGTCACCTAGCGCTGCGCTTTAGTTGTGGCTCAGCGTAAGAGGGGACGAAGGCGCACGAACAATCCTAGGCACCTTTCGCCAAGACACTATGAGAAAGAGGGTATTTAAGGTGAGAACGAAAATCGTTGCTGCTGTCACCATCACTGCAGTGCCCCCGGGATGATATAAAAGCAGCCAGTAGAGCCAAATCGTCAAAATACTAAAAAGGGTTTGGCTGATATATCGCACGGTGAGGAGCCGGCGCATGCGTGAGACGCGACGTTCTTGGGCATCTGTCATTGAGCAAACCCCATTTCGGGCTCGACGCCGGCTTGGTTCTTCACAAGCCCATTCCAGAGATAGATTTTGGCCACAAGCAAGCTATCCGTTTGTGAACGCTTCTTCAATCGTCCGAGCGCCAGCGTGAATTCCGAGCTTCGGCGTAACCTCTGGCTCCATGCCACCCGGCGCAAGCTGGCCTTTGCGGGCGCGGTGCTGGCGGGGGTGTTCGTGGCGGTGTGGCTGCTGGACCGTGGCCGCCATGCCTACGCGGTGACGCTCGCCGGCGCTGTGGTGTTCTGCGCGTCCGCGCTCGGCTGGGCGCCCTGGGCGGCGCGGGCGTCGGTTACGCACGAGGCGCGCACAGGGACGTGGGAGGCGCAGCGGCTGTCGGCGCTCAGCCCATGGGCGATGACCTGGGGCAAGCTTGCGGGCTCCACCGCCCGGACCTGGGCGACGGCGGCGGGCGGACTGCTACTGGCGGCGCTGCAGCTGGCCAGCACTTCCAGCTTCGGCCACGCCGCCTTCTGGGTGCTGACGGCGCTCGGCCTCGCTGCGACCCTGCAGGCGAGCGGCCTGGCCACGGGCGTGCTGGACGTGCGCCGGGCCCGCGCCAGCGGGCGGTCGTCGAGCGCGCGGGCGCCGGGTCTGCTGCTGCTCGTGCTGGGCCTGCTGAGCCTGGTCGTGCTGGTCTGGCTGCGCGAGCGGGTGGGCGAGGCGCTGGCGCGGCTGGCGCTGCAGCCGGGCGGCGGGGCGGGAGGAACGGCGAGCGGCCCGCTGATCGGTGTGGACTGGTTCGGGCGCGCCTTCACGCCCCTGGCCTTCGCCGCGCCGACCCTGGCGGGGCTGGCGGTCTGGGCGGGGGTCTGGGCCTGGCGGTCGGTGCGGCTGGAGCTGCAGTTCGCCGGCGTCCCATGGGTCTGGGCGCTGTTCCTGGCCTGCGTGGGCCTCTATGCCTTTGGGTTCAAGCCGAGCGACACGGCGCCGAGCGCGTTTGCGGCGCGGCTGGCGATGGCCGGGCTGGCCTGGGCGGCGCTGGCCTATGTCGCCGCCTTCGCCGAGGCCGCCGACCGGGTGCGGGCGCGCCAGTTCGCCTCAGCCCTTCGTGGACGGCGTCCGATGCGCCTGCTGACCCACCTGCCCGCGCCCGCCTTGGCCGCCGTGCTGGCCATGGGCGCGGCGTTCGTCGTGGCGCTGGTGCGGGCGCGGCAGGGCGACGGGGCGGTGGCGGCGGGAGTGGTGGCGGCAGCGGCCTTCCTGGCCCGCGATCTCGGTCTGATCACCTGGCGGCGCTTCGCGCTCGGGCGGCGGCGGGGGGGAGACGGCGGCGTGCTGCTGCTTCTGGTCGGGCTCTACGCCCTGGTCTTCGTCGGGCGGCTGTTCGGCGGCGGCCGCGGCCAGGCGCTGTTCGCCCCGACGCTGGCTGAGCCCCGCTTCGGCCTGGCGGTCGCCGGCCTGGAGGCGGGGGCGGCGTGGATGCTGGCGGCGTTCAGCCTGTCGCGGCTCGCGCCGCGCCCCTGGACCCCTCCGCCTCCGCCCGAGCCCGCCAAGACCATGACCGCGGTGCCTGTTACCCCCGACAACGGCGACGCCCTTGAGGCTGGGTGAGAGGGCGAGGGTTCATCGGCCTGACTTCCCGAGGGCAAACCCCGGGGGGCGGGAGAATAGAAGGGCCGGCGAGGGCCGCCCTCACCCCGGCGCGCGGCCGGCCTCCATGGCGCGCAGCAGGGTCTCCAGGGTCTCGATGCCGTCGGCCTCCGCGGCCGGCTTGTCCCAGCGGATGCGGTTGATTCGTGGAAAGCGCATGGCGACGCCGGACTTGTGGCGGGTGGAGCGTTGCAGCCCCTCGAACGCCACCTCCAGCACCAGGCCGAACCCGCGGTCCGCGCGCACCGCCCGCACCGGACCGAACCGCTCGGTGGTGTTATCGCGCACGAACTTGTCCAGCCCCTTCAGCTCCTGGTCGGTGTAGCCGGAATAGGCCTTGCCGACGGGCGTCAGCGCCCCGTCCGCCCAGACCCCGAAGGTGTAGTCGGAATAGAAGCTGGACCGCCGTCCGTGGCCGCGCTGGGCGTACATCATCACCGCGTCGACCAGGAAGGCCTCGCGCTTCCATTTGAACCAGGGGCCCTTGGGTCGTCCGCCCTCATAGACGCTGTCCAGCCGCTTGAGCATGACGCCTTCGGCGGCCTGGGGGTCGCCTTGCGGCGGCGCGGCGCGGACGGCGGCCAGCGCTTCCCAGCTGTCGAAGGCCACCCGCGGCGACAGGTCCAGCCGTCCGCCCTCGTGCGCGCCGACCAGCGCCTCCAGTCGCGCCCGCCGCTCCGCCCAGCTCAAGGTCCGCACGTCCTCGCCGGCGTCGGACAGGATGTCGTAGGCGCGGATGGAGACCGGGTAGGCCGCCTGCACCTTGGCGTCCGCGCTCTTGCGGTTCAGTCGCTGCTGCAGGTCGCCGAACGGCGCGACGCCGCCTTCGCGCAGCACCAGCAGCTCGCCGTCCAGCACGCCGTCGAAGCGCAGCGCGCCGATCAGGTCCGGAAAGCTGGCGGAGATCTCGTCGCCCGTGCGGCTGTAGAGCCGCTCCACCCCGCCCTCACGGATCGCCTGCACCCGGATGCCGTCCCACTTCCACTCCGCCGCATAGGCGTGAGCGTCCAGCCGGGCGAAATCGACCGCCTCGTCGATGGGCTGGGACAGCATCATCGGCCGGAACCGCCCCGGCGCATCCGCCGACGGGCGGGCGCCGCGCCCCTCCAGCCAGGCGAACAGCTCGACATAGGGCGGCTCCAGCCCGTGCCAGACCTCCTCCACGTCCGAGGCAGAGACGGCATGGCCGTCGTCGGCGGACAGGCTCGCCGCCCCGGTCTTGGCCAGCCGGGCGGAGAGGCCGACCCGCAGTTCGCCGGTGATCAGCTTCAGCAGCGCCCAGCGCCCTTCCGGGTCCAAGGTGTCGAGCCAGCCCTCCACCAGGGCGGGGACGTCGGCGCGCGCGGTCGTGCGCAGGGCGTCCACCACCTCGGGCAGGGTCGGCGCCGGCGCGTTCACCCCGAAGCGCGCGGGCCAGCACAGCGACGCCGCCTCCGCCAGATCGCCGACGTAGTTGTAGGACCAGCCGAACAGCACCGGGTCCATGCGCGCCTCGACCAGCTTCCGGATCATGGCGGGCTTTGCGGCGTGGAAGCTGAGGTCGCCGGTCAGCGCCGCCAGCGCATAGCCCCGCTCCGGATCGGGCGCCGCGGCGAGGTAGTCGTGCACCAGGACGATCTTGGCGTTGCGCGAGTTGGTCAGCGACAGCCGGTCGAGGAGGTGGGCGAAGGCGCGCATGACGGCGGACTTAACGCGCGACGAGGCCGAACGGCCAAGCCGGCCTCGACTTACAGGCGCATTGACATCGCAGGCCCGGGCTGGGATGTCGCCCTCGCCCCAGCGTCCGCGTACCGAGCCGCCGAACCGCCATGACCTACATCGTCACCGACGCCTGCGTGAAGTGCAAGTTCATGGACTGTGTGGAGGTGTGCCCGGTCGACTGCTTCTACGAGGGCGAGAACTTCCTGGCCATCAATCCGGACGAGTGCATCGACTGCGGCGTGTGCGAGCCGGAGTGCCCGGTCGACGCCATCAAGCCCGACACCGAGGACGATCCGGACAGCCGGTGGCTGAAGATCAACACCGACTACGCCAAGGTCTGGCCCAACATCACGGTCAAGGGCACGCCCCCGGCGGACCGGGAACAGTACGAACGGGAGACCGGCAAGTTCGAGAAGTATTTCGATCCGGCTCCCGGCAAGGGCGCCTGACCCGATGACCTGACGGTCGTGCCGTCCGACATAGCGCCTGTCGACATCGCGCCTGTCGACATCAGGGCGTCTTCATGACAGCCGGCTGCAGGCCGGCGACCGCCGCCTTCCATGACCGCTACATTTGTGCTAAGTCTTAAGGACCGGGGCGGAGGGCTTTTTCTTGCCCGCCGCGCCGGGTGTCGCAATCGCCGTCCGATCAAGACGCGCCCCGCCTCGGGTGTTTGGTTCAACAGGAGCTTGAGTCCAGACCGGCCGCTTATCCAGCGCGACGGGTTTGCTCGGCTTTTGGGGACGGGGCGCGGTGCACGCCTCGACGGGCGGATGCGTCGCGCAGGACCCTTGAAGGAACGTCCATGACCTTGACCGCCGAGCACTTCGCCGTCTCCGACCACGTGGTCTACCCCGCCCATGGCGTGGGCCGCATCATGGCGGTGGAGACCCAGGAGGTCGCGGGCCTGTCGCTGGAGGTCTACGTCATCGGCTTCGACCACGAGAAGATGACGCTGCGGGTCCCGACCCGGAAGGCGAAGGCGGCGGGCCTGCGCTCGCTGGCCGGTTCCGACGTGGTGTCCAAGGCCATGACCACGCTCAAGGGCCGCGCCCGGGTGAAGCGCACCATGTGGTCGCGTCGGGCGCAGGAGTACGAGGCCAAGATCAACTCCGGCGACCTGGTCTCCATCGCCGAAGTGGTGCGCGACCTGCACCGCGCCGACAACCAGCCCGAGCAATCCTATTCCGAGCGCCAGCTCTACGAATCCGCGCTGGACCGCATGGCACGCGAAGTCGCCGCCATCGAGCAGATCGACCGGGTCGCCGCGGTCAACCTGCTGACCAAGTCGCTGGTCAAGGCGGCCTAGGCGGTCCGATCGCGAGACCGGATGCCGAAAACGGCGGTCGGCGGCAGATCACCACCTTCGTTGTCGCGCCGTTGTCAGGGCGTGGAAGCGCCGGACCGCAAGGTCTTTGACAGTCGCCAGCCTCGCTGATCGGCCCGCCACGGCGTCGAGATGCTTCAGGATGAAGTCGTCCAGCGCCCCGACGCGAGCCATCTCCCTGGCCACCGTATGGGTGTGGGTAGCCCATCGGACGATCTTGATGTTCTCCCGCTCGGCGACGCCCTCCAGATGGGCCAGATCATCAAGGAAGTATTGCGTCGGCGGATTGTCGGTCTCGCTTTGGCCGATGACTATGACCACGTCTCGATGGGTTGCATTGAGCTCCGGCCGAATGTCGTGGAGATCACGAGGCGGATAGAGTGGCGCTTGATCTTGAAATAGCTGACGGGGGATCAGGAAACGCGTCTGCGGTACGAAGGCCAGTATCAGATCGGCCCCGAGCATGAGCCCAAAGCGGAGCGCCGCATGACCACCCGAACTCTGACCCAGGGTGATGAGGGGCAAGCCAGGGAGGCGCGCGTGATAGTCCTTGATCTTGCGTGCAGTGTCCCAAACACCCGCGCTGCCGTCTGCTCCATCCATGTACCAGCGATACTTTGAGTCCTGAAGGTGCAGGAAGTTGACGTCAAGCGTGCGGAGCCGCTTCTCCCAGGACAGGCCTTCGTGATTGCCTCCGAAGCAGACGATCAGCGCCTTGCGTCTGCCATCCGCCCACACCGCAGACGGGGCCTCCTGAAGTTGCTCGAACATCTACAGGATGCGCTACCCGTTCTGGCTAGCGGAACGGTAGTCAGAGAGGCCGCCGTTCGCAACGGGTTGGCGGCGCCCGGTCGCGTTCGCTCCACGACCGACGTCGCCTTTGACGTGGGTCGACTGTGCGGCCGTCACTCCGCGGCGGCGCGGACGTAAGGCTGCGGGGCGTGGCGCTGGCGGAGTCGGCGGCGGGTCGTGAGGTCCCGGATCGCCGGTCCGACGAGCCACCAAGGCTCGACCAGATAGCGGCCGAACATGCGCCGGGGCTCGCAGACCAGGCGATAGACGCCCTCCAGGCCCATCCGGCCCGTCCAGCTCGGCGGCGTGGCGATCACGCCGGCCTCGTAGTCGAAGGCGGCGCCCACCGGCAGGATCACGCAGGCGGGCAGGCGGTCGTAGCAGCGCTCGATCCAGGCCTCCTGGCGCGGCATGCCCATGCCCACCATCAGCACGTCGGGCCTGAAAGCCGCGATCTCGGCGAGGGCCGCCGCCTCCTCGCCGCCGCCTCCCTGGAAGAAGCCGTCGCGACCGCCGATCGTCGCGCCGGGCCAGCGTGCGTGCAGCGTCTCGCGCGCCGCCTGCACCACGCCCGGACGGCCGCCGAGATAGAACACCCGCCAGCCCTGCGCCTGCGCCTGCTCCCAGAACAGGGTGCGGAAGTCCATATAGGTGCAGCGATGGAAGCGGCGCGAGCGGCCGTAGATCGCCCGCGCCCACAGCGTCAGCGGCAGGGAGTCGACCTCCACCACGTCGGCGCGGGCGTAGAGCGCCGCCATCTCCGGATTGCGCCGGATCAGATAGAGACTGTGCAGGTTGTGGTTGGCGACCACGGCCTTGCTCTGCGAGGCGACGCAGCCCTGCACGAAATGCAACACCTCCTCGGGCTTCACCAGATCCATCACCGCGCCCAGCAGGGTGACGCGCTGCTCCGGCCGACGGGTGCGGCGGAACGGCCCACGCACGCGGTAGTCCGCCCGCTTGTGCAACGACGCGCTGGACATGCGTGCGGCCCTTCGCGCGGCGGCCTTCGCCCGCGTTCGGCACCCTTAGTGAACCGCGGCGGCTAAGGTCGGCTTATCGAGCGTGGTTTAGACGCGTTCATGATCAACGGCGGCGAGGGTGGGCGAAGGCGCGCAGGCGTCTATGCTAGGGCGCAGATACGATCACCCCTGGGACGCTCCGGATGACCTCGACCCCCGCCCCGCTCGGCCAGCCTCTATCGGGACGGACCGTCCCCGGACAGACTGTTCCCGGACAGACTCTGGCCGGGTATCTGGCCGGCCAGGAGCAGGCGGACGCCAGCCTGCGCGCCCTCATCCTGGCGGTGGCCGCCGCCTGCGGGGAGATCAGCGCCCTGGTCGCCCACGGCGCCTTGGGCGAGGCGCTGGGCAGCGCCGGCGTGGAGAACGTCCAGGGCGAGGTGCAGAAGAAGCTCGACGTCATCTCCAACGACCTGCTGGTCGCCGCCGCCGAACAGTCCGGCCAGGCGGCTGGCGTCGCCTCGGAGGAGATGGACGAGGTGACGATCTTCCCGGGCGCGCAGGATCGCGGCCGCCATCTGCTGCTGTTCGATCCGCTCGACGGATCGAGCAACATCGACGTCAACGTCTCCATCGGCACCATCTTCTCCGTCCTGCCGGCGCCGAGCGGGCGGGCGGCGACGGCGAGCGATTTCCTGCAGGGCGGGCGGGCCCAGCAGGCGGCGGGCTACGCCCTCTACGGACCCCAGACCGTGCTGGTGCTGACACTCGGCGACGGCGTGGTGGGCTTCACGCTGGATCCCCAGGGCGGCGGCTGGCGGCTGACCCACCCCAAGATGCTGATCCCCGCCGCTACGAAGGAGTTCGCCATCAACATGAGCAACCAGCGGCACTGGGCGGCCCCGGTCCGGCGCTACGTCGACGAGGTGTTGGCCGGGCGCACGGGCCCCCGCGGCAAGGACTTCAACATGCGCTGGGTGGCCGCCATGGTCGCCGACGTGCACCGCATCCTCAGCCGTGGCGGCGTCTTCCTCTACCCCTGGGATAGCCGCGAGCCCGATCGTCCGGGCAAGCTGAGGCTGATGTACGAGGCCAACCCGCTTGGCTTTGTGGTCGAGCAGGCCGGGGGCGCCGCCAGCGACGGGCACGGCCCCGTGCTCGACATCGCCCCGCATACCCTGCACCAGCGGGTCGGCGTCGTGCTCGGGTCGACGGAGGAGGTGGAGCGCATCGTCGCCCATCACCAGGAGGCGATCGCGTGAGCGCGTCGGAGGCGGTCGCGCCCGAGGCCGACAAGCATCGATACGTCCCCGCCGACGGCCACGGCCTGGCGCATGATCCCTTCAACAGCATCGTGGGGCCGCGGCCGATCGGCTGGGTGTCCACGGCGGATGCGCAGGGGCGCCGCAATCTCGCCCCCTACAGCTTCTTCAACGCCTTCAACTACCGGCCGCCCATCGTGGGCTTCTGCTCGACGGGCTGGAAGGACAGCGTGGCCAATGCTCAGGCGACCGGCGAGTTCGTCTGGAACCTGGCCACCCGACCGCTGGCCGAGGCCATGAACGCCACGTCGGCCAGCGAGCCCCGCGGCGCCGACGAGTTCGTCCTCTCCGGCCTCACGCCCGCGCCCTCGCTGCACGTGGCGCCGCCCCGCGTGGCGGAAAGCCCCGTCAATTTCGAGTGCCGGGTGACCCAGATCGTGCAGCTGACCACCGCGGCCGGCGCGCCGGTGGAGACCTGGATGGTGTTCGGCGAGGTGATGGCCGTGCACATCGCCCGCACCCTGCTGAAGGACGGCGTCTACGACACCGCCGCCGCCCGGCCCATCCTGCGCGGCGGCGGGCTGGACGCCTATTTCGAGATCGGCCCGGAGGCGCTGTTCAAGATGACGAGGCCGAAGTGAGGCGCGCGTCGCCGCTCATCCCCCGATCATCCCCGAGCGCACCAGATCGCCTCGCACCCCGTCGCGCCGCTCCGCCCATTCCTCGGCCAGTATGGCCATCAGCACCACGTCGCGGAACTCGCCGCGCTTGAAGGCGTGGCGGCGCAGATAGCCTTCGCGGCGGAAGCCTGCGGCGGCCTGGGCCTTCAGGGCGGTCTCGTGGCCGGCCGGGACTTCCGACCACACCTTGTGCAGGTCGTATTCGGCGAAGGCGCGGTCGAGCCCCAGCGCCTGAGCCGCGCGCCCGGCGCCGCGCCCGCGCGCCTCGGCCTCGCCGATGTACCAGCCCCACTGCGCCCGTCGCTGGGTGGCGGAGATGTTGACCAGGGTCAGGGCGCCGCAAGGCTTGCCGTTCAGGGTGATCATCCAACCCCGCCGCTTAGGGTCGGCGCGCAGCTGGGCGAACCATTGCTCATGGGCTTCGAACTGCTCGGGCGGCAGTTCGTACATCCAGCGGTCCACCTCCGGCTCGCGCCGCCAGCGGAAGAGGTTGTGGACGTCCTCGTCCACCCAGTCGCGCAGTTCGATCATGGCGTCCTCATCCGCCTGAAAGGCGACAAAGCGTTAACGACGGCCGGTCAGACTGGTCGCGCCCGTCCGTTTTCACGAGGCCGCCCGTGTCCGCCTCCGCCGCCTGCAACAGTCCCACCTTCAAGATCGCCGGCCGGCCGATCGGGGCCGGCGCGCCGCCCTTCATCATCGCCGAGCTGTCGGGCAACCACAACGGCGACATCGACCGCGCCCGCCGCCTGATCGACGTCGCCGCCGAAGCGGGCGCCGATGCGGTGAAGCTGCAGACCTATACGCCCGACACCATCACCCTGGATCACGACGGTCCGGGCTTCCGGCTGGAGGGCGGGCTGTGGGCCGGGCGCACCCTGTACGAGCTCTATGCGGAGGCGCACACGCCCTACGCCTGGCACGCGCCCCTGTTCGCCCATGCGCGGGCGTGCGGCATCGCCATCTTCTCCTCGGTGTTCGACGAGACCGCGGTGGACCTGCTCGATGGGCTGGACGCGCCGGCCTACAAGATCGCCTCGTTCGAGGCCGTCGACCTGCCGCTGATCGCCCGCACGGCGGCCACGGGGCGGCCGCTGATCATCTCCACCGGCATGGCGAGCCGCGCCGAGATCGCCGCCGCCCTCGCCATCGCGCGCGCTCACGGCAGCGGCGAGGCGGCCCTGCTGCATTGCGTCAGCGCCTATCCCGCCACCTTCGCCGACGCCAAGCTCGGGGCCATCGCCCGCCTGGCCGCCGACTTCGGCTGCGTCACGGGGCTGTCGGACCACACGCCGGGCACGACGGCGGCCGTGGCGGCGGTGGCGCTGGGCGCATCGGTGATCGAGAAGCACGTGACCCTGGCGCGCGCGGACGGCGGCCCGGACGCGGCCTTCTCCCTGGAGCCGGACGAGCTGGCGCGCCTGGTGCGCGACTGTCGCGACGCCCACGCGGCGCTCGGCGAAGCGGCCTACGCCCGCGGCGTGGAGGAGAGCGCCAACCGCATCTACCGCCGCTCCCTCTATGTGGTGGCCGACGTGGCGCAGGGCGAGCCGCTGACGGGCGTCAACGTCCGCTCGATCCGGCCCGGACTGGGCCTGCCGCCCGCCGCCCTGGCCGAGGTGCTCGGCCGCCCCGCCGCCCGCCCCCTCGCGCGGGGCGAGCCGCTGGCCTGGGACATGGTCGAGACGGCGCCGGCCTCCCCGTCCCGCGCCTGACCCGGCAGGTTTTGACGGGCGCGCCGGGCGGCGCGGCAGAAAGCGCCCTGCGCGATCGCCCAAAGGGTTAAGCCGCACCCGCCCCTTTCCAGCACCCGCAAGGTCTCGCGCGTTAACGCTGTGTGGCGCAGCGGTTGCGTGGCGCACCCCGATGTCCCTCGCCGCCGCTCCTTCCGCCATCGCCTCCAGCCTGGGAGCCGCATCGGGTGCGACCCCCGCGCACGCGATCCGGCGCGCCTCGGACGCGACGGAAAATTTCGCCGATCTGCTGGGCGGCGCCGACGCCGCTCCGGCCACAACGCCGGTAACCGCACCGGCGCTGCGGAAGGCGAAGCCGGCCGAAGCGCCCTCCAAGCCGACCTCGTCCGCCGCGCTCCCCCCATCGGCGGGCCAGGACCCGACGGTCGCCGCGTCGGCGTCGGGGACGGGATCATCTGCGGCTCAGCTCGCGCCGCCGCCGAAGAAGGACAGGCCGGCCGGCGCGCCTGCGTCGGATGCAGACGCGGCGCCTTGGCTCAAGGCCGTGGCCGCTCCCCCTACAGTGGCGGTGGCGTCGGGCTCCACGATCGCGAGCGCTCCGGCCGCCCCGTCGACCCCCGCCCCGCTTGCGGCGGTCCTTGCACCGACCAGCTTGGGTCCGGCGTCGAGCTCGCCCCCGTTACCCGGAACGGGCCCCAAGGACGGGGGCGACGCGCGGAACCCGGCGCAGACCCAGGCCGTGGCGGCCCAGGCCATCGCCGATGACGCGGCGCCTGCGATCGCGCCCAGCCTGGCGTCCTTGACCGCTGCTCCCGTACCAGCGCCATCTTCGGCCTCTGCTTCGGATCAGGGAAAGCCTCCGCCGAACCTCGCGACAGGCGTCGACAAGGCCACAACGCCGCTCCCAGCCGTGCTGGCGTCCGCCGCTCCCCCGGCCCCGGCGGCCACGCAGCCGCTGGCGGCTCCCGTCGCCCCCCTGCCGACGCCACCCGGTCCGCCCGCCGCGCCTGGCGCGCAGCCGGTGCTGGCGACATCGTCCGCCTCGCCGCAAGCTGCACAATCTGTCGGTCCCACCGACGCCGCGGTTCGGGCGGGCGCGCTGGCCCCGGTTCCTTTTGCGGCCGAGCCGTTGGTCGGCGCCGTCGGCAAGGCTGGCTCTGCCTGGGCGAAGGCGGCCCCCGCCAGCGCCGCCGTCGCGAAGGGCGTGGCGTCTTCAGCCCGCCCGGCGACGCCCTGGGCGGCCGCGTCAGCGGTCGGCGCCGAGGATCAGGGGCCGGCGCCGGCGGACGGGGAATCCGCGGCGACAGGCGTCACTCTGCTCGCCGCAACGGCGGCCGCCCCGGACGCGCAAGCCGATGCGGACGAGGCGGGCGGGGCCGACGACGCCCAGGCCCCTGACCTGTCCTCCTCCATATTCAGCGGCGCGGGCTTCATCCCTGCCGGCGGCTCCAGCGACCCTGCGCCGAGCAGCGGGAGCTCCGGCTCCGCCGCCCTCTCCGCATCGGCCGCCGATCTCGCCGCGCAGGTGGCGACGCGCGTCGTGGGCGGCTCCAGCGAGTTCAAGCTCCAGCTCAATCCCCTGGGTCTGGGGCAGGTGGACGTCACCGTCTCCATCGGCGCCGACCGTCGGCTCACCGCGAGCCTGGCCTTCTCCGATCCCCAGGCCGCCAGCGCGCTCAGCGCCCATGCGGGCGAGCTGAGGAGCGCGCTCGAACAGGCCGGCTTCACCGTGCCCGCCAACGGCTTCGACTTCAACGCCAACGCCAGCACGGCGAGCGCCCTCGGCGCCCAGGGCGGAGGGTTCGGTCTTGGTGGAGGGTCGGGCTCGCAGGACGGCGGCTTCGGCCGGCAGGGGCCCGGCGGGCGTCTGGCCAGCGCGGCGTTCAGCGCCAGCGAGGCGATGTCGGCGGCGTCCTCGCCGGCCAGCGGCGCCTGGGCGGGCGCCGCCGACGGCCAGCTCGACATCAGGATTTGAGGACAGAGTCATGACCAGCAGCATCACCGGCTTCCTGACCAATCAGAGCACGCCGACCTCCACCCTCAATCCGACGTCGACATCGTCCTCGTCGTCGACGGGCGGTTCCTCGGATCTGGCCAGCGGCGCATCAAGCCTGACGAGCGACTACAACAGCTTCCTGACCCTGCTGACCACCCAGCTGCAGAACCAGGATCCCTCCCAGCCCGAAGACCCCAACCAGTTCACCAGCGAACTGGTGCAGCTGAACGGGGTGCAACAGCAGCTGCTGTCCAACCAGCTGCTGCAGCAGCTGGTCAACGCGTCGCCGGCGTCGGGCGTGTCGAGCGCGGTGGGCCTGATCGGCAAGTCGATCACCGCGACCAGCGCCACTTCCAACCTGGCCAACGGCCAGGCCAACTGGAGCTACAGCCTGCCTCAGACGGCCTCCAACGCCACCGTCTCGATCAGCAACTCCACGGGCCAGGTGGTCTACACCGGCACGGCTCCAAGCTTCGCCGCCGGGTCCAACGCCTTCAGCTGGAACGGCCAGTCCAATTCGGGGGTGCAGCAGCCCTCGGGCGCCTACACCCTGTCGGTCGCCGCGACGGATTCCAACGGCGGCGTGATCACCCCGTCGCTGTCGGTCAGCGGCGTGGCCAGCTCGGTCCAGAACGTCAACGGCGTCACCTCGGTCACCGTGGGCGCCACCCAGGTTCCGGTCTCCTCCATCACCAACGTCGCCGGCGGCTCGTGAGACCGTCAGCGTCCCTCCTCCAACGGCGGCTCACGCCGCGCAATCCAACCCGCATGAAAGGAGCTCGCCATGAGCATCAATAGCGCCCTCTACACCGGGGTCTCCGGCCTGGTCGCCCAGTCCTCGGCGCTGGCGGCCATCTCCGACAACATCGCCAATTCCAACACCGTCGGCTACAAGACGGTGGATACCTCGTTCGGCGACATCGTCACCGGCAACAACGCCGCGGTCGGCAGCTACGATTCCGGCGGCGTGCTGGCCTCCACCCAGCAGCTGGTGACCCAGCAGGGCAACCTTCAGCAGACCAGCTCCAACACCGACCTGGCCATCTCGGGCAGCGGCTTCTTCGTCACCACCACCGCCGCCGACCCCACCGTCACCGACGCACGCAACTTCACCCGCGCGGGCTCCTTCGTGGTGGCCGCCAACGGCGACCTGCAGAACGCCGCCGGCGGCTATCTGCAGGGCTGGCCGGTGAACGCCGACGGCTCGGTGACCATCGACCCCTCGAGCGTCGCCTCGCTGCAGACCATCAACGTCTCGGGCGCGGGCGGGGCGGGCGGGGCGGTCAGCGCCACCACCCAAGTCTCGGTCAACGCCAACCTCAACGCCGACCAGACGGTCTCCACCGGAGCCGCCGCCTACAATGCGACCACCAACAGCCTGGCCGCCTACGATCCGGCCACCGGCGCGGGCACCAAGCCCGACTTCACCATCTCCGTGCCCGTATCCGACAGCCAGGGCGGCCAGCGCACCTTGTCGCTCGAGCTGCTGAAGAGCCCGACCGCCGACACCTGGTCGGCGGAGCTGGTCGGCCCCACCGACGCGGGCGGCGCCAGCGAGATCGCCGCCAGCGGCACCCAGCCCACCGGCCAGATCGCCGCGGGGACGATCAAGTTCAACACCGACGGCAGCATCGACACCGCCGACTCCACCCTGACCGACGCCAACGGCAACAACCTGTTCGCAGCCGGCGGCGGAACGCTCGACGTGGACTGGAACGCGAGCCTCGGCGTCACCAGCCCCCAGCCGATCAAGTTCAACCTGACCAACAGCCTGGGCGGCCTCACCCAGGTGGCCGCGGGTTCGGTGACCCAGTCGGTGGACACCGACGGCACCCAGTTCGGCAACCTGACCAGCGTGCAGATCGACAACCAGGGCTTCGTCACCGCCGTCTACGACAACGGGGTCTCGCGCAAGCTGGCGCAGGTGGCGCTGGCCACCTTCCAGAACCCGGACGGGCTGACGTCCGTCTCCGGCGACAACTACCAGGTCTCGGCCGCCAGCGGGAACTACAACCTGAAGACCGCAGGGGCGGGCGGAGCCGGCACCTTGTCTCCATCCAGCCTGGAGGCGTCCACCGTGGACCTCAGCCAGCAGTTCGCCGGCCTGATCGTCACCCAACAGGCGTATTCGGCCTCCACTAAAATCCTGACTACCGCAGATCAGATGCTGCAACAGCTGATCAGCATCAAGCAGTAGCTTAAGACTTGATCGCCCGAGCCGCCCCTAAGTCTTAACGCCACTCGGTGTGCCAGAAAGAGACACTTGAATTATGAGCTTCTTTACTAATGGCGTTAAACGCCCGTTATGCGACCTGCGTTATCTTGTGATCTGCAGGTGATCGGGAGGGCATAGAAATGCTCCAAGCACAACGGGTCGACGCCAAGGGCGAACGCTATGTGGTGGGCCCTACGGGCGCGCGGCTGACGCTGGACGACCTGCCGCCGGCCGACACCGCGCGCTGGGTGATCCGGCGCAAGGCCGAGGTGGTGGCGGCCGTTCGCGGCGGGCTGCTGACCATGGAGGACGCCTGCCGCCGCTACAAGCTCACCGACGAGGAGTTCGTCGGCTGGCAGCAGTCCATAGAGCGTCACGGCCTCGCCGGCCTGCGCACCACCCGCATCCAACAGTATCGCTGAGAAGCCCTGCCCGACGCTTACGGGTGCGATTGCAGGAGCAGGCCCGCGACGCCGGACGCCCAGGCGAGCGCCGCCAGGATCGCCGTCGCCAGATAGGCCCGCGGGCGCTTGGCCCGCCGTCTGAAGCGCGTGTCCGTCAAAGGGGCGTCCTCTCGCCCTCAGCCTAGAGCGGCGAACGCCGTCCGTCATCCGCTGACCGCCCGAACTTCGCCGTCATGGCAGTTGCCGGGCCGTCATGCGGAACGTCGGACGGCGGTCGGGAGTCGTTGCGCCATGAACGCAACTATCGAGCTCGCGGTTGTCACAGCCGACATCACCACCCTGGCGCTGGACGTCATCGTCAACGCCGCCAATTCGAGCCTGCTCGGCGGCGGCGGGGTGGATGGAGCCATCCACCGCAGCGCCGGCCCTGAACTGAGGGCGTTCTGCGCCAAGCTCGGCGGCTGTCCCGTCGGCGAGGCGCGGGTCAGCCCCGGCTTTCGGCTGCCCTCGCGTTGGGTGATCCACACGGTGGGACCCGTATGGCGAGGCGGCGACGCCGGCGAAGCGGAGCTTCTGGAGAACTGCTACACAGCCTGCCTCAAGGCGGCCGAGAAGGCCGGCGCCAGGAGCATGGCGTTTCCCGCCATCTCCACGGGCGCCTATGGGTATCCGGCGGACCTCGCCGCCAAGGTCGCGGTCGAGACGGTCAGCGCCTTTGCGACCCGTCGACCCACGATGTTCGACCGCCTCGTCTTCTGCAGCTTCGACATGCAGACGGCCGATCAGTACCGGACCTTGCTACCCGGGGAATTTGACAATTAAGTCAAAGGCGCGGGCCGCTCAGGTCTGGAATATGGTTCGATCGTCGATCTTCCAACGTGTCGCGTTGACTCGCCAGCGCTTTTGCCGTTTGGTCGGATTTGCGAAGGCGACGGCGCGAAGACGCACGAACCTCCGGCGTTTCAGGGAGGAAACGCCCCTTTATTCAAAGCCATGAGATTGTCGCCGCCGCGTAACTGACGCGGCGGCTTTCGTCGTGGCGGTGCAAGGTCGTTACGCGCGGCCAGGGGCGGGGACGGATCGCGCCGTCCCCCCTCCCGTCACCAGATATGCGCGCGCTCGGCCGGAGCGAGATAAAGCGCCTCGCCGGGTTTCACGTCGAAGGCGGCGTACCAGCCGTCCACATTGCGCACCACGCCATTGACGCGGAACCGCTCCGGCGAGTGGGGATCGGTGACCAGCCGCTGACGGAGCGCGTCGTCGCGCGTCTTGCCCCGCCAGACCTGCGCCCAGCCCAGGAACACGCGCTGATCGCCGGTGAAGCCGCCCACGACCGGCGCGGGACGGCCCTCCAGGAAGGCGTGGTAGGCGTCCATGCCCAGGTTGATCCCGCCTGAGTCGGCGATGTTCTCGCCCTCGGTCAGCTTGCCGTTCACATGGGCGCCGGGCAGGGGCGCATAGCTGTCGTATTGCGCCTGCAGCTTGTCGGCGCGGGCCTGGAAGCGCGTGGCGTCCTCCGCCGTCCACCAGTCGCGCAGCCGCCCGGTGGAGTCGAACTTCCTGCCCTCGTCGTCGAAGCCGTGGGTCATCTCGTGGCCGATCACCCCGCCGATGGCCCCGTAGTTGACCGCCGGGTCGGCGTGCGGGTCGAAAAAGGGCGGCTGCAGGATGGCGGCCGGGAACACCACCTCGTTCCAAAGCGGGTTGTTGTAGGCGTTCACCGTCTGGGGCGTCATGCCCCATTCGGACTTGTCCACCGGGCCGTTCAGCCGGCGCACTTGGCGCGTCCACTCGAAGGCCTGCGACCGTTCGACATCGCCGGTCAGGTCGTCGGAGCGGATCACCAGGGCCGAGTAGTCGCGGAAGTGGTCGGGATAGCCGATCTTGATCGTGTAGCCGGCCAGCTTCTTCAACGCCTCCTGCTTGGTGGCCGGTCCCATCCAGGTCAGGTTCTCGATCCGATGGCGGAAGGCGAGCTTCAGGTCGGCGACCAGCTGCTGCATCTTGGCCTTGGACTCCGGCGGGAAGTAGCGGGCGACGTAGATCTCGCCTACCGCCTCGCCCATGCCGCCGTCCACCGCGCGCACGGCGCGCTTCCAGCGCGCCTGCAGCTGCGGCTGCCCCGCCAGCCCCTTGTTGTGGAACTCGAACGCCGCCTGCACGAAGGGGGCGGAGAGGTAGGGCGCGGCGCTGTCGGCGATGTGGAACGCCTCCCACGCCTTCAGCACGTCCAGCGGAGTCTTGTCGTAGAGGGCCGCTATGGCGGCCACGGCGGCCTTCTGCTCCACGATCACGCGGCTTGCGCCCTGCAGGTCGGCGGAGCGCATGAACGGGCGCCACTCGAAGCCCGGGGCGCCCGCCTCAAGCTCGCTCAGCGTCATGGGATTGTAGAGCTTGTCGGGGTCGCGCTCGTCCTGGCGAGGCAGGCTGACCTGGGCGATCTGGGTCTCGAAGGCCGCGATCTTGGCGGCGTAGCCCGACGGGTCGCGCCAGCCGACCAGCCCGAGCAGTTGGGCCACATAGGCCTGATAGAGCGCCTTCTTGGCGGCGAAGCTGGGCTGTAGATAATAGTCGCGGTCGGGCAGGCCGAGCCCGGACTGGTCGACCTGCACCGCGTAGTGGTCGGGGTTCTTGGCGTCGGTTGAGATGCCGACGTCGATCACCGAGGCGAAGAAGCCGTCGTTGGCGCGCCCCATCAGCGCAGCCAAGGCGGCCTTGTCCGGCGCGGCGCGCACGGCGTCCAGGTCCGGCTTCAGCGGCGCGGCGCCCATAGCGTCGGCCCGACCCTCGTCCATGAAGGCGCGATAAAAGGCGCCGATCTTTTGAGGCGACGCGGCCGGCTCCAGGGGCGCGGACTGCGCGGACTGCTCGAGGATGGCGTGGACGCGCGCCTCCGACAGCTCGGCCAGCATGGCGAAGGCGCCGAAGTTTGTGCGGTCGGACGGAATGACGATCTTGGAGACGGCGTCTCCGTCGGTGTAGCCGAAGAAGTCGTCGCCGGGCTTGGTCGCCTTGTCCTCGCCCGCGGTGTCGAAGCCCCAGGTCCCGTAGTGCGGCGTCGGCGGCACCACGATGGCTGCGCCGGTCTGGGCGTGCGACGCCCCTGCGCAAAGGACGGCCGCGCAGGAGGCGGCGAGCCAGACAGTCTTCTTCATGGGACGGGGAGCTCCGGTGGCCAGTCCCCGACCCATGGCGCGGACGACCGTCTTTGACCCATTAACTTTTCGTCATGAAACGGTCTTTGGAAGGTACGGTCAGCTTCCCGCCGGCAGGTCGGGGGTCTCGAACAGGCCGACCAGCTCGCCCTTCGCGATGGTCGTGCCTTTCAGCGCCTCCACCAGATGCTCCAGCGAGGTGTCCGGCCGGAAGCCCAATCGCTTGCTGAGCGCGAACAGCTGAAAGTGATAGTGGTGCAGGCCATGGGCCAGCGGCGGGGCCATGCCGGTCCAGCCGTGACCCCCATGGCTGTTCAACCCCTGGATCGCCTCGGGCATGGCTTGCGGATGCACCTTGTCGCCGAGGTTGGCCGGGAGCGTCGTCGCCTTGCCGGGGATGTCCCACATGACCCAGTGGGTCACCGGCTCGTCCCGCGGCGCGTCCGGGTCCTGGACGATCAGCACATAGCTCTCCGCCTCCAGCACCCCGCTCCACTCCAGCGGCGGCGAGGTGTTGTCCCCGCCCGCCGAGTAGACGGGATCGAGCCATCCCTCCGCGTCCACCGCACGGGATTTCACCACGATCCCGCCGTGCTCATAGGCGTCCACCCGCAGCGAACTGATCGTCTTGCCGGAGTGGGTCGGGGTGTCGTGTTGAGCCATGGGGAGGGTCTCCTATGACAGGGATAAGCGGGGCGGGCGGGTTTGGGTTTCGGCGACGATGGGGCGCGCTTCCGCAGCGGCGCGACGCGGCGTATGGCCTTGAGCGTGCGCCAAGGACCCAAGCCGCCCGCGAAAGCCGCCGTCGCCAAGGCGGCCAGCGCCCCGACTCTGAGCCTTGAGGCGCTGCATCCGCCGCCCGTCTGCGGAGTGGACGAGGCCGGGCGCGGTCCCTGGGCCGGACCCGTCTCAGCCGCCGCCGTGATCTTGGACGCGCGCTGCATCCCGGCGGGCATCGACGACTCCAAGAAGCTGACCGCCAAGGCCCGCGAGCGGCTGGAGACCGAGATCAAGGCCAGCGCTCTGGCCTGGTGCGTGGCCTTCGCCTCGGTGGAGGAGATCGCCGAGCTGAACATCCTGCACGCCACCGGCCTGGCCATGCACCGCGCGGTCGAAGGCCTGCAGGTCGCCGCCGCCCATGCGCTGGTGGACGGCAACTACGCTTTCAAGCTGCCCTGCCCGGTGAAGACGGTGGTGGGCGGCGACGCCCTGTCGCTGTCCATCGGCGCGGCGTCCATCCTGGCCAAGACCGCCCGCGACCGGCTGATGGCGGAGCTGGACCAGACCTACCCCGGCTACGGCTTCGCCTCGCACAAGGGCTATAACGCGCCCGTCCACGTGGAGGCGCTGCGCCTGCTCGGGCCCTGTCCGATCCACCGGCGCGCCTGGCGGCCGATCCGGCTGGCGCTGGAGGGCGCGCCGGGCGTCGACGCCGCCGAGCTGGACGACGCCGCATGAGGGACGCAACCGCGGCGACGCCCGAGCGATGAGCGTCCTCGGCGAGAGCCCGGCCCTCGGCAAGCGCGGGGCGCCCGGCGCCCCGGCGTCCGGCCTGCCGATCCGCGCCCCGTCGTCGGCCCGCGCGCGCGGGCTGCTGGCCCAGCTCCGCGGGCTGGTGCGCGCCAGCGAGGTGCTGCTGGTGCTG